>NZ_CP032550.1:1824468-2128546 GCF_009735645.1 Microbacterium oryzae | reverse complement strand
GTAGAGCCGGTCGACCGTGCGCACCTGGTGCCCCGCCTGGATGCGGGAGAGGAGGCGCAGGGCGTTGTCGCTGTTGCCGCCCTCGCCGATCCCCAGGCGCGCGGCGACCGCCGCGAGGAAGTCCTGGGTGGTCTCGTGGTAGCGCAGCGTCGAGAGCCGCGCCCGCATCGCGCGCGGGTCGAAGCGGCCGTCCGCGAACTCGGCCAGGTCGGGGAGGTGCACGTCGCCTTCGAGGGTGAGGTGCCGCGAGCGCACCTCGGTGCTCCGCTGCGCTCCCGCCGGGGCGAAGTAGGTGCGCAGCGCCGTGTACCGGCGGCCGGAGCCGTCGACGAACGTCATCGAGATGATGCCCCAGACGCTCGCGCCGTCGCCGCGCAGCACGCGCTCGACGTCGCGCACGCTGTCGCGCTTGCCGCGCAGGTACGTCAGCACGTTGCGCTGGTCGGCGCCGCGGGCGCGGCCGATGGTGGCGTCGTTCGAGGCGCCGTTGAACGGCACCGTGGCGGGCATCATGAGCGCGATGTACGCGTCGAGCAGGGTGCTCTTGCCCGTGCCGGAGCCGCCGGAGATGAGGGTGGCGTCGCGGTCGAAGTCGACGCGGTGGTGGCCGTGGAAGCCGCCCCAGTTGAGCACCTGCAGGTGGCTGGCGCGCCACTGGGCGGTCTCGTCGTCGTAGCCGGCGATCAACAGGTCGCTCACGCGGCGTCCTCCTCGTCGTCGTCGTCGTCCGGCAGGGCGTCGTCCGGCTCATCGGGCAGCGTCTCGTCGCGTCGTCGCCGCGCGTTCTCCGGCCGGTTCTGCTCGGCCAGCCACTCCTGGATGACCCGGAGCCGGTCGATCGGCAGCAGCGTCTCGATCACGGGGGAGATGAGGAAGCGGTCGTCGCCGTCGGCCTTCACGAGGATGCCGGCCTTGACGAGGGCGTCGACGGCGGCGCCCGCCTTCTTCTCGTCGCCCGAGCGGTCGGTCGCGGTCGCCGGGCGGAACTGGGCCACCGCCGCGAGGCAGTCGTCGCGATCGATGTGCGCGTGCGGATGGCCGCTGCCGCGCTCGGCGAGATGGCGCTGCCGCAGGTGGGCGAGGAGGACCGTCTCCTCGCGCGTGTAGGCGGTGTCGCGCAGAAGCGGGGGCACGTAGCCCGACGCGCCGGAGCGGATCTGCACCTTGTAGGCGACTCCGCGGTCTCGGTCGATCACGAGGTCGAGGAAGAGGTCGTTGAGCCGGCTGCGGATGAGCCGCGCGTCGCGGACGAGCACAGGCCACTCGTCGCGGTCGTCGGTGATGATCTGGTGCTTCAGCACGACGACGAGGCACCGGCGCTGCTCGAGCGTCAGCATGCCCTCGTCGCCTTCGAAGAGCGACAGCCGGGTGTCGTCGGGCGCGTCCTCGATCGGGTCGGCGACCGTGAAGGCGTCGTCGGCGAAGGCGTTCTCCGTGGAGTCGTGGTCAGCGGAGCCGTGGTCAGGCGTCGTCATGGCCGTCTCCTGGTGTCTCGGTCGGGGGCTGCAGGGCGGGGAGCGCGAAGGCGCGCACGGTGCCGTCGGGGCGGATCGTCCGGACGACCCCGCCATCGTCCGCCAGCCCTGCGGGGAGGCCGTGCTCGGCCGCGAGGTGCGCGACGCCGAAGACCTCGACGGGGCGGCGCAGGTCGTCGGGGAGCGCGTTGAACGCCTCCGACAGCGTCGCCGCGCCGCGAGCGGCCGCCGAGGTGAGCGCCTGTCGCACCTCGCCGAGGAGCGGCCCGCCCTGTCGGCGCACGTCGTCGAGCGACGGCGGCGCGGGCGCCTGCGCCGAGACGTCCTCGAGCGGCGGAGCCGGCCGCTCGCGACTCGGGTCGTGGAAGCGCGTGCGCAGGTGCTCCATCTCCAGGCGCGCGGGCATCCACGGCAGCGGGACGGTGTCGCGCGCGCGGGCGGTCTCCATCCACACCGCGAGCTCCTGCTCCACGCGCCGCAGCGTGCGGGTGAGCTCGCGCTCCTGCATGGAGTCGTATGCGGCGAGGTACTCCGCGAGCGACTGCGAGGCGCGCTGCTGCCGGGTCTGCACGTCGCGGAGGCCGCGCCGCAGCACGGCGTCGGCGTTCACGAAGGCGGCGCGGTCCTCCGCAGACAGGTCGCGTGCGAACGGATGCGTCATGATCGCGCGGAGGTCCTCGCGGAACGTCGCGAGGAGCTCCTCATCGCCGAGGACCGTGAGGGCGCCCTGGAAGGCCCGTCCCTCGCGCGTCTGCGATGCCAGCCGGGTGCTGGCCGCGAGGTAGTCCGCGAGCACCTCTCCCTTGGGGCGCTCCTCGGCGCGGAAGTCGCGCACCATCTGATCGTGGATGGCGTCCAGCGCCTCCTCGACGCGACGGAAGTCGCCGGGGAGCTGGTCGAGGAGTTCGACCAGGTCGGTGTATCCCCCGAGCATGCGCTCGTCATCGGCGACGGCCACCTCGCCGCCCGAGACCAGCCGATCCCGTTCAGCCGAGAGGCGCGCGATCTCCGCGTCGAGCGCCGCGACTCGGGCGGTCTCGTCGGGGTTCGCCTCGGTCGCCCAGCGGCGCACCGCGTCGAGGATGGTCGTGAGCCGCGATTCGCTGAGGAGCGCGCGTTCGCGGTAGAGCTCGCTGTGCATGCGCATGGCAGCCAGCGCGTGCGAGGTGAGCTCGTACGCCTCGCCGCCGTCGTCGAGGGGGACGCGTCGGAGCCATTGGCTGCGCATCCACGAGAGGCAGAGCGCGCGGCCCTCCTCCTGCGCCGGCACCTCGAAGCCCGCGTCGCGCAGCTCGTGCAGATAGGTGTCGACCTGCACGTGCAGGCGCTCCGCGCGGACCCGCTTCACCTCCTGCGAGAAGGAGGCGTGGAACACCGCGATGATGAGCGGCGCCCAGCGGCTGCGGACGAGTCCGAGGGCGGCACCCTCGCGCGCCTCCGTGAGGCGCGCGACATCCCGGGGGACTCCGCTCACGTCGGCCGCTCCGATCCTCTCGCCGCGCCCGGTCCCGGGCGCTCGCCGCGGGTGCGGCAACCCTCGATTCTCTCACGGGGAGCGCCCGGGCCCCCGAGAGCGGGCTCAGTCGGAGACGTCGAACGGGCGCAACCGCCCGCACATGCCGTAGCCGGGCTCGGCGGGCGTCGATGCGGATCGCACCCGCGCCTCCGACAGATGGCGGGCGTCGCCGTCCTCGACGGCGCGGACGAGATCGAGGCTCTGCTGCGCCAGGGCGAGCGGACCCTCGGCGACGAGCTCGCCCCACCCCTTCGACCGCTCCCGCACCAGTCGGCCCGCCTGCTCATGGAAGGCCGCCAGTGCGGATCCGTCTCCCGCTTCCACGGCCATCCGCAGGTCGGCGAAGCCGGCCGCCGCCAGGTCGCGGCGTCGGGCTGCGCGCTCGCCCCGCCCCTCGGGGGCGCCGAGGTCCGCCGCCCGCGCATACGCTTCGGGGTCGGCGAGGACGTCGGCGGGGAAGGTGAGGACCGCGTCGCCCGCCTCCGGCAGTCCGGCGTTGCTCATGAGCACCGCCACGCGGAGGCCGCCGTGGTTCACGGCGCGGTGGATGGTGCCGGGCGTGAACCAGACCACGACGCCCTCCGTCAGCGGAGTCTCCTGGAAGCCCGACGCGTCGATGGTCTGGAGCGCGCCCCGCCCCGCCACGACGATGTACGCCTCGGTGGAGACGAGGTGCATATGCGGGCTGCCGCCGCAGACGCCGTCCGGGGCCGCATCCGCGTAGATGTCGAGCAGGCTGACGGAGGTCCCGCCGGGGAAGCTGGATCGGGGCATGCGCTCCTCCTGAGGTGTGGGTCTCGAGAAGCATCCCATCTTGGACGAGCCGCATCCGCGTTACCCGATGCGGCTCGTCCCTGGCAAGCGCGTGCATCCGGCATCCGCGCGCACCGATACTCGGAGCATGAGGACGTTCGGTGTGGAGGAAGAGCTGCTGCTCGTCGACGCGACCACGGGGCGGCCGCGGCCGCTCGCGCCGGAGATCCTGGAGCGGTCCGGCGAGCACGAGCTGCGCGGGTTCGCGATGACCTCCGAGGTCGCGCAGGAGATGGTCGAGGTCGTCGTCGAGCCCTGCCGCACCGCCGACGAGCTGCGCCGCGCCGTCCGTGCCGGGCGCGAGACGGCGGATGGCCTCGCCCGCGAGCTCGACGGTCGCGCGCTCGCCCTGGCGACGTCGCCCGTCCCGCAGCGCACGCACCTGAGCGAGGGGCCGCGGTACGCGGCGGTGCGCGAGCGCTTCCGCGGGATGGCGCAGGGGACCCTCGAGTGCGGCCTGCACGTGCACGTCGCGATCGACGACGCCGCGGAGGGCGTCGCGGTGCTCGACCGCATCCGCGTCTGGCTTCCCGTCATCCTCGCCCTGAGCGCGAACTCGCCCTTCCGCGACGGCTCCGACACCGGCTTCGCCAGCTATCGGCACGTGGTGTGGCACCTCTGGCCGACCGCGGGGCCCCTCGAGCTCGTCGGCACTCCGGAGCGGTACGAGCAGCTCGTGCAGTCGCTCCTCGCGACCGGCGGCATCCTCGACGACGGCCAGATCTACTTCGACGCCCGGCTCTCCCGTCGGCACCCCACCGTGGAGGTGCGGGTGGCCGATGTCTGCCTCGACCCCGAGGACACCATCACGCTCGCCGTCCTGATCCGCGGGCTCGTCGACACCGCGGTCGACGAGTGGCGGCGCGGCGACGAGCCGAACCCGCTGCCGGCCCAGGCCATCCGACTGGCGTCGTGGATGGCCGCGCGTTGGGGTGTGCGCGGAGACCTCGTCGACCCGGGGACCGGTCGTGCGGCTCCGGCCGCCGAGGTCGTCGAGGCGCTGCTCGCGCATGTCCGGCCGGCGCTCGCCGCGAACGGCGACACCGACACGGCGGAGATCGGCGTGCGCGAGATCCTGGTGCGCGGCACGGGAGCCGAACGGCAGCGCGCCCGCCGCGAGCTCTCGGGCTCGCTCGCCGGCGCCGCGCTCGGCGCCGGCGCGGTCGACGACTGACGAGCGGCTAGCCGACCACTGCGCGCACGGCGTCGCGCAGCGTCTTGCGCACCCCGATCGGCTCCGCGGTCGCGAAGGATCGGCCTGCGTAGCACTCCCAGCCCTCACCCGCGCAGCAGAGGTACCCCCGCACCTCGTCGCCGACGGCCACCTGATAGCGGGTCAGCGTGACGGGGATGACCTTCGCCCCCAGCACGCGGCCGGGCGGCTCGGTGCGACCTCCGCTCGAAGCTCCATCGCGGGCAGGTTCGGCCAACAGACTCATGTTCGTGCCTCCGATCTCGACGACGACGTCGAACGCGTGCGAAGCGTGAGAGACAGTGTCGACCCGCCTCTCGCGTGCGGGGAGCGGGCTTGACACCCCTGTGGACGGTGTGCCGTCGCCAGGTGACCCCACGATGCGCCGCGCGCGATCCGCTGTCAAGCCCGTGCGGGCGCCACCGCGTCCTGGTTTCCTCGACACATGACCGCCTCTGCCTCCGCTGCTCCGCGACCGTCCGACCGCCCGGCAGAGGCAGGCGTCCCGACCCTCGCCGCAGACGCCACCCTGCGGTTCGTGCGCGACGGCTACGCCTTCGGCATCCGCGGCTACCGCGACGTCGGCGCGGACGCGTTCCGTACGCGCCTGATGGGGCGCTCCGTCGTCGTCGCGCGCGGAGCGGAGGCCGCGCACGTCTTCGGCGCGGGCGGCTTCCGCCGCAGCGGCGCCATTCCCCGCTCGACGATGCACCTCCTCCAGGACGAGGGGAGCGTCCAGGCGCTCGAGGGCGAGCGGCATCGCGAGCGGCGCGCCCTGATGACGGAGTTCGCCGAGGGCGGGCGCGGGACGCTCGTCTCCCTCTTCCGCTCCGAATGGGAGGCCGAGGTGGAGAAGTCCCGCGGGGTGCGGGTGAAGCTCCTCGATCTCGCCAGCGTGGCACTCGCCCGCGCCGCACTGCGCTGGGTGGGTCTCGCGCTCCCCGCCGACGAGGAGAAGGAGATCGCCGCGGACCTCCGCTCGATGATCGACCACGCCGCGAGCGTCGGCCCGGTGAACTGGGCCGCACGCACCCGGCGGCGGCGGATGGAGGACTGGGCGGGCGGACTGATCGACGACGCGAGGGCCCACGGCGAGAACGTCACGATCGTGGGGCGGCTCGCGCACCACGAAGAGGATGGCCGCCGGCTGGACACCGCCGTGGCCGCCGTGGAGCTGCTGAATCTGCTGCGCCCGGTCGTCGCCGTCGCCCGCTTCGTCGCCTTCGCCGCGCACGCGCTGCACCACCATCCCGACTGGAAGGCGCGTATAGGCGAGGGAGCAGAATCGAGCACGCGCTGGATGGCCGACGAGGTGCGCCGGTTCTACCCGTTCTTCCCTGTGATCGGCGGCGTGGCCACCGATCCGTTCCGCCTGCACGGCGTGGATTTTCCGGCCGGACAGTGGATGCTGCTGGACCTCTACGGCACGGACCACTCGCCGCATCTGTGGCGGCAGCCCGACGCCTTCGATCCGTTCCGGTTCGCCGACGCCTCGCCGAAGGCCATCGTGGCGCAGGGAGCGGGGGAGGGGCTCGGCGCGCACCGCTGCCCCGGCGAGCTCGCCACGTCGGATCTCGTCGCCGCTGCGCTGTCGCTGCTCGTGAGCGGGCGCCCCTACGAGGTGCCGATCCAGGACCTGCGGATCAGTCTCCGGCGGATCCCTGCCCAGCCCGAGAGCGGGATGGCGGTGATCTTCGCATGAGCCCGGCCGTGCCGCGCACCGCGGAGATCGAGGAGACCGCGCGCGAGCGCTTCGGCCTCGAGCAGCTGCGTCCGGAGCAGATCGAGGCAATCGACGCGGCATCGCAGGGGCGCGATGTCCTGGCCGTGTGGGCGACGGGCTTCGGCAAGTCGGCGGTGTACCAGGTGACCGGAGCGCTTCTCCCCGGCATCACGGTGGTGGTCTCGCCCCTCATCGCCCTGCAGGAGGATCAGCTCATCGGCCTCGATGACGCTCCGGCGGCTCCGCATGCCGTGGCGTTGAACTCCGCACGCGGTGCCCGCGCTCGCCGCGAGGCATGGCGGCAGCTGGAGGAGGGCGAGGCGGAGTACGTGCTCCTCGCCCCCGAGCAGCTCGCGAAGGAGGACGTGATCAGCGCGCTGGCGAAGCGCGAGATCTCGCTGCTCGTCATCGACGAGGCGCACTGCATCACCTCCTGGGGGCACGACTTCCGCCCGGACTACCTCCTCATCGGGTCGCTCGCCGAGCGCCTCGGCCGCCCGCCCGTCGTCGCGCTGACCGCCACCGCGTCCACGCCCGTGCGCGAGGAGATCATGCAGCGCCTCGGCATGCGCGATCCGCTGGTGCTCGTGGGCGACATGGACCGCGTCAACATCGCGCTGGATGTCCGTCGCCACGTCGACGACGCCGGCAAGCGGCACGCGGTGGTCGAGGAGGTGGTGGGGCTTCCCGGCCCCGGTCTCATCTACACCTCCACGCGGCGCGACACCGAGCGCTACGCGGCGGAGCTCGCGGAGCGCGGACTGCGCGCGGCCGCGTACCACGCGGGTCTGCGCGTGGGCGAGCGCAATCGCGTGCACGAGGAGTTCCGCGACGGCGACCTCGACGTGGTCGTGGCGACGTCGGCGTTCGGCATGGGCATCGACAAGGAGGACGTGCGCTTCGTCGTGCACGCGGACGCGCCCGAGTCGATCGACGCGTACTACCAGGAGCTCGGCCGAGCCGGTCGCGACGGCGGCTCCGCCCGCGCCACCCTGCACTATCGGCCGGAGGATCTGGGGATCCGCCGCTTCTTCGCCTCGCGCGGAACCGACGCCGACGACATCCGCGCCGTGCTCGGCGCGCTGCGCGACGGGCACCACGCGCGGCAGGCGGTGGCCGACGCCGCGGGGATCCCGCTGCGCCGCACGGTCGCGCTTCTCGCGCTGCTGTCGGACACGGGATCGGTGCGCTTGAACCGGCGCGGCGCTTCCCTGCGGGCCCACGTCGACGATGCGGAGGCGGTGGCGGCGGCGTTCGCGCACGTCGAGGACAGGCAGCGCGTCGAGCAGTCGCGCATCGAGATGCTGCGCGGTTACGCCGAGACGCGGAGGTGCCGTCGCCAGGTGCTGCTGGGGTACTTCGGGCAGGAGCTCGCCGACCCCTGCGGCAACTGCGACACGTGCCTGGAGGGCCATGCGGCCGAGACGCCGGACGTCGAGGCGTCGGGGCAGGAGAGCGGCTACCGCGTGGACGATCGGGTGCGTCATCGCGAGTGGGGCGACGGCACCGTGATGGACGTCGAGGACGACCGCATGACGGTCTTCTTCGAGAGCGCCGGCTACCGGGTGCTCGCACTCGAGCTCGTCGAGGACGAGGGACTCGTCGAGCACGTCGGCTGACCATGGAGCGCTCGTCCATCTGCCGAGAACGCGTGCGCCGACGTCGGAGCCGGGTCTAGGATCTGGACACCGAGGGCGACCCGACGCCCGATGCACCCTGGGGAGGGATCATGACCAGGACCCTGATGGCGCGGATCCATGTCGCCGCGCCGATCGACGAGACCTACCGGCAGTGGGCGCAGGTCGAGGCGTTTCCGCGATTCATCGACACGGTGACCGCGGTCCGGCGCATCGACGACGTGCGCTCGCGCTGGACGATCTCCGTGGGCGGCTTCGTCGACGACATCTACGTGGATGTCGTCGAGCAGGTCGCGCCGGATCGGCTGGTGTGGCAGAGCACCGACGGCGTCGTGCACAACGGACGCGTGGAGCTCGCGCCCGAGGGCGCGGGCACGTGGGTGACGCTGCGCATGGCGTGGGACATCGAGGGGGTCGCCGACGGCAGCGAGATGGCCGACGCGCATCTGCAGCGCGCGCTCGAGGGCTTCAAGAGCGGGCTGGAGGCGGACGCCCTCGCGACCGGCGGCGACGCGGTGGAGGACCGGTCCCTCGCCTCCTGAGGGGTAGGGTCGATCCGTGGGTGTTCTGTACTACGGCTCCGAAGCGGCTCCGATTCACATCGACGACCGCACCCTCGCGCATCTGAAGGTCGTGATCGTCACGAAGCTGCGTCGCCACGAGGGGTTCGCCGTGTCATGGCGCCATCCCGAGGGCGAGCCCGCAGGGCGCAGCACGATCTGGGTCCATCCGGCGGTGCCGCTGCGGTTCGAATTCGACGAGCCCGTCGCGCCCGAGCTCAATCGCGCCTGGCTGGAAGAGCTCGCCGTCTCCGCGAACGTGCTGGGCGGCGTGACCCTCGTCGAGGAGCACATCGCGGGCGAGCTGCCCTGACCCGTCCTGCCTCTTCGCTCAGACGCTGTCAACCCCGTTCCCTTCGCGCCCCGCGCGTGGTGATATGGGATCTCGACCGCAGGACGACGAGAGGGGGCCCATATGGGACTCGGTGACAAGATCGAGAACGCAGGTCAGGACCTCGCGGGCAAGGCGAAGGAAGCTGCCGGGCACGCGACCGACAACGAGAAGCTCGAGGCCGAGGGCGAAGGCGACCAGGCTGGCGCCCAGTTCAAGAAGGCCGGCGAGAACGTCAAGGACGCCTTCAAGTAAACGGCATCCTCAGCGGGGGCAGCGCACCACGTGCGCGGCCCCCGCTGCCGTCGTGCCGGGCAGGTGCGACATCACGTGATCGAAGACGATCCACGGACGATGGACGAGGACGCAGGATCATGATCGAACCACTGCCGAACGCGGACCCGCACAGACGCAGCTCGCCCCAGGGCGCAACGTCTGCGGCGGGACGGCACCCCTCTCAGAGGCCCGTGCCGATCCCGCACTTCCCGCCCCTCACCGACGGATACTACCGTCGCAAGGGGCGGTGACCTGATTCACCGCGATCGCTGGTCCGCGTCGAGGCTCTTCTCGAAGAGCGCGGCGGGATAGCGGCCCGAGTCCGGCGGGAACGCCCGGACGCCGCGCAGGGCGTAGCCCCGGCCCTCGTAGTACGTGCGGAGGCCGGGGTTGGCCGCCATGCAATCCAGCCGAGACGACGACCAGCCGCGACCGGCGATGAGGCTCTCGGCGAAGTCCAGCACGCGCGCCCCCAGGCCTTCGCCGGAGCGCGATCGCGCCACCATCAAACCGTGGATGTACCCGGCGTCGGCGGTCTCGGAGTCCTCCCAGAAGGTCGGATCCTCGTCGAGCACGCGGCAGGCCGCATCGACGCCCGCGGCTCCGTCGAGGACGTGCCACTGGCCATCCGCGATCTGCGCCTCGATCTCGCGCAGCGGGATCTGACCGCGGCGCCACTGCCCGATGCCGCGCGAGGCATGCCAGTCGGCGAGCGCATCGCGCAGGTCGAGGATGGCCGGGGCATCGGCGATGAGGGCGGGGCGCAGCACCCGACCATCCTCTCTCTCAGATCTCCGGAACGACCCGCACCGCGCCCTTGTCCGCCGACTGGGCGAACGCGGCGTAGGCGCGGAGGGCGGCCGAGACCGGACGCACGCGGTCCTTCGGACGGTAGCCGCCGTTCGCCTCGAGCTCGGCGCGGCGCCGCTCGAGCTCCGCGTCGGGCACGTCGAGCGAGATCGCGCGCGTCGGGATGTCGATCGAGACGATGTCGCCGTCCTCCACGAGCGCGATGAGCCCGCCGGCCGCCGCCTCGGGCGAGACGTGTCCGATGGACAGGCCCGACGTGCCGCCCGAGAAGCGGCCGTCGGTGATGAGCGCGCACTTCTTGCCGAGGCCGCGTCCCTTGAGGAACGACGTGGGGTAGAGCATCTCCTGCATGCCGGGGCCGCCCTTGGGGCCCTCGTAGCGGATGACGACGACGTCGCCCTCCGCGACCTCCTTCGCGAGGATCTTCTGCACGGCCTCATCCTGCGACTCGCAGACGACCGCCGGGCCGGTGAAGGTCCAGATCGAGGGGTCGACGCCGGCGGTCTTCACGACCGCGCCGTCCACGGCGATGTTGCCGCGCAGCACCGCCAGGCCGCCATCCTTCGAGTACGCGTGCTCGACGTCGCGGATGCAGCCGCCGGCCGCATCGACGTCGAGCTCCCGCCAGCGCTCCGACTGCGAGAACGCGGTCGACGAGCGCCGACCGCCCGGCGCCGCGTGCCACAGCTCGCGCGCCTCGTCGCTCGCGGAGCCGCCGCGGACATCCCACTCGTCGAGCCAGGCGCCGAGCGTCTGCGCGTGGACGGTGTGCACGTTCTCGTCGAGCAGACCGCCGCGGCGGAGCTCGCCGAGGAGGGCGGGGATGCCGCCCGCGCGGTGCACATCCTCCATGTAGTAGGTGCGGCCGTCCGCGACGTTCGGGGCGACCTTCGCCAGGCACGGCACACGACGGGAGACCTCGTCGATCTCGTCGAGGCCGAAGGCGACGCCCGCCTCGTGCGCGGCGGCGAGGAGGTGGAGGATCGTGTTCGTCGAGCCGCCCATCGCGATGTCGAGCGCCATGGCGTTGCCGAAGGCGGCCGGCGTCGCGATGTTGAGGGGGAGCACCGAGGCGTCGTCCTCGTCGTAGTAGCGGCGTGTGATGTCGACGACGAGCGAGCCCGCCTTCTCGTACAGCGCGCGGCGGGCGGTGTGGGTGGCGAGCACCGAGCCGTTGCCGGGGAGCGAGAGGCCGATGGCCTCGGTGAGGCAGTTCATCGAGTTGGCGGTGAACATGCCGGAGCACGAGCCGCACGTCGGGCACGCCGCCTCCTCGATGCGCTGGATGTCGGCGTCGGAGACGTTCTCGTTGACCGCCTCCGAGATCGCGTCGACGAGGTCGAGGGTGCGCACGGTGCCGTCGACGAGCGTCGCGCGTCCCGACTCCATCGGGCCGCCGGAGACGAAGACGGTCGGGATGTTGAGGCGCAGCGCGGCGAGGAGCATGCCGGGGGTGATCTTGTCGCAGTTCGAGATGCACACGAGCGCGTCGGCGCAGTGCGCGTTCACCATGTACTCGACGGAGTCGGCGATGAGGTCGCGCGAGGGCAGCGAGTAGAGCATGCCGCCGTGGCCCATGGCGATGCCGTCGTCGACGGCGATGGTGTTGAACTCGCGGGGCACGCCGCCTGCGGCGGTGATGGCCTCGGAGACGATGCGGCCGACGGGGGCGAGGTGCGTGTGCCCGGGGACGAACTCGGTGAACGAGTTGGCGACGGCGATGATGGGCTTCCGCCCGATGTCCGCTCCGGGAACGCCGGCGGCGCGCAGCAGTGCGCGGGCGCCGGCCATGTTGCGGCCGTGGGTGATCGTGCGGGAGCGGAGTGCGGGCATGGTCTCAGTCACGCACCTTCCTCGGATCATGGGGAGTCACGGCCGGTACTGGTACTGCGAGTACCATCGGGGAGTGATCCGCCCTCGCACTCCTCGCCGCGAGCAGCTCGGAGAGTTCCTCGGGGCGCGGCGGCGATCGGCGAGCCGGACCGCGCTCGGCCTCCCGCTGTCCGCGCGGCGCAGCGACACCGGACTCAGCCGCGAGGAGGTCGCGACGCTCGCCGGGGTGAGCGGCTCCTGGTACACGTGGCTCGAGCAGGGGCGCGACATCAACGTCTCTCGGCAGGTGCTCGTCGCGGTCTCGCGTGTGCTCGCGCTCACGGCCGACGAGACCGAGTACGTGCTCGCCCTCGCGGAGCAGGAGGCGGGGCCATCCGCCCCCGACCGCGACAGCGTGCCGGTGCATCTGCAGCGGCTGGTCGACGCGCTCGACTTCCCGGCGTTCGTCGTCGCCACCGACTGGGCGATCGCCGGCTGGAACCCGCGGTACGCCTGGCTGTATCCGCGCATCGCCACGCTCGACGTCGCCGACCGCAACCTCCTCTGGCTCATCTACACCGACCCGGAGCTCCGCGAGATGCTGCCGGACTGGGCGCGCGACAGCCGTCGGTTCCTGGCGGAGTTCCGCGCGGAGGCGGGCGTGCGTCTCGGCGCACCGCGACATCGCGCGCTCGTCGACCGGCTCCTCGCCTCCAGCCTCGACTTCCGCGAGCAGTGGTCGGAGCTGGAGGTGTCGCGCTTCGCCTCGCGGCGGCGGATGTTCCGGCATCGCGAGGAGGGTCTCCTCGCCTTCGATCATCACCGTCTCGTGCCATCCGACGCCGTCGACCTGCACGTCGTGATGTACGTGCCGGCCGCCGACTGACGCGGGTTGCTAGCGTGGCGGCAGGGAGGATCCATGACGACGCAGGTGCTGACGGTCGGGCACTCCAACCATCCGCTGGAGGAGTTCCTCGAGATGCTCGAGGTCAACGGCGTCGAGCTCATCGGCGACGTGCGCTCGGTGGTGGGATCGCGCCGCAACCCGCAGTTCGGGCGTGACGAGCTGCCCCGCTCCCTGGAGGCCGCGGGCATCGGGTATCGCCTCCTCGAGGATCTCGGCGGACGGCGGTACACGCGCGTGGGCGAGCCCACCGTCAACGGGGCGTGGCGCAACCACAGCTTCCAGAGCTACGCCGACTACATGCAGACGGAGGCATTCGCCGGCGGCGTGGACGAGCTCATCGGGCTCGCGGAGGAGCGGCGCGTGGCGATCATGTGCGCGGAGGCGGTGCCGTGGCGCTGCCATCGCTCCCTCATCGGCGACGCGCTCGTGGTGCGCGGCGTCGAGGTGCTCGACATAATGAGCCGCACGTCGAATCGGCCCCACACGCTGACGTCGTTCGCGCGCGTGGAGGGGCAGCGGGTCTGGTATCCGCCGGAGGAGGAACCGGCGTCCTGACCCGCTGCCCGAGTCTCAGCGCGAGATGTCGCTGCGGGCGCGGGCCTCGACCATCCGCTTGAAGCGCTGGAGATCGCGCTGCGCGATGTCCTGGTCGATGGCGACCGGGAGGCCGATGCCGGCGAAGGGGTCCTGCTGATCCCACACCGCGCGGAGCGTCACGTGCGTGCTGTCGCCCTGCTCCTCGATCTCGACGTGCCCGGAGTGCAGGATGCCGTCGGTGCTCTGCCAGCCGACGCGCCGGCCCGGCACGGCATCCACGATGTCGGCGTAGAAGTCCTGCACGCTGCGTCCGATCCGCACCTGCCAGAACGACCGCACCTCATCCACGACGCGGACGGACTGGACCATCTCGAGGACGTCCGGGAAGGACGCCACGTCCGTCCAGCACTCGTAGACCTGCCCCGGAGGGGCGGCCACGTCGATCTGTCCTGTCAGCACTGTCGCCATGATCTGCCTCGGAATCTCGTCGAATGCGTTCTCTCGGTGTGTCGTCTCTCGACGGTATGCACTGCTCGCCCCGCGCCTTAATGGGGTTGACGAGAGCGCTCCTTCTGCTTCGCCTCCCCGGTGCGCCACCAGCGCCATCCGCCGTCGACCGCATTGACGCCGGGCTCCGGCCGGAAGAGATTGCCGTCGGTGGGGGCGGCCGAGCGCGTGCGCACGCCGACGACGCGCATGTACGCCGACATGAACCCGTCGACGAGCGCGGGGCTGAAGGGGCGGAGATATAGGGCCGCTCCCTGAGCGCGGCCCACGACCATCCGTCGACGCGGGCGCCGCGCGGTCTTGACGATGGCCCGCGCCACCCGCGCCGGCGAGATGGCCGGCGGCAGTGCGCGCTGCCTCCGGCCGGTGCTGCTCGCCGCGTGCTGGTAGATCGGGGTATCGACGGTGGCGGGCAGGACCAGCGACACGTCGACGCGACCGCGCAGCTCGAGACGCAGGACCTTGGCGAAGCCGGCGATGCCGTGCTTGCTGGCGACGTACGGGGCGATGTAGGGCGCGGCGAGCTCCGACAGCACCGAGCCGATGAGGATCAGTACGCCCCGCCCGCGCTCGAGCAGCGGGATGGCCGCCTGGGCCGCCTGCATCTGGCCGATGAGGTTGACCTCGATCACGCGTCGGACCACTTCGGGCGGCAGGGTCTCGTACGGGCCGAAGCTGTAGACGGAGCTCGACCCCACCCACACGTCGATCCGCCCGTAGCGGGCCTCGACTGTCGCGAGCATCTCGCTGACCGCGTCCGACTCCGTGATGTCGAGCGCGATGGGGAGGACGTCGCTCGCGCCGCGCTTCCGGCACTCCTCCGCGACCGCGGCGAGGCTCTCCGTCGACCGCGCGCACAGCACGAGCCGCGTGCGCCGCTTCGCGAACCGGCGCGCGGCCGCGCGGCCGATGCCGCTCGAGGCGCCGAGGATCACGACCACGGTGTCGGAGCCGAGGGCGCGCTTCACTCCCCGCTCGATTCTGATCTCGGCATTCGCTCCTCCTGAAGGTGGCGTCTTCTGCATATGAAAGGCGCTCGTCCGCCGCGAGGGCAGGGGGTTCCGATATCGCCGGGCGCGTGGCACCATGCCGCCTAACACCGCGAGCACGCGGCGGCAAGCCTCTGTAACCTGCGCGATCGGTGCCGCAGGGTGCTGTCATGAGCACGAGCACACCTCCGTGGAGCGAACCGGCCGACGGCGTCTTCCGCCTGAACGTGGCGGAGGTCAACTGCTATCTCGTCGTCCGTCCGGAGGGGATGACCCTCGTCGATGCGGGTCTGCCGCGCACGTGGGGGCCGCTCCAGCAGCTGCTGGAGCACCTCGGCGCGCGGGTCGGTGACATCGATGCGCTCCTCCTCACGCACGCGCATTTCGACCACGTCGGCATGGCGCGCCGGCTGCACGATCAGCACCGGGTGCCGGTGAAGGTCCACCCGCGGGATGGCCGGCTCGCCCGCCATCCGTATCGGTACCGTCACGAGGCCGCCCGACCCCCATATCTCGTGCGCTACCCGCAGGCGCTGCCCGTGCTCGCGAGCATGGTGCGCAACGGCGCGCTGAACGTGAAGGGCGTGGACGCCGACGGGTCGTTCGTGCACGGGAAGTCGCTGGACGCGCCCGGCGCACCCGTTCCCCTCTGGACGCCGGGCCACACCGACGGCCACTGCGCGCTGCTCTTCGACGAGCTCGGCGTGCTGTTCTCCGGCGACGCGATCGTGACGCTCGACCCGTACACCGGCGAGACCGGCCCTCATGTCGTCGCGAACGCCGCGACGGCCGACAGCCGCACGGCCCTGTCATCGCTCGACGCGCTGGCGGAGACCGAGGCGGGCATCATGCTGCCGGGCCACGGCGAGCCGTGGACGGGCGGGGTGCGGGCAGCCGTCGCCGCCGCCCGCGCGGGCGGAGCCCGCTGAGGTCAGCCGCGGGCGCCGGAGCGCCCCTGCACGGAGCGGTAGGACGGGTCGCGCAGGGCGGAGATCCACGGCGCGATGGTCGCTCCCGGCGGCGTGTGACGCCCGACGTCGATGCGCCGGCCGGTGTCGAGCGTGCCCTCCTCGGCGCGCAGCGTGAGGTCGGCGAACGGATGCCACCGCCCCCTCGGTCGCGCCGCGTAGACCCGCAGACGCCAGGGGGTCGTCCGCAGCCTCCGGGCGATGTCCTCCGGGTCGGACGGCAGATCGTCGGGACCGAGCGGGCGCACCGCGAGCAGGACCGGTCCGTGGCTGCCTCGGTACGGGAGGATCGTGCTCGACCACGCGGCGGAGGGCGAGAGGCGCGGGAGGAGGGCGAAGCGGGAGAACCGCGCCCGGCCGGTGGACGCGAAGGCGATATCCACCGGGCCCGCCGACCCCTCGGCTCGCAGCGCGAGGCCGATGACGTCGGGCAGGGGTGCCGGCACCCCGATCGAGCGCGAGAGGCGTGCGCGCACGGCGACCGCGCCGGCGGGCGGCTCGTCGATCCACGAGATGCCCGATGCGCTCGCGCCGAGCCAGCGCATCTCGCCCGCGAGAGCGACGCCGTGCGGATGGATGGGGCGCGGGTGCCGCACGCGGGTCAGCGCCACGAAGAACTGCGCGAGGAGCGAACCTGCGGCCGAGGCGAGAGGAGGCATGGACCCATCCGATCAGCACCGCGACCCGGGCCGAAGGCCTTGACAGCCCCCGGGCCGAAGGCCAGAGGCGGCGGAGCCCTGCCGTCGCTCAGACGGGGATGTCCACCTCGCCGGTCTGCTCGCCGCGCTGCTTCGCCCGCCGGCGTCGCGCGCGATCCAGCAGTGCCATCGCCGGGGTGGCCGCCACCCCGTGGACGAGCACCGAGCCGAGGACGACGAGGGAGGCGACAGCCCACAGCCGCTCGGCCCCCGGGAAGTCGCCGTGCTCGAGCGCGTAGGCGATGTAGAAGAGCGACCCGACGCCGCGCACCCCGAAGAAGGCGATGGCGCCGCGCTCGCGCGGCCCGGTCTTGCCGGGCGTCATCCCGAGCCACCCCAGCAGGGGGCGGATGATCAGGATCAGCACGATCGCGAACAGCACGTCCTCGATGGCGACGGCCTCGAGCAGACCGCGCGCGACGGCGCCGCCGAGCAGGATGAGCACGACGACCGTGAGCAGGCGCTCGACCTGCTCCACGAAGGTGTGAAGGACCGCATGGAGACCGTGCGCGCGCTCGCCGGCCCGGATGGTGCACGCGCACACGAAGACGGCGACGAACCCGTAGCCCTCCGCGACCTCGGCCGCGCCGTACGCGAGGAACGTCGCGCCGAGGGCGATGAAGCCGTCCGCCCGGTCGGCGAAGCCGAGCCGCTGCGAGACGGAGGAGAAGAACATTCGCCGCAGCAGCCATCCCACTCCCAGCCCGACGAGCACGCCGACGCTGAGACGCCAGAGCACGTCGAGCAGCAGCCATTTTCCAAGCCAGCCGGATGGCGCGACCCCGGCCAGGCTGATCGCGATCGCCGCATACGTGAACGGAAAGGCCAAGCCGTCGTTGAGCCCCGCCTCCGATGTCACGGCGAAGCGGGCCTCGTCGTCGTCGCCGCCCTCGTCATCGGTGAGGGGCTCGCTGACCTGCACCTCGCTCGCGAGCACCGGGTCGGTGGGGGCGAGCGCCGCCGCCAGGAGGACGGCGCTGGCGACGCCGAGGCCCAGCCCCCACCATCCGAGGAAGGCGACGGCCGCGATCGACAGCGGCATGGTGATCCCCAGCAGCCGCCAGGTCGTCGACCAGGTGCGCCAGCTGAAACGGCGGTTGATCGCGAGCCCCGCGCCCATCAGCGAGACGATCACGCAGACCTCGGTGAGATGCAGGGTGAGGTCGGGGTGCTGCAGCGGATTCGGGTCGGGCAGGTCGGGGAAGAGGGCGAACGCGCCCATGCCGGCCGCGACGAACACGATCGGCATCGACACCGGCACGCGCCCCAGCAGGCGCGGCAGGAGGGCGGCGACCAGCGTCGCGATGCTGGCCGCGAGATAGAGCAGCCCGACGGGATCCAGCGACATGAGGCCCTTCCTGACGGCGGTCGGCGCGGGGCCGGTGCCGACGTCGGACCGCGTCCGTCGCGTCGACGTCTCAGCGGATGCCGCTCGCACACGGTAGCGGTCCGGAGACCGTGTGCGTCGGTGCTTGACAGCGTCCGCTTCCGCCGTTCCGCAGCGCCGCCGCCGCTGATCTCTTCTAGGCTCGAGGCAGCACCTCCGCGGGGGCGGGGGCAGTGGGCGACCACGAACGGAGGCCGAGCTGTGGCGCATGCGTCGACCCGGACTCGACGGTTGGGGATCCCGGAGCTGGTGACCACGCTGGGCGCTGCCCTCGTCTACGCGTTCGCCGTCGCCGTGGGGCGTGCGACGGTCCTGCCGGAGAGCAACTTCGGCCTGATCTGGCCGGCCGCCGCCGTGTCGGTGCTGTGGATGGTCGCGCGAATCGGCCGCCGCGGTGTCGTGGTGGACATCGCGCTCATGGCGGCGATCACCTGCGCGATCGTCGTCGCCACCGGCGGAACGTGGCTCGGCAGTCTCTTCGGGTCCGTGGCCGCGGTCGTGCAGGCGGTGGTCCCCGCCGCGCTCCTCCGGAGACGCCGCCCCGGCCTCCGCTCGCACTCGGGCGCCCGGGTGCTCGACCGCGGCGAGCTGTGGTGGTTCTTCTTCGCCGCGCTCGCCGGAGCCGTGCTGTCGGTGCCGCTGATCGAAGCCGAGTCGCTTCTCGCCGGGCCGGGATGGCGATGGGACGTCTGCCTGCTGTGGCTCGCGCGCAATCTGGGCAGCATCGTGGTCCTCGTGCCGCTGGTGTTCGCCACCGCCGAGCACCTGCAGCGGCGGCGCACGACCGACCGTCGTGCGCTTCTCGATCAGCTCGGCGCGCGGGTGCGGTCGCGGCCCGTCGAGTGGATCGCGCTGCTGGTGGCGACCCCGCTGGTGCACCTCGCCTGGTTCCTCTCCCCGGGCCAGCTCACGATCGTCTTCCCGCTGCTCACTCTCGCGTGCTGGGGCGGCAGTCGCCTGCCGGCAGAGCTCGTCGCGCTCCAGGGCTGTCTCGTCGCCGCGCTCACGATCGGGCTGACGGCGCACGGCGCCGGGCCGTTCCTCGAGGCGGGCAACGCGACCACGCAGATCGCGGCCGCTCAGCTGTACGGGGTGCTGTTCTGCGCGGTCGGTCTGGCGCTCGCCCTCGAACGCGACGACCGAGCGGATCTGGCCTCGGCTCTCACCCGATCACGCGACGACGCCGAGGCGCAGGCGAAGCTGCTCGAGACCATCGTCGACACCATGGCGGAGGGGGTGCGGGTCGTGGATCGCGACGGCGAGGTCCTGCTGCGGAACGCCGCGGCCACCCGCCTGCTGCTGGGCTCGGAGATCTCGGATGAGGAGGAGCCGGGGGCCGGGCGACGGGCGGACCTGCAGGGCATCCGCAATCTGGATGGCACGGGCCTCGACACGGAGGAGCTGCCCTTCGCGCTGTCGCTGGCCGGCACGGACGTGCGCGACCTCGCGCTGGTGGTCCGCGCGCAGCCCGACGACGAGCGGGTGGTCGCGTTCACCACCGCGCGCCTGCCGGAGAGCGCGGGTGGCGGCGTCGTCACGATGATGCGCGACGTCACCGTGGAGCGCGCCGAGCTGCGGCGAGCTGCTCAGGTTCAGGCGGGCCTGCTGCCGGCCGAGGTGCCCTCCCTGGCCGGCTACGACCTGGCGGCGCGCGTCGTGCCCGCCGGGTCGGTCGGCGGCGACTTCTACGACTGGTATGGCCTCGACCACGGCGTGGTGCTGACGCTCGCCGACGTCATGGGCAAGGGCGCGGGCGCGGCCATCCTCGCCGCCACGGCGCGATCGCTGCTGCGTGCGCACGGACGGGACGACGAGATCGTGCGACCGCTCGTCGAGACCGAGCGGAGCATGGCCGGGGACCTCGAGAACACCGGCGCGTTCGTCACGCTGTTCCACGCGTTCGTGCACGGACCGTCCGGCACCGTCACCTACTCCGACGCAGGCCACGGTTTGGCCGCTGTCGTGGGGCCGGACGGCTCGGTGCGACGGCTGAGGGCGAACGGGCTGCCGCTCGGGATCGCGCCGGACGAGCCCCGCGAGATCGAGACCGACCGCCTCGAGGTCGGAGAGACGCTCGTGGTGGTCAGCGACGGCGTGCTCGACGCCCTCGGCGGGTCTCTTGCCGACCTCGCCGAGGCGTGGCGAGCGGCCGCCGACGCGCGCTCTGCTGACGAGGCGGTCGCGGCGGTGGTGCGGATGGCCGAAGCCGGGGACATCGACGACGACCTCACGGTGCTGGCCCTGCGTCGGGAGACGTGACGGCGGGTCAGCAGGAGCCGTCATGCCCTCCATCGACAGCGGAGGTCGCTTCCTGCATCTGCCGACGGGTCTGGGCCGACAGAGTGAGCAGCTCGGTCACCTGGGCGGGGTCGGCGGTGCTCGCCCGCAGCTGCCGCTCGAGCGCGGCGAGCTGAGCGAGGAGCGCTGCGTGCACCGACGGCTCGCTGCAGAGGGTGGACAGTTCGAGGCACGACTGCAGGAATCGCGGCACGAGCAAGGGGTCGCCGGCACCGTAGTGCCGCAGTGGTGTCAAGGCGGCGTCGACGTCCTGCTTCGGCGTGCGGGGCAGCGTGAGGACGCGGAGGCTTCCGTCGGGGCCGCTGACCGCCGCAGGGGGCCGCGCCATGTCGATGCGTCGCGCTGTCACCGCCGTGAGGTGCCCGAGTGCGTGGACCGCCGTCACGGGATCGTTCACGCCGGGTGAGAGCGCGCGCAGGGCGATGTCGACGATCTGCTGGACGCCGTACCCGACATCTTCGACGGCGTTCCGCTCGTATTCGATGGTGAACGCGCGCCGGAGCGCGTCGGCGGTCGCCTCGGCGTCTGCTTCCGCGCCGGTCTCGTTCCGGCCGTCGGTCCACCAGAACGCGAGTGGCATCCCGGCGACGACGTTGTCGCCGACGGCCTTCGCCTCTGCCACGACGATCCCTCGATCGACGGCGACGTCCGTGAGGAGGGCGAGGTCGCGGCCGGTGACGAAGCCGCTCGTGCCCGCCGCGACCGCTCGTCTGCGGCGCGGCGTCTCGACTGCGCCCGAGAACGCGGTCGCGCCGGAGTCGCGCGCGTCGACGAGATCGATCGTGCGATCGGTATCCGCGTGGATGTCCTTCAGCATCGTCTCGACCCGCAGCTGGGCCGCGAGATGGGCCAGGAAGAAGACGAGCATGACCACGCTGACGAGCGTCAGCAGGAAGGAGACGGTGACGGCGATGCGGGGTACGAACTCCGGGTCCGACTCGGTCGCAGAACGGACCGCGCGGAGGACGGCGATGGAATACGCGAACGTGCCGAGGAACGCCGCGAGCGTCCAGTGCACCTGGCGGTCCCGCGCGAAGAGCCGGAGCACCCGCGGGGACGCCTGACTGCTGGCCAGCTGGAGGGCCACCACCGTCAGGGAGAAGGTCAGGGACGTGGCGGTGATCAGCGACCCGGCGATCGATGACAGGACCGAGCGCGCGGTGTCCGCGCCGCCGTTGAAGACCGCGGAGTCCACCTCGTTCGGGAGGCGGGAGTCGAGGAGGATGTCGATTCGAGGGATGGCGATGCCGAGCGCCACGGCCACGACGACCACGGCGACGGGGACGGGCCACAGGCGAGAGTCCAGCGACTCTGCGACCGCGGCCCACCAGCGGCGCAGCGAGGAGCGGCGGTGTGCATCAGGCATCGCCGTGCTCCTCTTTCGAGAGCCGCTCGTCAGTGGAAGCACCGCCGGGGGCGAGGTCCGCGAGCACCTCGGCGGCCACCCTCGACGGGGCGCGCTCCGGCAGCCAGTGGTTCTCATCGAGCTCGACGAAGCGGTACCGGGGGCCGGCGTACCGCCCGGTGAGCTCGGCGGCACGCCGTCCGAGCGCCTGGTCGTCGTTGCCCCAGACGTACGTCGTGGGCACGCGCGTGCGCGGCCCGGCGGGTCGATGGCGAGCTCGACGGTCGGGAAGTGCCATGCCGCGGTACCAGTGGAGAGCGGACCGCAGCGCCCCGGGGCCGGCGAGGAAGCGCTGGTACTCCGCCGCGATGGGCGCCGGCAGGCCCATCGCGACGAGCAAGCGAGCCAGGCGCCCTCGCAGCACCGCCTCCGGGATCGCGGGCAGCTGGAAGAAGCCGATGTAGAGCGACCGCAGGGCCTGCGCGGAGGAGCGCAGGGAGCGGACAAGGGCCTTCGGATGCGGCGTCGACAGCACGGTCATCCCGGTCAGGCGCTCGGACGCGACCGCGGCCATCCGCCACGCGACGAATCCGCCCCAGTCGTGCCCGACGAGGTGCACGCGCTCGACGTCGAGCGCGTCGAGCAGGGCGAGCACGTCGCCCACGACGTCGAACGCGCGGTAGTCGCGCCGCCGACGGGGGCGCGCGCCGGGGGAGTAGCCGCGCTGGTCGAAGGCGACGACGCGCGCGCCGCCTTCCTCGAGCAGGGGCGTGACGGCGTCCCAGGTCCGACGCGATCCGGGGAAGCCATGCAGGAGGACGATGACAGGGCCGTCGACCGGCCCGGTGTCGGCGACGTCGAAGACGAGGTCGCCGCGACGGAATGTCTCGAGGCGTGCGGAGCTCATGCCTCAGTTCATCCTGGAGGCGGGGGCGGGGGGAAGGGCTTGCGCGGGCCGGTCAGGCGGAGGCGACGGCCAGATACAGGAGGTTGCCGTCTGGATCGCGCACCTGGGCCATCCGCTCGCCCCACGCCGTGTCCTCGGGGGCGCTGACCGGCGCCGCGCCCGCGTCGACCGCGCGCGCGAAGGCGCGGTCGGCGGAATCCGTGTAGATCCACAGGGCGATCGCATCGCCGCGCGCAGCGTCCGGTTCGAACCCGACGCCGACGGTGCCGCCGCCCACCGCCAGGGAGACGTAGACGTCGCGTCCCTCGGGGGCGAAGCGATAGCGCACGTCGCCGTCGAAGGCCTCCTCGTAGAAGCGCACGAGCCGATCGAGGTCGGTCGTGCGGAGGATCGGGAACAGCGTGTCGACGGTCACGGGGGGAGGGTACGGCGCGGTCCCGAGCGGGTCAACGGGTCTCGGAGCGCTCGGGGCGGCGACGGGCCCGAGCCGGGTAGCGTCGACAGGTGACGTGCATCCGCCGTCCATCGCCCCGATTCAGGAGGACACCTCGATGCCCCATGCACTCGTCACCGGCGCATCTCGCGGCATCGGACGCGCCATCGCCGTCGCGCTGAGTCGACGCGGTGATCAGGTGGCGGTGCACTACGGATCGGACCCCGCCGCCGCGGAGGAGACCCTCGCCGTTCTGCACGGAGAGGGGCATCGTCTGGTCGGCGGCGATCTCGCTGACGCAGAGGTGGCGCAGGGGGTGGTGGACGAGACGCTCGCGGCGTTCGGATCCCTGGACATCCTCGTGAACAACGCGGCGATCGCACCGGGCGACGACACGTACCACCGTGTGGACGAGACCGACTACGCCACCTGGACGCGCGTCTGGCGGCGCATGGTCGACATCGACCTCCTCGCGGTCGCGAACGTGAGCCACCTCGTCGCGAACGCGATGATCGCGAGCGGCACCCCCGGTGCGATCGTCAACATCGGATCGCGCGGTGCGCAGCGCGGCGAGCCGGACTTCCCCGCCTACGGCGCGGCGAAGGCGGGCCTGCACGCGCTCGGGCAGTCCCTGGCCGTCGCCCTCGCGCCGCACGGGATCGCAGTGTCGACGGTCGCCCCCGGGTTCATCGCGACCGAGCGGCAGGAGGTGCGACTGGCGGGGCCGGGTGGCGAGGCCGTGAAGGCGCAGAGCCCGTTCGGCCGGGTGGGCACGCCCGAGGAAGTGGCCGCGGCGGTCCTCTATCTGACGTCGGCGGAGGCGCGGTGGGCGTCGGGCGCGGTGCTCGATCTCAACGGCGCCTCGCACCTGCGCTAGCGGCTCGCGAAGAAATCTTCATTCATCTGCATCCAAGATCGGGTCGCTCGAGGAACAACTCCTATGAAGGGCAGCACCGAGCAGCCCCGGGTTTCAGGAGGAAGAAGATGCGCAAGACAGCCGCCGCCGGCCTCGCCGTCGGAATGATCACCGCTCTGGGCCTGGCCATGCCGGCCACCGCCGCCACGGACGAGGCAGCTCAGCTGTCGGTCCTGCACGGCATCCCGGACACTCCCGTGGACGTGTACGTCGACGGCGACCTCACCCTCGACGACTTCGCCCCCGGAGACCTGGCGGGCCCGCTGGAGCTCCCCGCCGGCGACTACGAGGTCGCCCTGACCGCGCCGGATGCGGCCGATGACAGCGAGCCCATCCTCGGCCCCGCCACGGTCACGCTCGAGAGCGGCGCCGACTACACGGCCGTCGCCCACCTCACCGAGGCCGGCGAGCCCGGTCTCGACGTGTTCACGAACGACGTCTCCGCGACGGCCCCGGGTGAGGGGCGTCTCACCGTCCGTCACACCGCCGCCGCTCCCGCCGTCGACATCCTCGCCGGCGGTTCGCCCGTGATCGAGGGTCTGACGAACCCGAACGACGAGAAGCTCGACCTCGCGGCCGGCACGGTCTCCGCCGCGGTGGCGCTGGCCGGCACGACCGACCCGGTCATCGGCCCCACCGACGTCGAGGTGCAGGAGGGCGTCAACACCATCCTCTACGCGTGGGGCAGCGCCGAGGACGGCAACCTCGCCATCGCCGCGCAGACCATCGGCGGCCTGCACTCGGCTCCGGATGGCGTGCCCTCCGGCACCGCGGGCTACCTCGCTCAGCAGGACGCGTCCACCACGGCACTCGCCATCGGCGGCGCCGGCGCCCTCGTGATCGCGCTGAGCGTCGGGACGGGCCTGATGGTCCGCCGTCGCGCCTCGGTGCGCTGATGTCCCGAGGCACGCCGCGAGCACGCGGACGGCGGCGCCTCACGGCGGCACTGACCGTGGCGCTCGCGGCGTGCCTCGCGGCGTGCTCCCAGACCGAGGCGGGCGAGGACTCTCCCCCTGCTCCCGAGGCAACCCCCGCCTCGTCCTCGCCCGCCTCCTTCCCGGCCGCGACGGCGCCCGACGCGGCCACAGCCATCCCCACGGCGACTCCCACAGTCGTCCCCACGCCGGCCCCGACGCCCCGGCCGACCGTCCCGGTCCGTCCCGGCACGCTGCCCGAAGCGCGGCAGGTCGTGCCGCCGGTGCGTCTCGCCCTCCCGTCGCTCGACGTCGACATGAGCGTCATCGACGTCGGTGTGGCGGAGACCGGGCAGATGGAGCTGCCCGACGATCCCGCCGTCGCCGGCTGGTACCGGTACGGCGCCGACGCGCAGGGCGCGGAAGGGCGCATCCTGATCGCCGCGCATGTCGATGAGGTCGGGTACCCCATCGGTCCGCTCGCCCGTCTGCGCGACGTGCGCGAGGGGGAGACCGTATCGATCGCGATGGCGGATGGCGCGGCGCGAGACTTCGAGATCCAGTCGCTCACGTACTACGAGAAGACGGCGCTCCCCGCCGACGAGCTGTTCGCCCGCAGCGGCCCTGCTGCCCTCGTGATCATCACCTGCGGCGGGCCCTTCGACAGCGCGACCGGCCACTATCGCGATAACGTCGTCGCGGTGGCGGTTCCGCGATGAGGCGAGCATGACCACCATGGGAAGGAGAGGTCCGGTGGACGATGCCACCGAGGCCGAATCGGCACTCGACCGGCGCTTCGTCGCGGGCGACGAACGCGCTCTCGCAGAGCTCTATCGACGATGGTCGCCGGTGGTCTTCACGCTCGCGCTGCGCTCGCTGAACGACCGCGGCGACGCGGAGGACGTCACACAGCGGACCTTCGTGTCGGCGTGGAACTCCCGCGCGAGCTACGACTCGTCGAAGGCGCGGCTCTCCACCTGGCTCATCGCCATCGCGCGCCGCCGCATCGCCGACACCTTCCAGGCCAGGGCGAAGGTGCAGCAGCTGCAGGCCGAGTTGGAGCGCATCACACCGCCCGGCGAGCTCGTCTCCGAGGAGATCGACCTGTCGGAGACGCTGCTCATCTCGAGCGAGCTGCAGCAGCTTGCGCCCGACGCGCGCGAGGTCATGCGGCTCGCGTTCTACGACGACCTGACTCATGAGGAGATCGCCAGGCGGACGGGCATGCCGCTCGGTACCGTGAAGAGCCACATCCGCCGGAGCCTCACCCGCATGCGCGGTCGACTGGAGGTGAACCGTGTCGCATCTTGACGACGAGACGCTCGCCCTGCTCGCGATGGGCGAGCGGATCGACTCCGACGCCGACCTGCAGCACCTCGCCGAGTGCCGCGCCTGCGCGGCGGAGGTGAACGAGCTGTCGCACGCGGCGCTCGTCGCCCGATCGAGCATCGTCGACGGGAGCCTCGAGACGCCGCCGGGCGCGGTGTGGTCTCGCATCCACGGCGAGCTCGGGCTCGATGCGGCGCTCGCCGCGGATCCGCTGACGGCCTCCCCCGAGCCATCCGTCTTGCCGTCGCTGCGACCCGAGCCGGCAGCCGAGGCGGCGCCCGCTGCGGAAGCAGTGCCCGGCCGGGCGACCATGCGCGCTCGCCGCTCGCTGCGCACCCTGTGGGTGCTCGCGGCGTCGGCGGCTCTCGTCGTCGCGCTCGGAACCGGCGTCTGGGTCGTGCGCACGCTGTCCACCCCGGCCGCGGTCGTGGCGTCGGCCGAACTCGATGCGTTCCCCGACCATCCGCAGTCGGCCGGCGAGGCCGAGGTCGCCGACGAGGGCGACGGCGTGCGCACGCTCACGGTGACGCTCGAAGGCGACGAGCAGAAGGCCGGCGACTATCGCGAGGTCTGGCTCATCCGCAACGACGGCGAGGCGCTCATCAGTCTCGGCGTGCTGGAGGACGCGTCCGGCTCGTTCCTCGTGCCGGAGGGAGTCGACCTCGGCCAGTACAACCTCGTCGACATCTCGTTCGAGCCGCTGGACGGCGACCCTGGGCACTCCGGGGACTCCATCGTGCGCGGCGAGCTCGACTTCATCTGAGTGAAGGGCGTTCCCGACGACTCCGGGCGCCGGAGAGAAGGTGGAGGGGCTGACGGGAATCGAACCCGCGCTATCTGCTTGGGAAGCAGAAGTTCTGCCATTGAACTACAGCCCCGCATCGCGCTGCACGCGACTCCGCCAGCATAACAGGAGCGCGCGGGCGGCCCACTACGCTGGCACCGTGCTGCTCTCCGATCGCGACATCAAGGCCCAGCTCGACGCCGAGCGGATCGGCCTCGACCCGCTGGACCTGCAGATGGTGCAGCCGTCGAGCGTCGACGTGCGGCTCGACCGGTACTTCCGGCTCTTCGACAACCACAAGTACCCCTTCATCGACCCTGCGCAGGACCAGCCCGACCTCACGCACCTCGTCGAGGTCGACCCGGACGAGGCGTTCATCCTGCACCCGGGGGAGTTCGTGCTCGGGTCGACGTTCGAGCGGGTGACGCTGCCGGACGACGTCGCCGCGCGCCTCGAGGGGAAGTCGTCGCTCGGGCGCCTCGGACTCCTCACGCATTCGACCGCGGGCTTCATCGACCCCGGGTTCTCCGGGCACGTCACGCTCGAGCTCTCCAACGTCGCGACGCTGCCCATCAAGCTGTGGCCGGGAATGAAGATCGGCCAGCTGTGCTTCTTCCAGCTCAGCTCGGCGGCCGAGAACGCGTACGGCTCCGGCCCGTACGGCAACCGCTACCAGGGTCAGCGCGGTCCGACCGCGTCGCGCTCGTTCCAGAGCTTCCACCGCACCGATGTCTCGGTGCGCGACGCCGGCTCCGCGGGCGCCTGAGATGGGTGACGAGGAGCTCCTCGGCGGCCTGCAGCGGCTGCTGCAGCGCCTGAACGAGCTTCCCGATACCAGGGAGCCCCGGCCGACCGTCCTCGGACAGCACGTCGCCGACTTCCTCGGGCGCGAAGCGCACGACCTGCCCGTCACGCGTGACACCGTGGGGCGACACCGGCTGGCCGACGTCAGCACCGCGCTCGACTCGCTCGCCGCCGAGGACCCGGATGCCGAGCTGATCGGCGTCTCCGGCGGTCAGGAGCGCAACCACGAGGACTTCTCGGCGTTCCTGCGGCACCGGTACGCCGCGTTCTCGCCGGGTCCGGTCGACTACAGCGCCGCGGCGACGGGTCCGGACACGAGCCGCCAGGTCGTGTCGTTCGGCATCCACCTCCTGCACGTCGACTCCGAGCCGGTGGCGGTTCTCCTCCGCGGAGCGGCGCCGATGTACGGCCGCGAGGCCGTGACCATCGAGGCGCTCGCGGCGACCCCCGAAACCGGTGCTGCTCTCCTCGCCGAGGTGCGACGGCGGATGAACGCGCTCAGTCACATCCGCGGCCAGGTCGTGAGCTTCACGCCGGACGAGTTCGGACAGGGCGCGGGCGGCTTCACCTTCCTTCGACGCCCCGAGGTGGCCGCGTC
Source organism: Microbacterium oryzae (assembly GCF_009735645.1). NCBI lineage: Bacteria > Bacillati > Actinomycetota > Actinomycetes > Micrococcales > Microbacteriaceae > Microbacterium > Microbacterium oryzae. The sequence continues at coordinate 2,100,080 of NZ_CP032550.1, read as the reverse complement.
CGACGTCATCCTTCCGGAGGGGCTGCTGGCGCGCGTCGCCGGCCACGTCGTGGACATCGGCGTCCATTCCGCCTCGCTGCGCGCCAGCGGTCAGCACCTCAAGCGCGGGGTGCTGCTGTACGGCCCTCCCGGCACCGGGAAGACCCTCACCGTGCAGCATCTGCTCACCGCGACCCCCGAGCGGACGGCCATCCTCCTGCAGGGCGGCAGCCTCCAGTTCGTGGCCGAGGCCGCGCGCCTGGCTCGGGCCATGGCGCCGGCGCTGCTCGTGTTCGAGGACATCGACCTCATCGCGATGGAGCGCGGGATGTTCGGGGGCCCGCAGCCCCTGCTGTTCGAGATCCTCGATGCCCTGGACGGCGTCGGCGAGGACGCCGACATCGCGTTCCTCATGACGACGAACCGCGCGGACCTGCTGGAGCCGGCCCTCGCCGCCCGCCCCGGCCGCGTCGATCTCGCCGTCGAGATCCCGCTGCCCGACGTGGCCGCACGTCGCCGCCTGTTCCGGCTCTACGGCGAGCGGTCGTCGCTGTCGGGCGCTGCTCTCGACGCGGCCGCCGAGCGTGCAGAAGGGGTGACGGCGTCGTTCGCGAAGGAGCTGATCCGTCGCACCGTGCTGCGCGCCGTCCTCGGCGGACGCGACGCGCGAGACGAGGACCTCGCTGAGGCGCTGGACGAGATGCTCGACACCCGCGATCAGCTGACTCGCACGCTGCTGGGGTCGAACCCGGCGCTCCTCGAAGCCGACGACGCGGTGTCGACGTCCGGGAGCTTCGGCTGGTCGCCGCTCGGCGGTGGGCCGACGCCCGACGAGGGCGAGCCGGCGGACGGTGTCTGACCGCGCGGACGTGCGCCCGGCGTCAGAGCTTCCCGAGGTGCACGGCCGCCATCGCGAGGGCCGCGATCGACTCGCCGTCGGTCAGCTCGCCCGTCGCCGTCATGCGCAGCGCGTCGCGGATGGCCACCCAGCGCGAGCGCGTGATGCCCTCCTCGGCGCGGTGCGCGTCGGCATCCGCCACCTGCCGCAGCCCGCGCGCGAGGAAGACCGTCTCCGGCGCGATGCAGATCCCGTTGAGGGCGTCCATCCGCCCGACCTCGACCCATTCGTCGGCCTCGAGCCCTGTCTCCTCGAGCAGCTCGCGCCGGGCCGCCGTCTCGGCGGGCTCGCCGTCGCTGCCACCGGCGACGACCTCCCACGAAGAGCCGACCGTGTATCGGTCGACCTCGACGAGCAGCACGCGCTCGTCCGCGTCGAGGGCGACGACGAAGACCGCCGGGTGCCGCAGCTCCACGACGCCGTAGATGCCGTCCCCGCCGTCGGGCCGCACGACCTCGTCCTCCCGCACGCGGATCCACGGGTTCTCGTACGTCACGCGCGTGCTTCTCGTCTGCCAGCCCATGTCGCCATCGTAGAGACGACGACGGGGATGGCCGACGCGGATGGCCGAGGCAGGCGGGCGGACGGGTGCGGCACACTGAGAGGGTGACGAGAAGACGCGCGCGAGCGCGAGCGCGCGGGGTGATCGCGGCGGTATGCGCCGTCGCGGTGATCGCCGTCATCGCCGGGCTGATCGCGGTGGCCACGCGGCCGAGTGCGGCGGACGCTCCGCTGTCGGCGTCTCCGGCAGCCGCAGCACCGACCGCGGACGGCTCGGACGTCGAGGCGGAGTGGCTCGAGCGCGTGTCCGCGGAGACCGAGATCCCCGAGCGCGCGCTCGCCGCCTATGCCCGCGCCGACCTCGACGCCCGCTCGGTCTTCGGCTGCACAGTCGGCTGGAACACCCTCGCCGGCATCGGCTACGTCGAGAGCCGGCACGGCACGCTGCAGGGCGGGGCCGTCGACGACGACGGAGTCGCGCGGCCGGCCATCATCGGCATCCCCCTCGACGGCACGAACCAGACGATGGACATCGCCGACACCGACGGCGGCGTGCTCGACGGCGACACGGAGGGCGACCGGGCGGTGGGGCCGCTGCAGTTCATCCCCGAGACGTGGACGACCTGGGGCGTGGATGGCGATGGCGACGGAGCCGTGGATCCTCACGACATCGACGACGCGGCACTGACCGCCGCGCGCTACCTCTGCCGGCAGCACGCGACCCTCACCGGCGCGGCCAGCTGGATCGAGGCCATCCGCTCGTACAACGACACAGGCGACTACCAGCGGCAGGTCGCCGAGGCGGCGACGCGCTACGGCGACGCCGGCTGACCCCTACGAGACGTCACCGTCGACGTAGAACCAGCGGCCGCCGCGACGCGCGAACCGGGACGTCTCGGCGAGGCGGCCCGGGCCGTTCGGCGCGGTGAAGTGCGCGATGAACGACACCTCGTCGCCCGCGGCCTCGACGATCTCGAGCCCCGTCCACGTGGTGGCGGCGTCGAGCGCGAGGTCCGCGGGGCGCGTGCGGGGGTGCCAGGTGAGGGCGAGGTAGTCCGCGTCGCCCTTCGCGAAGGCGCTGTATCGGGAGCGCATGAGCTCCTCGGGCGTCGCCGCGACGCGGGCCCCGGCGTGCAGCGCGCCGCAGCACGCCGGGTAGGGGCGACCGCTGCCGCAGGGGCACGTCTCGGCGAAGCTCATCCCTCGAGCGTACGACCGCGAGGCGCGCAGGGGTGATCGTGGTGATGGCCGTGCTCGTGGCCGTGGTCCGGCGTGTGCGGATGGCCGTGGCTGCGCAGGTGCGGATGGCCCTGCTCGTGCGGGTGGTGCTGGCCGTGCGGGCGGGGCCCCTCGCGGTGACCGCGACGGTGACCGCGGCGGTGATCGCGACGGTGGTGCTGGCCTTCCTCCCAGCCGAGCTCGCGCGCGATGGCCTCGAGCGAAGCGGTCGTGACGGCGAGATCGTCGGGGGAGACGGCCGCGCTCACGCGGTCGCGGATGGCCGCGGAACGCGCGCTCACGCGCTCGAGCCCCGCGCGTCCGTCGTCGGTGAGATGCCATCCGTCCTCGGCCTGAGCGACCCATCCGCGGTGGGTCAGGCGCTCGAGGCGGTGAGGCCGGTCGGCCAGCCTCTCCTGGAGGGCGGCGGAATCGGCGCGGGCGAGGCTCTTCAGCAGGCGCCACTCGCGGCGGTCGAGGGCTTCGCTCCGCAGTGCGGCGTCGAGCTCGTCGGCGAGACGGCCGGCGGCTGCCTTCAGCCAGAAGCGCAGCGGACGGGGTGTGGTGTCATCGGTCGTGGTCATGGGGTCCTCTTCCTGTGGCGATCCGGGAGCGGATCGCTGTTCAATGTCATCTGTCATGTATATGCAGAATGACATGCAACAGCGTGCATGTCAAGTGTCATGTATTTTTGAGGCATGGCAGAGACGGCGGATCCCACCGCGCGCATCGCGACGGCCCTCTCCCGACTGCGCCTGGGGCGGCCGGGCCCGGTTCCCGCGGACGGAGATGCGCAGGCGGAGCGGCCGTCACCGGGGGAGCACGGCCATCCGCATCACCCCCATGGCGAGCACGCGGAGCGCGGGCCGCACGGCCCGTATCACGGTGCGCACATGCACGGACCCTTCGGGCGCTCGATGGCCCGGCTGCGCCTGCTCGAGCTGCTCGCGGCTGCCGACGGGCCGCTGTCGGTCGGAGCGATCGCCGAGCGCCTCGGTGTGGACCAGCCCCGCGCCAGCCGGCTCGTGCAGGCGGTCGTGGAGACCGCGCATGCGCGACGCGAAGCCGACCCGGATGATGCGCGGCGCACCCTCATCGCGCTGACGGACGAGGGCCGCGCGCTCGCCGCCCGTTCGCATGGCGCGCGCGCCGAGGCGGTGGAGCAGGCGCTCGCGGGGTTCACGGCCGAGGAGCGCACGCAACTCGCCGATCTCCTGGGGCGGCTGGCCGACGCCTGGCCCGACCCGCGCCGCCGCCCCGCGCCCTGACACCGGACACACCGCAGGAGATCCGCCTCGGGTTCGAGCCGCGGGCCGCGTCATGGCGCGGGTGCGGGCGGTCGAGCCCCTCAGATCTCCTGCGGTGTGTCCCGCCTCGCCCGCGCGCGGCCCTAGATCAGCCGGTGGCGGGCGAAGGCGCGGGCGAGGCCGTCCTCGTCGATGGATTCGGTGACCTCGTCCGCCGCCTGCTTGGCCTGTACGGTCCCATTGCCCATCGCGATGCCGAGACCGACGGCCTCCAGCATCTCCAGATCGTTGTTGTTGTCGCCCATGGCGATAGCGTCCGCGGGGTCCATGCCGATGCGGTCCAGCAGCTCGAGGATCGCACTTCCCTTGGTCACCCCGGGCATCGACACCTCTCCGCTCGCGGTCCCCATGCCGGGGATGGTGCCGGTGATGACGGTGAACTCGGCACCCACCGCCCGCACCACATCGTCATATGCCCCCAGGTCATCGCCCGAGAAGACGGCCTTCGCCGTGAGGTCGTGGCGGAGTGGCGCGATCGGTCCCAGGTAGCGCCCGAGCCCTCGCTCGGCGGCTCCGTCGCGGCCGTCATGCTCCGGCAGCCCGAGCTGGGCGCGCAGGCGGGCCTGCATGCCCGGAGTGGGATACGCATATTCCCGACCCTGCAGCACGTAGTCGAGCCCGAGTGCGTCGAACTCCTCGCGCAGTCGCCGGCATGCCGCTTCCGGCATGAGCCGCTCGATGATCCACTCGTCCTCGTGCTGGACGAAGGCGCCCGCGCCCGCCACGACGCCGTCGAAGCCGATGTCGGTCACCTGCTCGTCGATCTCCAACGGCGTGCGGCCCGTCGCGAGGAAGACGAGGTGGCCGTTCGCGCGGGCGCGGCGGATGGCCGTGGTCGTCGCCGCGGGAATGGTCCCGTCGTGCCGCAGGATCGTGCCGTCGATGTCGAGGAACACGATCCGCCGTCGGAACGGCGCGGTCACGGCGCGGCCCGCACGGGAAGCAGGAGGAGGAAGCCGGCGAGCAGCACCGCGACGATGCCGAGGATGCCGAACGAGGTGGCACCCCCCACGACGATGAGGATCGACCACATCGCCGACGACATCCAGCTCGCCGCACGTCCGGTCGTCGCATAGAGGCCGAAGATCTCGCCCTCGCGCCCGGCGGGCGTCACGCGGGCGAGGAACGAGCGGGACGCGGCCTGGGCTGGTCCGACGAAGACGCACAGGACGAGGCCGCCGACCCAGAAGACCACCCGACCGGCGTCGGCGAGCGTGAAGACCGCGAGGCCCGCGACCGTCATCGCCGCGAGCGAGAAGAGGATGACCCGCTTGGGGCCGACGCGATCGTCCACGCGTCCGGCGAGGATCGTGGAGACGCCGGCGATGAGGTTGGCGGCGACGCCGAAGACGACGACCTCGAGGAACTCGAAGCCGAACACGTTGGCGGCGATGACCGCGCCGAACGTGAAGACGCCGGCGAGCCCGTCGCGGAACACGGCGCTGGAGAGCAGGAACCAGAAGGTCGGCCGGGTCGCGGGGGAGCGGTAGAGCCCGGCGACGTCCTTCACGAGCAGCGCGTAGGAGCGCAGGAACCCCACGCGGCGCTCGGGCCGACCCAGCGAGGGCTCCGGCACCTTCAGGAAGACGGGGATGGCGAACACGATCGCCCACAGCGCGCAGCCGACCGCGATGATCCGGAAAGGCAGGCCGTCCTCGTCCGGCAGCCCGAACCATCCGCTCGCGTAGAAGACGATCACGATGACCAGCGCGACGATGCCGCCGAGATAGCCGAAGCCCCATCCGAGGCCCGAGATGCGCCCGATGGTCTTCGGGGTGGCGATGCCCACGAGCATGGCGTTGGAGTTCACCGCGGCGATCTCGCCGCACACCGTCCCCGCCGCGATGAGCGCGACCCCGAGCCAGAAGAGCGACGGTGTGGGCTCGACGAACCACAGGCCGAGCATGGTGGCGATGAGCGCGCCTGTTCCGATCCCCAGCCACAGCTTCTGCCGTCCCGCGGCGTCCGCCTGCTGCCCGAGGACGGGCGCGAGCAGGAGGATGAGGAGCCCTGCCACGGTGGTGCCCCATCCCAGCCCCGAGGAGAGGTCGGCGAGCGCCGCCACCTTCTCGGGAGCGTCCTTTGGGAGCGCCTGGGTCTCGGGTGGGAGGAATGCGTCGGTGGTGAGGTACAGCGCCGTGAAGATGAACGTGAGGATGACCGTGTTGAACGGCTGCGTGGCCCAGTCCCACAGCGCCCATGCGAAGACGACGCTCTTCGGCGTCGGCCGCTCCTCCGCGAGGGCGAGGCCCATGACGGGGACGGCGGCGCTGTCGGCCGTGGCGGGGGGAATCGGCACGCGGCCGGATTCGGGGTCAACGGTCACGCGGGCCTCCTCCGTCGGCGCGTTCGCGCCTGAGCCCAGTATTACGCGTGGGGCGCGTGCGCGCTCATGCCACGAGGATCGGTGTCTCCGGCGGGAACAGGAGCGGAACTTGAGCCGATCTCTATCAAGTTCGTTGACTTCTCCGCTTTCGACTCGTACGCTTGAGTCAGCGCGACTCAACATCGCGCGTGGACTTCAGGCAGCGACAGAAGGAGAAGCAACATGGCACGTGCTGTGGGTATCGACCTCGGGACGACGAACTCGGTCGTCTCCGTCCTCGAAGGCGGCGAGCCGAAGGTCATCGCCAACGCCGAGGGATTCCGCACGACCCCGTCGGTCGTCGCGTTCACGAAGGACGGCGAGGTGCTCGTCGGCGAGACCGCCAAGCGCCAGGCCGTCACCAACGTCGACCGCACGCTCGCATCCGTCAAGCGCCACATGGGCACCGACTGGAGCTTCGGCGTCGACGGCAAGAACTACACGCCGCAGGAGATCTCGGCGCGCATCCTCCAAAAGCTGAAGCGCGACGCCGAGCAGTACCTCGGCGACACCGTGACCGACGCCGTCATCACGGTCCCCGCGTACTTCAACGACGCCGAGCGCCAGGCGACGAAGGAGGCTGGCGAGATCGCGGGCCTCAACGTGCTCCGCATCATCAACGAGCCCACCGCCGCCGCTCTCGCGTACGGCCTGGACAAGGGCAAGGAGGACGAGCTCATCCTCGTCTTCGACCTCGGTGGCGGCACGTTCGACGTCTCGCTCCTCGAGGTGGGCAAGGACGAGGACTTCTCGACCATCCAGGTGCGTGCGACCGCCGGCGACAACCGCCTCGGCGGCGACGACTGGGACCAGCGCGTCGTGGACTACCTCATCAAGCAGTTCAAGGCCACGACCGGTGTCGACGTCTCGGGCGACAAGATCGCCCTGCAGCGCCTCAAGGAGGCCGCGGAGCAGGCGAAGAAGGAGCTCTCCAGTTCCACCTCGACGAGCGTGAACCTGCCCTACCTGTCGCTCACGGAGAGCGGCCCGGTGTCGCTGTCGGAGAACATCTCGCGCGCGAAGTTCGAGGAGCTCACGAAGGACCTCCTCGAGCGGACCAAGAAGCCCTTCCAGGACGTCATCCGCGAGGCCGGCATCAAGGTGTCCGACATCGCGCACGTCGTCCTCGTCGGTGGCTCGACCCGCATGCCGGCCGTCAGCGAGCTCGTCAAGAGCGAGACCGGCCAGGAGCCCAACAAGGGCGTCAACCCGGATGAGGTCGTCGCCGTCGGCGCCGCCATCCAGGCCGGCGTGCTGAAGGGCGAGCGCAAGGACGTCCTCCTCATCGACGTCACTCCGCTGAGCCTCGGCATCGAGACCAAGGGCGGCGTGATGACCAAGCTCATCGAGCGCAACACGGCCATCCCGACCAAGCGCAGCGAGACCTTCACGACCGCAGACGACAACCAGCCGTCCGTGGCCATCCAGGTCTTCCAGGGCGAGCGCGAGTTCACCCGCGACAACAAGCCGCTGGGCACCTTCGAGCTCACCGGCATCGCGCCGGCTCCCCGCGGCGTGCCGCAGGTCGAGGTCACCTTCGACATCGACGCGAACGGCATCGTGCACGTGTCCGCCAAGGACAAGGGCACGGGCAAGGAGCAGTCGATGACCATCACGGGCGGCTCGTCGCTCTCGAAGGACGACATCGACCGGATGGTCCGCGACGCCGAGGAGCACGCGGCCGAGGACAAGAAGCGCCGCGAGGCCGCGGATGTCCGCAACCAGGCCGAGACGCTCGCGTACTCGATCGAGAAGCTGATCGCCGACAACGACGACAAGCTCCCCGCCGACGTGAAGGACTCGGTCAAGGCCGACGTCGACGCTCTGAAGACCGCGCTCGCGGGCGAGGACGACGACGCCGTGAAGACCGCGTTCGACAAGCTGAACGAGAGCCAGACCAAGCTCGGCGAGGCGATCTACCAGCAGGGTCAGGCCGCTCAGGAGCAGGCGCCGCAGGACGCCCCGACCGGCGAGCAGGGCTCGGCGGATGAGGACGTCATCGACGCCGAGGTCGTGGACGACGAGGACGAGAAGAAGAGCTGATGACGGACAAGGACTTCGAGGAGCCCCAGGGCGAGCAGCCCGACGGCGCCGAGGTCCAGCCGGACGCCGAGGGGTCGGCGGCAGATGCCGCCGACCCCGCGGCGCAGCCGGCTGAGGCCGCGGATGGCGACGGCCTGACGGTCGACGACATCCTGGGCGCCGAGCAGACCGACGAGGCCGCCGAGGCCGAGAAGAGCGACTACGAGACGCAGCTGCTGCACGACCTCAAGCGTCTGCAGGCGGAGTACGCCAACTACCGCCGGCGCACCGAGGAGCAGCGCGAGATCGAGATCGCGCGAGCGCGCGGGGAGGCCGTGAAGGGTCTCCTGCCGGTGCTCGACGACCTCGACCGCGCCGAGAAGCACGGCGACCTCGGCGAGGGCAGCCCGTTCTCCGCCGTCGGGGCCAAGCTCCGCGCGGTCGCCGAGCGGCTCGGCGTCGTCGCCTACGGCGCGGCCGGCGAGGAGTTCGACCCGCAGCGTCACGAGGCGATCTTCCAGCAGCCCGTCCCCGGCGCGACCGAGAGCACGATCCTCGAGGTCGTCGAGGTCGGCTACCGACTGGGCGACGTGGAGCTGCGGCCGGCGAAGGTCGTCGTCGCCGTCCCCGCGGAGTGAGTCGATGGCCGGCCCCTGCGGGGGCCGGCCGTCCTCCCTCCCCTCACGTCGCAGAACCAACCCGCGAAGAAGGTGCAGATGGCCAGTCAGGACTGGTTCGACAAGGACTTCTACAAGGTCCTCGGCGTCGACAAGGGCGTGAGCGAGGCCGAGCTCAAGAAGACGTACCGCAAGCTCGCCCGCACGTACCACCCCGACTCCAACCCGGGCGACGCGGCCGCCGAGGCGAAGTTCAAGGAGATCAGCGAGGCGTACTCGGTGCTCTCCGACGCCGAGCAGCGCAAGGAGTACGACGAGCTGCGCGCCATGGGATCCGGTGCGCGCTTCACGGCTCCCGGAGGCGGCGGCGGCGGCTTCGACGACGTCTTCAGCCGGTTCACGCAGCAGCGCACCTCCACGCCGGGTGACTTCGACGACATCTTCTCCATGTTCTCCGGCGGCGGCGGCCCCGGCTTCGGCTCCGGGCGGTTCGGACAGTCGACCGGTGGATACCGCGGCTTCGGCGGCCCGTCGCGCGGCGCCGACGTGCGCGCGCGCACGACCCTCGACTTCACCACCGCCGCGCGCGGCGAGACCATCACCCTCCAGGGCGAGGACGGCAGGCCCTTCAAGGTGAAGGTTCCCGCCGGCGTCGCGGACGGGCAGAAGATCCGCCTGCGCGGCCGCGGCCGGCCGTCGCCGGACGGCGGCGAGAACGGCGACGTCGTCGTCGAGGTCGCTGTCCGCCCGCACCCCGTCTTCACCCGCGAGGGCCTGAACGTCCGCGTGACGGTGCCGGTCACCTTCACCGAGGCCGTGTTCGGCGCGACCATCGAGGTGCCGACGCTGGGCGGCGAGACCGTCAAGCTGCGAGTCGCCCCCGGCACCCCGTCCGGTCGCGTGCTGCGCGTCAAGGGGCGCGGCATCGTCACGTCCAAGGGCACCGGCGATCTCCTCGCCGAAGTGCAGGTGGCCGTCCCCGCGCATCTCGACGAGCGCGCCCGCGAGGCGCTGGAGGCGTACCGCGAGGCGGAGTCCCGTGAGAACCCGCGCGCGGACATGATGGCCAAGGCCCAGCAGTAGCTCAGGAGGTGAGCAGCATGCCGGTCCCCATCGACCCCACCCAGATCGACCCCGAGGCGCCGATCTTCCCCATCGCGGCGGCGGCCGAGCTCGCCGCGATGCATCCGCAGACCCTGCGCCAGTACGACCGCATCGGGCTCGTGGTGCCCGGCCGCACCCGCGGCGGCTCGCGCCGCTACTCCGTGCGCGACATCGAGCAGCTGCGCGAGGTCGCCCGGCTGTCGACGGAGGGCGTCCGCCTGGCCGTCATCGAGCGCATCCTGCACATGGAGAACGAGGTGCAGGAGCTGCGCGGGCGGGTGCGGGAGCTCGAGCAGGAGCTCCGGGAGGAGCGCGAGCAGCGCCCGGGTGCGCGGGTCTTCGCCACCAGCGCGAACGGCGCCGTCGTCACGCTCCGCGCGGGAACGCGCGTGCGTCGCCAGACCGACGTCGTCCTCTGGCGCCCTCGTCCGGGGTCCTGAGCGCGAATCTCTCCCGGTGGGAGCGGCTTCTCGCGGTATTCTGTTGACAGTCAACGAATACCGAGGGAGTGAGCGATGCGCGACAAGGTCGACAGGGGGGTCTCGCTCGGCGCGCAGGTCGCCGACATCATCCGCCAGCGCATCGTGCGCGGCGAGCTGAGGCCGGGGGACCGCCTCACGGAGGAGGGTGTCGCCGAGGAGTTCCAGGTGAGCCGCGGCCCCGTGCGCGACGCCGTATCGCAGCTGAGCTACGAGGGTCTCGTCGAAGTCCGTCGCCCTCGCGGGATCTACATCATCGGACTCACTGCCGACGATGTCGAGCAGCTGTACAGTCTGCGCGCTGCTCTGGAGCGGCTCGCCGTGAACCGGGCGGCGGAGGTGCGGGACGACGAGGCGTGGCAGCCGATGCGCGACTGCGTCGAGCGGATGGCCGCGGCGGCCGACGAGGGCGACCATCCCGCTTTCCAGCGGGCCGACGTCCGATTCCACTCCCTCTTTTACGAGATGGCGCGGCACCCGCGGCTGCTCGCGACGTGGCGCCAGTACGAGCCGACGTTCGCTGCCCTCCTCGACGTCACCATCAATCACGACGACGACCTGCACGAATCGGCCGAGGCGCATCGTCGGCTCTACGACCTCGTTCGGGGAGAGGACCGCGGCGCGCTCGAGCGAGAGCTCGTCGACCATCTGAAGCGCGCCGAGGACCGCATGCGCCTGGAGCTGCTCAGTCGTTCCTGACCGGCCAGCACGGCCAGCGTTGACTGTTAACAGTAAACGTGTCATGCTCGTCTCGCCCGACATCGCCGTTCGGGATCGCACCGAGAGGAGCAACGATGCCCCGCCCCATCCGTTTCGCCGCAGCAATCGCCGGCGCCGGCCTCACCGCCGTGGCGCTCGCCGCCTGCACCCCCGTCGCCGAAGAGGGGGAGGCCTCCTCGTACCCGGAGAAGGACATCCGCCTCATCATCCAGGCCGACGCGGGCGGCGGCTCCGACCTCTCCTCGCGCGCTCTGGCGACCGAGCTCGAGGGAATCCTCGACGTGAGCGTCATCCCCGAGAACATGCCCGGCGCCTCGGGTGCGCTCGCCATGGAGTACGTCGCCGAGCAGGAGCCGGACGGCTACGTCATCGGCTTCGGCCCCGTCGAGATCTCCATGCTGAACACCACGCAGAACGCCGACGTGCTGCCGGAGAACTACGACCTCCTCGGACAGATCATGCTCGCCCCCGGTGTCATCTCGGTGAGCGCCGACAGCGACATCCAGTCGCTGGAGGACCTCGTCGCGCAGGCCGAGTCGGGCGCGGTCACCGTCTCGAACTCGGGAGCCGGCTCCATCTGGGAGGCGGCGACCCTCGGCCTCGGCGAGGCCGTCGGAGCGGAATTCCAGCCGGTGCCCTACGACGGCGGTGCGACCGCGGTCAGCGCCGCGGCGTCGGGAGAGGTCGTCGCGGCCGTCTCCGGCGTGGGCGAGGCCCTCGCGCAGGAGGACTCCGTGCGCATCCTCGCGATCATGCACGACGAGCGCCACCCCGACCTGCCCGACGTGCCGACCGTCTCCGAGGCCGTCGGCGAGGACGTCGAGTTCGGCGGCTGGGGCGGCATCTACGCCCCCGCCGGTCTCCCGGGCGACGTGCACGACACGCTCGAGGCCGCGATCGCCGAAGCCGTCGAGAGCGACACGTACCAGGACTTCCAGAAGAACGCGGGCAACCTCGTCGTCTACCGCGACTCCGCCGAGTTCACGACGTTCGTGGAGGACCAGTTCACGCAGTTCCAGGAGCTGCTGGGCTGATGAGCTCGTCCGTCGACATCGAGACGGGCGCCCCTCCGCGCCCGTCTCGGGCGCTCGAGGTCGCCTTCGCCGTGCTCGCACTGGCGGGATCCGCCGTCTACCTCGCGCTGGCGACGCAGATCGAGCTGCGCCGCGAGTCCGCAGGCGGCATGGACGCCCGCAGCTGGCCCATCGTGCTGGGGGTCGCGGCGGTGGCCGTCGCCATCGCCCTCCTCGCCATCGCCGTCACCCGCCCGCCCGCCACGCGCGACGACCTCGAGCGCGTCTCGCCCGGCGGCTGGCTGCGCGCGACGCTGGCCCTCGTCGTCTCGGCCGCGTTCATCGCGCTGTGGTCGGTGGGCGATGTCATCGCCTTCGGCTACCGGATCGAGCTCTTCCCGATCGTCGCCGCCCTGTACCTCTTCGTGCTCATGCTCGTCTTCGGGCAGCGGCGCTGGATCGGGCTCATCGTCTATCCCCTCGCCATCACGGCCTTCATCTACGTCGTGTTCGGCATGCTCCTGAGGATCCCCCTGTGAACGCGCTCGCCGAGGGCCTCGGCTCCCTCCTCGACATCTCCGTCGCCCTCTACATGCTCGTCGGGCTCCTGCTCGGCTTCCTCGTCGGCGCCTTCCCCGGCATCACCGCCACCATGGCGGTCGCGCTCGCCGCCGGGTTCACGATGACGCTCGAGCCCGTGCAGGGTCTCGCGGTGCTGCTCACGATCTACGTCGCCGCGAACTTCGGCGACCGCGTGCCGGCCATCCTCGTGAACACCCCGGGCACGCCCGCCTCGGTCGCCACGACGCTCGATGGCTACCCCATGGCGAAGCAGGGGCGCGCGGGACTCGCCCTGACCATCTCCGCCATCGTCAGCGCGGTCGGCATCCTCGCCTCGATCGTGCTGTTCGCCGCACTCGCCGTGCCGATCGCGACGCTCGCGCGCAACTACTTCCGTTCGCCGGAGCTCTTCGCCCTCGTGCTCTTCGGCATCGCGATCATGATCGGCATCTCCTCGAAGTCGATGCTGAAGGGCGTGCTGGCCGGTCTCATCGGGCTCATGCTCGGCAGCGTCGGCACGTACGCAGCCACCGCCGACCAGCGCTTCACGTTCGGCGTGCTCGAGCTCGCCGAGGGCCTCAACTTCATCGCCGTGATCATCGGCCTGTTCGGCATCGCCGAGCTGCTCGATCAGCTCATCACCCACCACGAGTCGAAGGTGCGGCCCATCTCGTCCCTCGGACGGTGGATGCCGAACCGCGGCGAGCTCAAGCAGACCGGCCGCGCGGTCGCCGTCAGCGGCGCGGTGGGTCTCGGTGTCGGTCTCATCCCCGCCGCCGGCGGCGACATCGCCGGCCTCATCGGCTGGGAGCGCGCTCGCGCGGCGTCCAAGCAGCCCGAGCTGTTCGGCAAGGGGTCGATCGAGGGCGTCGCGGCGTCGGACACCGCCTCCAGTGCCACGCTCGGCGGATCGCTCACCACGACCATGGCGCTCGGCATCCCGGGCGATTCCGTGATGGCGGTGATGATCGGGTCGATGATCATCTGGGGGATCACCCCCGGGCCGACGCTGTTCGCGGACCGCCCGGAGCTCGTCGTCTCGATCACCGCGATCATGACCGTGGCCACGCTGCTCTCGCTCGGGCTCAGCCTGGTGCGCATGCGCGGCATGGTGAAGCTGCTCGACATCCCCCGCCCGTACCTGTGGAGCGGCATCCTCGTCTTCTGCATCATCGGCACCTACGCGACGTCGAACAGCATCTCCGCGGTCGTCCAGATGCTCGTCTTCGGCGTGGTCGGCCTCGCCTTCAAGCGCCTGGCCATCCCCGCGGGGCCGGTGGTCCTCGGACTCCTCCTCGGCCCGCTGGCGGAGCAGAACCTCGCCCGCACCCTGGCCATCCTGCCCACGCAGCCCTTCTTCTCGGTGGTGAGCCCGATCGCGCTCGTCCTCCTCGCGCTGGCGGTGGCCTCGGTCGTCGTGCCGGTGATCCGCAACGCGCGGCGCCCGCGCGAGAAGCGCGCCTCCCTGGCCGACTCCGTGCTCAGCGACGAGACCGTCGCCGAGATCGAGCAGGCTCACGACGAGCTGCGGGGCCGACCCGATCTGCTCACCTCGACCATCCGCAGCGACGGGGCTCCGCAGCCGCAGCGCCGCCGCAAGAACCGCAAGGAGCCCCGCTCATGACCCGCCGAGACATCCTCACCGCCGTGCCGACGTCGTTCCACGCCGACGGCAGCCTCGATCTCGAGGGCAGCCGGTCGATCTTCCGCTACGTCGCGCAGTCGGGCAACGAGGGCGCCTTCGTCCTCGGCACGACCGGGGAGTTCCCGGCGATCGACGACGCGGAGTTCGCGCAGCTCGTCGAGGCCGCCCTCGCCGACCTCGGCGACGCCATGCGCGTGGTCGTGCACGTCGGCGCACCCAGCGCGTTCGAGGCGGTGCGACGCGTGCACAGGGCGCGCGAGCTCGGCGCGACGGAGTTCGCCGCCGTCACGCCGTACTACCTGCCGGCCTCCGACGACGCGCTGCTGCGCTACTACGACACCCTCTCCGACGCGGTGGGCGAGGGCAGTCTCTACGTCTACGCCTATCCCGCGCGCACCGGCAATCCCGTCTCGCCAGAGCTCCTCGGGCGTCTCGCCGAGCGGACCAACATCGTGGGGGTGAAGGCCAGCGAGCTCTCGCTCGAGGAGATCGCCGCGTACCGCGCCGCGGTGCCCGACGAGTTCGTCATCTACACCGGCGCCGACCGCGACCTCGTCGCAGCGGGCGGGGTGGGCGCGCAGGGTGTGGTGTCGGGAGTGTCGTCGGTGCTGCCGAAGCCCTTCCGCGCGCTCGCCGCCGCAGCGGACTCCGGCGACTCCGACCGCGTGGCGGCCGCGCAGGCCGACGTCGACGACATCGTCTCGGTCATCGGCGGCGACATGCCGCGCATGAAGGCGGCCTACCGCGCCATGGGCGTCGCCGACGGCCACTGCCGCATGGCGCTCGACGAGCCGTCCGCCGACGCGCTGTCCGAGATCGACCGCGTCATCGCGGCCCACCGCTGACCCCGAGAGGAGCCCACATGTCCTACACCCTCCCCGCTCCGGCCATCCGCCCCGAGCTCGCCCCGAAGACCGCCTACCTGATCGCGAGCGGCGATCTGCGCGAGTCGGCCAACACCGCCGGATGGCCGACGCAGGTCGAGCTGGAGGCCGCCGTCACGCGCGTGGTCGAGGGTCTCGGCTGGCAGGTCGTCCGCGCGAACGACATCGATCCCGACACCGGACACGGTTTCATCTCGAGTCAGCGGATGGGCCTGGAGGTCTTTAAGACCATCCCCGAGGACGCTCCGCTCATCGTCGCCGAGGCGGTGTGGCAGTACTCCCATCACGTGCTCGCCGGCCTCCGCACCCACCGCGGCCCGGTGCTCACGGTGGCGAACTTCGCGGGCGACTGGCCCGGCCTCGTCGGGCTCCTCGGGCTCAACGCGGGTCTGGCGAAGATGGGCCGCGACTACGCCACGATCTGGTCGGTCGACTTCGCCGACGACTGGTTCCGCGACGGCATCCGCGAGTGGATCGAGACGGGGAGCATCGCCCACGACACCTCGCACGTGCGGCCGCTGCCCGAGCTGCCCGAGAGCGCGGAGCGGGAGCTCGGCCGCGCGCTCGGCGACCAGCTGCTGGCGGACAAGGCGCTCATCGGCGTCTTCGACGAGGGCTGCATGGGCATGTACAACGCGATCTTCGACGACGAGCTGCTGAACCCCACCGGCATCTACAAGGAGCGGCTGTCGCAGTCCGCCCTGTACGCCGAGATGCTCACCGTGCCCGACGAGGAGGCCGACGCGGTCGGCGCCTGGCTGCGCGATCGCGGCATGACCTTCCGCCTCGGGAGCGATGAGAGGACCGAGCTCACCGAGACGCAGCTGCGCTGGCAGTTCAAGATGTACATTGCCGCGCTGCGCATCGCCGACGACTTCGGGCTCGACGCCGTGGGCATCCAGTACCAGCAGGGCCTGAAGGACCTCGTGCCCGCGTCCGACCTCGCCGAGGGGCTGCTGAACTCGACCGAGCGCCCGCCGGTGCACTCCCGCGACGGCTCCCGCGAGCTCTACGCGGGGCGCGCGCTGCCGCACTTCAACGAAGCCGACGAGGGTGTCGCGGTCGACGCGCTGGTCACCGACCGCGTCTGGACCGCGATGGGGCTGGTGCCCGACAACACCCTGCACGACGTGCGCTGGGGCGAGGAGTACGACGGCCGGTTCGTGTGGGTCTACGAGATCTCCGGCTCCGTCCCCGGCTCGCACCTCGGCGGATGGGACCAGGCCGAGGGATGGCGGCAGGACCCGGTCTTCTTCCCTGCCGGCGGCGCGACCGTCAACGGGGTCTCGAAGCCCGGCGAGCTCGTCATCTCCCGTGTCTTCATCGCCGAGGGCGTGCTGCAGGCCGACATCTTCCGCGGCACCGCGGTGGAGCTGCCGGCCGAGGAGACCGAGCGCCGCAAGCAGGCGACGAACCCGGAGTGGCCCATCGCGCACGTCGTGCTGCACGGCATCGACCGCGATCAGTTCATGGCGCGGCACCGGGCCAACCACGCGCAGGTCGTCTACGCCCCCGACGCGGAGACCGCCGACCGCGCGCTGGTGGCGAAGGCCGCGATGCTCGATCGGATGGGCATTCGCGTGAACCTGGCCGGCGAGGTGCGCATCTGACGCGCCGGTAGCGTGACGGGGAACACCGTCTCGAGGAGGACCCGAGTGAGCGAAGCAGGACCCGTCGTCGTGCTGGGCAGCGCCAACATGGATCTCGTCACCCGGCAGCCGCGGCTGCCCGAGCCCGGCGAGACCATGGCGGGCACGGACTTCACCACCGGCCCCGGCGGCAAGGGGCTCAATCAGGCCGTCGCCGCACGCCGCGCGGGCGCCGAGGTGATGTTCCTCGGCGCGGTCGGCGACGACGGGTTCGGCGGC
Organism: Microbacterium oryzae; assembly: GCF_009735645.1. NCBI lineage: Bacteria > Bacillati > Actinomycetota > Actinomycetes > Micrococcales > Microbacteriaceae > Microbacterium > Microbacterium oryzae. Next base: position 2,082,899 of record NZ_CP032550.1, on the reverse strand, counting down.
GAGCTGCGGGAGTTCCTCGCCGGCGAGGGCGTCGACGTCTCGGGGCTCCGCACCGGCCCGACGGCGACCGGCATCGCCCAGGTCAGCGTGCTCGACGGCGGCGAGAACAGCATCGTCATCGTCGCGGGCGCGAACGCCGCCGACGACCTGACGGATGGCGACCGCGCGTGGATCGCGCGCGCTGCGGCGGTCGTGGTGCAGCTCGAGCGCCCGCTCGCGCTCGTCGAGGAGGCGCTCGCCGCGGCCCGTGCGGCGGGGGCGCTCACCGTGCTCACTCCCGCGCCCGTGCATCCCGACGCCGCGCGGCTGGTGGCACTGGCCGACATCCTCGTGCCGAACGAGGCGGAGGCGCTCGCGCTCTCGGGATGCGCCGACGTCGAGGCCGCCGCACGCCGCCTCAGCGGGGCGGGCGGCACGGCGATCGTCACCCGCGGCGCCCGGGGCGTGCTCGTCGCCCGCGACGCGGAGATCGTCGCGGCCGTGCCTGCGCGCGCGGTGGACGCGGTCGACACCACCGGCGCGGGCGACACCTTCGTCGGCGTGCTCGTGGCGTGGCTCATCCGCGGTGAGCCGCTCGAGCGCGCGGTCGACGCCGCGAGCGTCGCGGCGTCGATCGCGGTGACGAGGCCCGGTGCCGCCGCGGCGATGCCGGAGCGGGCCGAGATCGTCGCCGCGCTCGGCTGACGGGCCTCGCGTTCACGCCGTCTCGCACCAGACGGACCCTTAGCCGCCTCGCGTCGTGGACAATATGGGAGTGAGTCCGGAAACGTGGTCCCGCACCGGGGAGAGCAGAGCGATCTGGCCAGGTCGCAACTGGCCCCTCGGCGCGACCTGGACCGCCGAGGCGACGAACTTCGCGGTGCACGCCCCGCACGCCACCCGGGCATGGCTCTGTCTGTTCGATGACACGGATTCCGAGACGCGCCACGAGCTGACCGAGCACTCCCAGGGGATCTGGCACGGCGCCGTCCCCGGGATCGTCCCCGGCCAGCGCTACGGCTACCGGGTGGATGGCCCGTGGGATCCGTCCCAGGGGTTCCGGCACAATCCGAAGAAGCTGCTGCTCGACCCGTACGCGCTCGCGACGAGCGGCACGATCGTCGCGGAGCAGCCGCTGTACGGCGTGAACTGGGAGGACCCCGCGCTGCGCGATGACGCGGACTCCGCCGCGTACACGGCTCGCAGCGTCGTCGTGGACCCGTCGTTCGACTGGCAGGGCGAGGAGCCCATCAAGCGGCGATGGCGCGACACCGTGATCTACGAGCTGCACGTGAAGGGGTTCACGAAGCTCCACGACCGCATCCCCGAGCACCTGCGGGGGACGTACGCGGGGCTGACCGAGCCCGCGGTCGTCGACTACCTGCACGACCTCGGCGTGACGGCGGTGGAGCTGCTGCCCGTGCAGCAGTTCTTCTCGGAGCCGGCCCTCCTCGATCGCGGTCTCACGAACTACTGGGGATACAACACCCAGTCGTTCTTCGCGCCCGATGCCTCGTACTCGGCCTCCGGCGACCGCGGCGGGCAGGTGCACGAGTTCAAGCGCATGGTGAAGGCGCTGCACGGCTCCGGCATCGAGGTCATCCTCGACGTCGTCTACAACCACACCGCCGAGTCCGGTCCCCGCGGCCCGGTGCTGTCGTTCCGCGGGCTCGACGACCGCGGCACGTACAAGCGCGTGAAGCCGAAGGACGGCCGCTTCGACGACACGTACTGGGACGTGACCGGCTGCGGCAACACAGTGAACACGACCGACCCGATGACGCTGCGGCTCATCCTCGACTCGCTGCGGTACTGGGTGACGGAGATGCACGTCGACGGCTTCCGCTTCGATCTCACCTCGGCGCTCACCCGCACCGGCTACGACGTCGACTTCGCGTGCGCGTTCCTCATGGCGATCGACCAGGACCCGGTGCTGCGGCACGTGAAGCTCATCGCAGAGCCGTGGGACGTGTCCGCGGAGGGGTACCTCGTGGGCCGGATGCCGCAGCCGTGGGTGGAGTGGAACGACCAGTACCGCGACACCCTCCGCGACTTCTGGCGCGGACAGGCGGCCGTCACCGACGTCGCGACGCGGCTGGCGGGCTCGAGCGATCTCTACGGCCGGCAGCGCACGCCCTACAACTCCATCAACTTCATCACCGCGCACGACGGCTTCACGCTGCGCGACCTCGTGAGCTACAACGGCAAGCACAACGAGGCCAATGGCGAGCAGAACCGCGACGGCACCGACGCGAACCGCTCGTGGAACCACGGCGTCGAGGGCGAGACCGACGACGCCGACATCGTCGCCCGGCGTCGTCGGCAGGCGATGAACCTCATGGCCTCGCTGTGCCTGTCGAACGGCGTGCCGATGATCACCGCGGGCGACGAGCGCGGCCGCACGCAGCGCGGCAACAACAACGCCTACTGCCAGGACAACGAGATCTCCTGGGTGGACTGGCGCGCCGACGACGCATGGCTCGACGTGTACGAGCTGACGAAGGCCGCGCTGCGCCTCCGCCGCGAGCACCTCGCCCTGCGTCAGCGCCGGTGGTTCGAGGGGCAGCCCACGGTCGAGGGCGGCCCCGCCGACCTGCTGTGGCTGCACCCGGAGGGCCACCGCATGCGTCACGGGGACTGGGCGGATCAGGGCCTCAAGGCGATCGGGATGTTCCTCTCCGGCGGCCCGCTGCGCGAGCCGGGCCCGCACGGCGAGCAGCTCGTGGACAACTCGTTCCTGCTGTGGTTCAACGCGGGAACCGGCGAGACGACCATCCGCCATCCTGAGAACGACTGGATCCGCGCCGGGCGCGTGGTGCTCTCGACCGACGAGGCCGTGCCGGTCGGCACGGGCGTGTCCATCGAGGAGCCGCTCGTCCTGGGGCCGCAGAGCATGGTGGTCGTGCAGTCGCTCGGCGCGCCGCGCTGAGCGTCTCACTTCGACACGCGTCTGTCCAGCCTGGGTTTCCGGTGCGGGAGATGGCTAGGTTTGAGCCATGATCGGCCGCATCCCCGTGATCGAAGTCCACCCGCTCATCGAGGGCGGCGCGCTGCCGGCGAAGGCGACGCGCGGTGAGCCCCTCCCCGTCCGCGCGACGGTGTTCCGCGAGGGCCATGACCTGCTGGGGGCCGAGGTGGTCCTCACCGGGCCGGATGGCCGTCGCCGGCCGCCCGTCCGGATGCGCGAGCTGGTGAAGGGGACCGACCGCTACGAGGCGTGGGTCACGCCCGACGCAGAGGGTCCCTGGACGTTCGAGGTGCAGGCCTGGTCGGACTCCCTCGGCACGTGGGAGCACAACGCGAGCGTGAAGATCGCCGCGGGCGTCGACGTCGACCTCATGTTCCTCGAGGGGCGGCTGCTGCTCGAGCGGATCGACCGCGCAGACCTCTCCGCCGACGAGACCGCGGCCCTCGACGCCGCGCTCGCCGTCGCGACCGACGACTCGCGCGCGGCCGAGGAGCGGATGGCCGACCTCGCGAGCGACGAGCTCGTCGCGCTCTTCCACGCGCACCCGCTGCGCGACCTGCTCACCACGGCCGGCCCCTACCCGCTGTTCGCCGACCGCCCCCGCGCGCTGTTCGGCAGCTGGTACGAGTTCTTCCCGCGCTCGGAGGGCGCGCGCGTCGACCGCCGCACGGGCAAGGTGCGCAGCGGCACCTTCAAGACCGCGGCCAAGCGGCTGCCGGCGGTCGCCGCGATGGGCTTCGACGTGCTGTACCTCCCGCCGATCCACCCGATCGGCGAGGTGAACCGCAAGGGCCCGAACAACACCCTCACGCCGGGTCCCGACGACCCCGGGTCGCCGTGGGCGATCGGCTCCCGCCACGGCGGGCACGACGCCATCCACCCCGACCTCGGCACGTTCGACGACTTCGACGCGTTCGTGCGACGGGCTCGCCGGCTCGGCATCGAGGTCGCCCTCGACCTCGCCCTGCAGGCCGCCCCCGACCACCCGTGGGCGCAGACCAATCCCGAGTTCTTCACCACGCGCGCCGACGGCACCATCGCGTACGCGGAGAACCCGCCGAAGAAGTACCAGGACATCTACCCGGTCAACTTCGACAACGACTTCGACGGCATCTACGACGAGGTGCTGCGCGTGCTGCGGGTGTGGATGGACCACGGTGTGCGGATCTTCCGCGTCGACAACCCGCACACCAAGACCGTCGCCTTCTGGGAGAAGCTCCTCGGCGAGATCCGCCGCACCGACCCCGACGTGCTGTTCCTGTCCGAGGCGTTCACGCGCCCGGCCATGATGCGGACGCTGGGCGCGGTCGGCTTCCACCAGTCGTACACGTACTTCACGTGGCGCACCGAGAAGGAGGAGATCGAGGACTACCTGCGCGAGGTGTCGCACGAGACCGACCACCTGCTGCGGCCGAACTTCTTCGTCAACACCCCCGACATCCTGCACGCGTCGCTGCAGTACGGGGGCCCGGCGGCCTTCCGCATGCGCGCGACGCTGGCGGCGCTCAGCTCGCCCTCCTGGGGCATGTACGCGGGGTACGAGCTCTACGAGCACGTCGCGGTGAAGACCGGCAGCGAGGAGTACCTCGACAGCGAGAAGTACCAGATCCGCATCCGCGACTGGGAGGGCGCCGAGCAGGAGGGGCGCACCCTCGCGCCGTACGTGACGCAGCTCAACCAGCTGCGCCGCGCGCACCCCGCGCTGCAGCTGCTGCGCAACATCGTCGTGCACGACACCGACGACGACCACATCCTCTGCTTCTCCAAGTCCGACGGGGCGGGCGACACCGTGATCGCGGTGATCAATCTCGACCCCCACGGCACGCGGGAGACGGTCGTGCACCTCGATCTGGAGGCCGCGGGGCTTCCCGAGCAGTTCGTCGTCCGCGACGAGCTCACCGGAGCGGAGTGGACCTGGGGCGCCCACGACTACGTGCGGCTCGACCCGGGGTACGAGGTCGCGCACATCCTCACCGTGCGTCCGCTCGTCGAGGAATCGGCCACCACCATCCGAGAGGACATCTCGTGAGCGCCGCATCGCCATCCGCTCGCCCCGTCGACCACGCGGTGCTCGCGCAGATCGCGCGCGGCGAGCACGGCAACCCGCACACGGTCCTGGGCCCGCATCCGCATGACGGAGCCGTGACGGTCCGCGTGCTGAAGCCGCTCGCGCAGTCCGTGACGGTGCGATACCGGCTGGACGCCCCGACGCGGAAGAACCCCGATGGATGGGCCGTGGTCGCCCTCGCGCACGAGCACGAGGGCGTGTGGGCGGGTGTGCTCCCCGTCGCCGAGGTTCCCGTGTACCGGCTCGAGATCGCATACGAGGGCGGCGAGCCCATCGAGCGCGACGACCCGTACCGGTTCCTGCCGACCCTCGGCGAGGTCGACCTGCACCTCATCGGCGAGGGGCGCCACGAGCAGCTGTGGCAGGTGCTCGGCGCGCGCGTGCACCGCTACGACGGCTTCGGCGTCGCGCCCGACGTCACCGGAACCGCCTTCGCCGTCTGGGCGCCGCGCGCCCGCGCCGTGCGCATCAAGGCCGACTTCAACGGCTGGAGCGGACGCGAGCACCCGATGCGGCGGCTCGATGGCGGCGTGTGGGAGCTGTTCGTTCCCGACATCGGCAACGGCACCGCCTACAAGTACGAGATCCTCGGGGCCGACGGCGTGTGGCGCGAGAAGGCCGACCCGCTGGCGGAGTGGGCGGAGGTGCCGCCGCGCACGGCATCGCGCGTCTTCTCCTCGCAGTACGCCTGGGGCGACGACGAGTGGATGGCCGCGCGCGCCTCCGGCGGCAGCGTCGACTCCCCGATGTCGATCTACGAGATGCACCTCGCCTCGTGGCGTCGCGACCGCTCGTACGAGCAGCTGGCGGACGAGCTCGTGCCGTACCTGGCCGACCTCGGCTTCACGCACGTCGAGCTCATGCCCGTCATGCAGCACCCGTTCGGCGGCTCGTGGGGCTACCACGTCACCGGCTACTACGCGGCCGACAGCCGCTTCGGCGACCCCGACGGCCTGCGCCTGCTCATCGACCGGCTGCACCAGGCCGGCATCGGCATCATCCTGGACTGGGTGCCCGGGCACTTCGCCACCGACGAGTGGGCGCTCGTGCGCTTCGACGGCTCGCCGCTCTACGAGGACCCCAACCCGCAGCGCGGCTGGCACAAGGAGTGGGGATCGCACATCTTCGACTTCGGTCGTCCCGAGGTGCGGAACTTCCTGTACGCCAACGCGCTGTACTGGCTCGAGGAGTTCCACGCCGACGGCCTGCGCGTGGACGGCGTCGCGTCGATGCTGTACCTCGACTACGCGCGGAAGGACGGGGAGTGGACCCCGAACATCCACGGCGGACACGAGAACCTCGAGGCCGTGCAGTTCCTCCAGGAGCTGAACGCGACGGCGTACAAGCGGGTGCCGGGCATCGCGATGATCGCGGAGGAGTCCACGGCGTGGCCGGGCGTGACGGGACCGACGAGCGACGGCGGACTCGGCTTCGGGTTCAAGTGGAACATGGGCTGGATGCACGACTCGCTGCAGTACCTGCAGCGCGACCCGGTGCACCGCGGCTACCACCACGGCGAGATGACCTTCTCGCTCGTGTACGCGTGGAGCGAGAACTACGTGCTGCCGCTGTCGCACGACGAGGTCGTGCACGGCAAGGGCTCGCTGCTGCGGAAGATGCCGGGCGACCGATGGCGTCAGCTGGCCACGCTGCGCGCGTACTACGGGTTCATGTGGGCGCATCCGGGCAAGCAGATGATCTTCATGGGATCGGAGTTCGGCCAGGAGGCCGAGTGGGCGGAGTCGCGCGAGCTCGACTGGTGGCTGCTCGACCACCCCGAGCACGAGGGGCTGCGCTCCGCGGTGCGCGACATCAACACGCGGTATCGGGAGTCGCCCGCGATCTGGCGCTCGGACGGGGACCCGGCGTCGTTCCAGTGGGTGCAGGGCGACGATGCCGCCGGCAACGTGTTCGCCTGGGTGCGCCGCAGCGATGGCGAGGAGCTGCTGTCGGCGACGAACTTCGCCGCCATGCCGCACCACGGGTACCGCCTCGGCTTCCCCGCGGCGGGGGAGTGGGAGGAGTGCCTCAACACCGACGCCGAGGCGTACGGCGGTTCGGGTGTCGGGAACATGGGCGGCGTGACGGCGACGGCGGGTGAGCACCACGGCTGGCCCGCGTACGCCGACGTGACGCTTCCGCCGCTCGCGACGGTGTGGTTCCGCCGCAGGAGCTGACCTCCTCAGACGCCGACGCGCCGCCTCCCTGCGGGGAGGCGGCGCGTCGGCGTCTCGGCTGTGCCGCTCAGCCGCGGCGCAGCCAGACGGTCGTCGCGCCGGGCAGCTCGCCGTCGGAGAGCGGGCCGCTCGCGAGGAGCACCTCGCCCTCGGGCAGCGGCACCGCGGCATCGCCGAAGTTCATGACGCACGCCCATCCGCCCGGGCGGGTGAACGCGAGCACGTCGCCGTGCGTGAGCTCCTCGTCCCAGGCGAGCGTCTCCTCCGTCTGCAGCTCGTGCCGCAGGCGCAGCGCCTCGCGGTACAGGTTGAGCGTGGAGGACGGGTCGTCCTCCTGCGCCTCGACGGAGACGTCGGCGAACCAGGTCGGCTGCGGCAGGTGCGCGCCGCGCTCGCCGAATCCGAACGACGGGCCCTCTGTCGTCCACGGCAGCGGCACGCGGCAGCCGTCGCGCCCGATGTCCGCGCCCGCGCTGCGGAAGAACGACGGGTCCTGGCGCGCGCCGTCGGGGATGTCGCCCACCTCGTGGAGGCCGAGCTCCTCGCCCTGGTACAGGTACGCGGAGCCGGGCAGCGCGAGCTCCAGCAGGGTCGCGGCTCGCGCGCGCCGCAGGCCGAGGTCGCGGTCGAGCTCCGCTTCGGGGGCGCCGCGGACCAGCCACTCCTTGCTCGGACCCGCCATGATCTCCGTCGCATCGACCTCGTGCGCCGGCTGCGGAAGGCCGTAGCGGGTGGCGTGGCGCACGACGTCGTGGTTCGAGAACACCCACGTCGTGGACGATCCCGACTCCGCCGACATCGCGAGGTTGTCGGCGATGATCGTCCGGAAGGCGGCGGCGTCGTACTCGGCCTCGAGCAGGTCGAAGTTGAACGCCTGACCGAGTCCCTCCGCGCTCGCGTAGCGCGGCCGGCGGGTCGACTCGACCCAGGCCTCGGCCACGGCGATCTTCGGCGGGTCGTACTCGTCGAAGACGCGGCGCCAGTCGGCGTAGATGTCGTGCACCTCGTCGCGGTCCCAGAGCGGGTGCTGCCCGGGAGCCGTGATGTCCTTCATCTCCGCCGTCGACGGCAGCTCCTCCGGAAGGTCCTTGGCCAGGCCGTGCGCGACGTCAACCCGGAAGCCGTCCACCCCGCGGTCCGCCCAGAAGCGCAGCGTCGCCCGGAAGTCCGCACGGACCTCCTCGTTGTCCCAGTTGAGGTCCGGCTGCTCCTGGGCGAAGAGGTGCAGGTACCACTGGCCGTCGGCGACGCGCGTCCACGCCGGGCCGCCGAAGATGCTCTCCCAGTCGGCGGGGGGCAGCTCGCCGTTCTCGCCGCGGCCGTCGCGGAAGATGTACCGCTCCCGTGCGGGCGATCCGGGGGGCGAGGCGAGTGCCTCCTGGAACCACACGTGCCGGTCCGACGAGTGGTTCGGCACGAGGTCGACGATGAGGCGGATGCCCGCGGCATGGAGCTCGCGCACCATCTCGTCGAACTCGTCGAGCGTCCCGATGCGCGGGTCGACGTCGCGGTAGTCGTCGACGTCGTACCCGCCGTCGGCGAGCGCGGACGGGTAGAACGGGCTCAGCCAGACCGCGTCGACGCCGAGCGTCTGCAGGTACGGGATCCGCGACATGATGCCGCGCAGATCCCCGATGCCGTCGCCGTTGGCATCCGCGAACGAACGGGGGTAGATCTGATAGACCGCGGCCTGGCGCCACCAGTCGGCGGCGGGGACGAGGAGCGGGTCGGTCGTCTCGGTCAGTGTCGTCATGGTGTCTCTCTCATACGAGGGGCGGATGGCGGTGGTCACGGGCGTCGGATCCAGGCGGTCGCGTCGCCGGGCAGGCGACGGTCGTGGATGGCCGTGCTGGCGAGGAGCAGGTCGCCCTCGGGCAGAGGAACGGGCTCGTCGCCGAAGTTGGTCACGTTCGTCCAGCCGCCCGGTCGGGTGAAGACGAGCACGTCGTCGTGGGAGAGCGCGTCGTCCCAGTCGAGCGTCTCCGCCGTCTGCAGCTCGCGGCGCAGCCGCAGCGCCTCGCGGTACAGAGTGAGCGTCGACGCGGGGTCGTCCTCCTGCACCTCGACGGCCACGTCGGCGAACCAGGCCGGCTGCGGCAGGTGGGCGCCGTCGGGGCCGAAGCCGAACGACGACCCGGTCGACGTCCAGGGCAGCGGCACACGGCATCCGTCTCTGCCGAGACCGTCGTAGGTCCACTCCGGCTGACCCACGGAGCGGTGGTAGGCCGGGTCCTGGCGGTCCTCGGGGGAGAGATCGCCCACCTCGTGCAGGCCGAGCTCCTCGCCCTGGTAGAGGTACGCGCTGCCGGGGAGGGCGAGGAGGAACATCGTCGCGGCGCGAGCGCGACGCAGCCCCCGCTCGCGGTCGATGCCGTCGGCGGGCGCGCCTGCGAGCATCCACTCGACGCCCTGCTTCACGCCCGCCCGCCCGTCCAGCGGGGGCAGGCCGTAGCGGGAGGCGTGTCGGGTGACGTCGTGGTTGGAGAGCACCCACGTCGAGGAGGCACCGCTCGCCGCCGACTGCGCGAGGTTGTCGGCGACGATGCGGCGGAACGGCTCCGCGGCGAAGTCCGCGGTGAGGAGGTCGAAGTTGAACGCCTGGCCGAGCCCGGCGGGAGACGCGTACTTCGCCCGCCGGGCCGGCGAGTCCACCCACGCCTCGGCGACGGCCGTCCGCGGCGGGTCGTACTCGTCGAACACGGCCCGCCACTCGGCGTAGACCTCGTGCACCTCGTCGCGGTCGAGGAGGGGATGGACTCCCGAGTCGCGGTCGATCGCGTCGAGCTCGGCCTGCGACGGAAGCGGCTCCGTGAGGTCCTTCACGAGCAGGCTCGCCACGTCGACGCGGAAGCCGTCGACGCCGCGGTCCGACCAGAAGCGCAGGGTCTTCAGGAAGTCGTCGCGCACCTCGCGATTGTCCCAGTTGAAGTCCGGCTGCTCCTTCGCGAAGCTGTGCAGGTACCACTGGCCGTCACCCACGGGCTCCCACGCGAGACCGCCGAACGTCGCCGGCCAGTCGGCCGGAGGCAGCTCGCCGCGGTCGCCCCGGCCATCCCGGAAGATGTAGCGCTCGCGCTCGGCCGAGCCGCGGGCCGAGCGCAGCGCGGCCTGGAACCACGGATGCTCGTTCGACGAGTGGTTCGGCACGATGTCGACGACGACGCGGATGGCCGCGCCGTGCAGCGCGGCCACCATCGCGTCGAACTCGTCCAGCGTCCCGATGCGCGGGTCGACGTCGCGGTAGTCCGCCACGTCGTACCCGCCGTCGGCGAGCGCCGACGGGTAGAACGGGCTCAGCCACACCGCATCGACGCCGAGCGATCGCAGGTACGGAACGCGGGACGTGATGCCGCGCAGGTCGCCGATCCCGTCGCCGTTCGCATCCGCGAACGAGCGGGGGTAGATCTGGTACACGGCGGCCTGGCGCCACCAGTCGGCGTCGGCGATCGCGGGGGTGTCTGTCATCGGCTCTGATTCTCCTCGGGATCCGGAACGGCGGTCAGCCCTTGACGGCGCCCTGGGTCACGCCCTCCATCACCCAGCGCTGCGCGAACAGGTAGGCGATGATGGCCGGGGCCATGGCCATCAGGTACGACGCGAAGGCGACGTTGTAGTTGCTGCTGAACTGCGTCTGGAACAGGTTCTGCCGCACGGGCAGGGTCTGCAGGTCGGCGTCGGAGATGATGAGCGACGGCATCATGAAGTCGTTCCACGCGTACAGGAAGGCGAAGATGCCGACCGTCGCGCTCATCGGGGCGAGCAGCGGGAAGATGAGCTTCCAGAAGGTCTGCCACGTCGATGCCCCGTCGATGCGGGCGCTCTCCTCGAGCTCGATCGGGATCGAGCGGAGGAACGCGGTGAACAGCAGCACGCTGAAGCTCAGCTGGAACATCGTCGCGAGCAGGACGACGCCGAGCGGGTTGTCGAGCCCGACGCGCCCTGTGAGCTGGATCTGCGGCAGGGCCACGACGGGGAACGGAATGAACATCGCGCCCAGCAGGTAGAAGAACGACCAGCGGAAGAGCCGACGGTCCCAGTTGCGCACGATCGCGAACGAGGCGAAGGCGGCGAGGATGATCGTGGCGACGACGGTGCCGGCGGTCACGAACAGCGACATCGCGAAGCCCACGGGGAACTTCGTCAGCTGCCAGGCGTCGATGAAGCCCTGGACGCTGAACGGCGCCGGCAGCGAGAACGCATTGCCGCTGACGGCCTGCTGCCCCGTCTTCAGCGACATCGAGATCGTGACGTAGAGCGGCAGCAGCACGGTGACTGCGCAGAGGAGGAGCAGGATCGTCCCCGACCAGCTCACCCGCTCCATCCCGACCTTCGAGGAGGAGCGCCTGCCGGTGACGATGGCCCGGGTGCTGTCGGTTCGGGCGGTGGTGGTGGACATCAGAGAGCGCTCCTTCCGCGCGTCAGGGAGAGCTGCACGATGGCGATGATGACGCTGATGATGAAGAACAGCGTGGCGGTCGCCATCTGGTAGGCGTAGTCGCCCGTCTGGAATCCGCGGATGATCGTCATCGCGATGCTGCGGGTGGCGGTGCCCGGGCCGCCGTTAGTGAGGCCGACGATGATGTCGTACGCGTTGAGGAAGTTCTTGAAGCCGAGGATGACGTTGATGACGACGTAGCCGGCCACCAGCGGGAGCGTGATCCGCAGCAGCTGCTGCGTCTTCGATGCGCCGTCGATGTCTGCGGCCTCGTACACCTCGCCGGGGATCGACAGGAGTCCCGCGATGTAGATGAGGAGGGTGCCGGGGATCGCCTGCCAGGCCGTCACGATGACGATGCCGATCCACGCGAGGTCGGGATTCGCGAGGATGCTCGTCTCGAGGAACGGGATGCCCAGGGCCGAGCCGGCGGCGGGCAGCGAGTTCTGGAAGAGGAACTGGAAGACGTAGGCGATGATGATGCCCGAGACGACCATGGGGATCACGAAGATCGCCCGCAGGCCGGTCTTGAAGCGGATGCGCGAGGTGAGGCCGACGGCGAGCAGGAACGCGGCGACGTTCACGAGCACGACGGTGACGAGCGAGAACCCGAACGTGAAGAGGAAGCTCGACAGGATGGCCGGGTCGCTGAAGGCAGCGATGTAGTTCGTGAAGCCGACGAAACGCCAGCTGCCGATGCCAATGGAGTCGGTGAGGCTGAAGAAGATGCCGATGACGGCGGGGAGCGTGATCGCCAGGGTGAACAGGGCGAGCGCGGGCAGGAGGAAGAGGTAGTAGATCGGCTCCACGCGCTTGCGGCTGCGGCGCACGCGGCGGTCGCCGCCGGTCAGGATGGTCGTGGTGGTGCTCACTTCGCCGTCTCCTCGCTCGACATGACCGGCTGGCGGAACGCCAGTCGAGCCCAGTCCGCGTCCATCCGGCTGAGGACCGCGGTCGCGTCTTCACCGAGCGCCAGCGACTGCGCGTAGTTCTCGGTGGGGATGGCCCGGGGGTTGAGGACTCCGGGGCCCTGGTAGACCGCGCCGTCGTTGTAGAAGGGGATCATCCCCTCGATGCGCGGGTCGCGCGGGTCCTCGCCCGTCGTGGTGGGGACGAAGCCGAGCTGCGACTCGTTGTACTCCTGGATGATCTGCGGCTGGAAGAGGTACTCGAGGAACGTGAAGGCGCCCTCCTTGTTCTGCGCCTCCTCCGGGATCATCGTGACGAGGTCCATGTTGACGCGCACCTTGAGGTCGGCCGGGTCGTCGGTCATGGGGAGCGGGAAGGTCCCGAGGTCGAGATCGGGAGCGGTCTTCGCGATCTCGCTGAACGCCCAGGGCCCCTGGAGGTACATGGCGCCCTCGCCGTTCGCGAAGGCGACGTTGCCGAAGTCGTAGGTGCGGCTGGCGGCGTCGGGCTGCGTGTACTCGCGCGCCAGGAGCTGCATCTTCTCGACGGGCTCGAGGAAGTCCTTCTGGAACGACACGGGGGAGTCGGGACCGACGTCGGCGCCCTGCTCGGCCATCCGCTCGTAGAAGTCGAAGACGTCGATCGACCCGCCGACGGCGTAGTCGAACCACCCCTGGTTGACGGTCCACGCGTCGGCGAAGGTGGCGTAGAACGGCGCGACGCCGGCCGCCTTGAGCGTGTCGGCGACCTCGATGAGCTCGCTCCACGTCTCCGGGACCTCGAGATCGTGCTCGGCGAAGATCTCCTTGTTGTAGATGACCGAGGCCGCCATCGCGGAGTAGGGCAGCGCGGTCGTGCGGCCCTCGCACTCGCCGTACTGGCTGAGGAGGTCGTCGATGTCCTCGCGGATGGTGCTGGCGGCCTGGGTCTCCGAGAGATCGACGAGCGCACAGCGCTGCACGAACCGGGAGACCTCGTGGTTGTAGTTCGCCAGCAGGAGGTCGGGCGGGTTGCCGCGGACGAAGCTCGCCGCCACGACGTCGATGCCCGAGGTGTCCAGCTCCACTTGGACCTCGTCCTGCGCGGCGTTGAACTCGTCGACGACCTCGGTCATGAAGCCGATGGCCTCGCGCTTGCTGAAGGCGAAATGCACGGTCTCGGTGCCGCTGCCCGAGCAGCCCGCCATCAGTGCGCCCGTCAGCACCAGCCCGGCGCCGCCGGCGGCGACGCGAGCCGTCCTTCTCCGTTTCACAGACATCCTCGTCCTCTCTTGCGCGGAGATTGATTCGGTGACTAAATCTAGACAACGAATCTAATGAGCACACTGTCTCATCGAGACGTGTCGAAGTCAAGAGGGTCAGTAGGGTCGAGGGATGGTTTTAGGCACGGCGAACTCGCCTCAGGTGCTGCGCCGGATGAACTCCGATGTCGTGGTGCGCTTCGCGCTGCGCATGCCGGAGTTCACCGCCGCCGAGGTCATGGCCGAGACGCAGCTCGCGCGGGCGACCGTGCTGGGCGTCTGTGACGACCTCGTCGCGGCGGGATGGCTCGTGGAGGTCGAGGACAGCAGGGCGGCGGGGCTCACGAGCAGGGGGCGCCCCGCGCGGCGCTACCGGCTGCGCGATGAGGCCGGCGTGGTGCTCGGCATGGACGCCGGCGAGCATCGGGTGACCGCCGTGATCGCCGATCTCCGCGGCGCCGTCCTCGCCGAGGAGAGCACGGACATCCGACCGGAGGCCGACGGGGTCGAGCGCCGGGCGGCGGCCGCATCACTCGCCGAACGCGTCGTGCGAGGAGCGGGCGTGGAGCGCGAGGACGTGCTGCTCGCGGTGGTGGGGATCCCCGCTCCCGTGGACGCCGACGGGCGCTCGCCGCGGGGGCGGAACGACTTCTGGACGCGTATGAACCCCGGCTACGCGGGCATCGTCCCGGCCGCCGTCGTGGTGGAGAACGATGCGAACCTCGCGGCGGTCGCGGAGCAGGCGCACGGGCTCGGCACCGGCGATGTCGCCACCGTGCTGTCAGGCGAGCGTCTCGGCACCGGGATCATCCTCGACGGACACCTGCTGCGCGGCTCACTCGGCGGCGCGGGCGAGATGCACTTCCTCGACCTCGTCGACGGCGTGGGCTCCGCCGAGGGGATCGGCGCGCTGGCTCGCCAGTGGGGTCGGGCCGCGCTGATCGAGGGCGGCGAGCAGGTCGACGCGGAGGCGGTCTTCCGGGCGGCGGCTTCCGGGGATGGCGCGGCGCTCGACATCATCCGGCGCCTCGGCGAGCGCGTGGCGCGGGTCGCGGTCGTGCTCTCGAGCCTGCTCGGCGTGGAGCAGATCGTCGTCGCCGGGGCCATCGCCGATGCGGTGGAGCCCGTGCTCATCCGCGCCCGGGAGGCGCTGGCGGCCGGGCTCTCCGAATCGGTGCCGCGCCTCGTCGCGAGCAAGCTCGGCGGCCGGGTCGTCGTGCTCGGTGCGGTGCAGCTCGCGCTCGCCCGCGTGCGTGCCGAGCCGTCCGCGTTCTCCCCGCGCCCCTGACGCGGAGCGAGACGAAACGCGGTGAGCCCCGGTCGTTGAGCAAGCGGAGCGAGACGAAACGCGGAGAGCCGTTCCCGAGGCCGGGTTGCGGCATTTCGTCTCGGTCGCTGCGCTCCCTCGCCTCAATGTCCGACGAAAGACCCGGGACATGACGATGGCCGGCGCATCCCCCCGATGCGCCGGCCATCCGAACCTCTTGGCACGCTGTGTGTGCCGGTCCCGCTTAGCGGCGGGCGCTGCCGCGGCGGCCCGTGATGAGGCCCCAGATCAGCAGGACGATGATCGCCCCGCCGATGGCCAGCAGCCAGCTGCCCAGGTCCCAGAACTCGTCGACGCCCACGCCGAAGATGGCCGTTCCGATCCATCCGCCGAGCAAGGCGCCGATGACGCCGAGAACGAGCGTGGCGATCCAGCCGCCGCCCTGCCGTCCGGGCAGGATGGCCTTCGCGATGGCTCCGGCGATGAGGCCGAGGATGAGGAATGCGATGAAGCCCATGTGACTGCTCCCTTCTAAGAGCGGTGCGCGGATGTGCGCCGCTGAAGCAAAGCTACGTGGCTGAGTGGTTGCTATGAACGGGGTTGACACCGCCGACGTCGCAACGGTATCCGCGCGTCAGCAGCGCTCGAAGACGTAGCCGGCCTCCCCGGTCGCGACGAGATCGCGGTCGCGCAGCGTGATGGGATGGTCGCCGGCGCGTCGCTCGCAGGCCCAGGCGAACGCGGACCGCGTGACCCCGTCGCGGGTGACGTCCTCGGTGTCGGTGTACTCGACCTCGAGGACCCGGCCTGGGTAGCGGTAGGCGTCGCACTCGTCGTACACCTCGCATTCCTCCGCCACGGCGAAGTCGAAGCCGAGCTGAGGGCCCGCTTCGCCGAGCTCCGCCGTGTTCTTCTGCGCGACGGCGAGGCCGCGATCGTGAGCCAGCGGGATGATCACGCGCATGTACGCCAATGCGTCGTCGAGGGTCTGCAGTCCTTCGGACCGTTCGTGCTGGTCGAGGTTGTCGGCTTCCATGGCGTCATAGCCCTCGTCTGCACAGCCCTCGATCCAGGCGCCCTGGATGTCCGACAGCGCCTCCCGGTTCGCCGCCGTGCGGATGTCGAACAGCGCCTCGTTCCACTCCGGATCCATCACCGGCGCGCCGTCGTCGCCGCGGAGCAGGAGTTCGGGGTGCTCCTCCTCCCACCACGCGGTCGTGCCCTCGAGGTCGGCCTCGGCCGCCCCTTCGGGGTCCGGCTGCGTCTGGAAGAGGTTCACGTAGCAGATGGCGTAGACGTCGTCCGGCGGAGCCTGCAGACGGTCGCGGGCGACGATGTCGACGCCGGGAGGCGGCGGATACGCACCGCCCAGCTGGTAGTCGAGCGCTCCGCCCTCCGGCGGCAGGCGGACGCTGCGCTCGCTCGGCGTGGTCGTCGCGCACCCCGCGCAGAGCAGCGCGACGAGCGCGACGGCGGCGGGGCCTGCGGTGCGCCGCATCAGGCGGGCGGGAGGCGCAGGATGTTGGATTCGCCGACCTCGAGATCGTCGGAGAGGCGCAGGGTGCGCGCGAGGTCCTCGATCGCGGGGAGCATCGTGCGGAAGCGCTCGCGGTCGGAGGACGCGGCCTGCAGCGTGACCAGCTGCGTGCCCGTGTCCCACGTGTAGGTGGCCGTGAGCAGCGCGCTCTCGCTCTGCGGCATGTCCATCACGAGCTTCTCCCCGGTGCCGAGGTACGGCGAGCGGAAGTCCTCGGTGTCGTCGTACTGCATCGGCATCATCGCGCGGGCCGTGCGCAGCTGCGGCGTGAGCTCCTGCACCTGTCCGAGGGCGGCGAGTCGATCGGGGTCGTCCTTCCACACCCACGCGAGCAGACGGCCATCCGATCGCCGCATCATCGCCGTCGCCGCGCGATTCGCGACCCACGAGACGAAGCTTGATCCCGGGGTCCCCTGCGACATTCCCGCGCCGCTCAGCAGCATCCGGATGGCCGCCTTGCGGTGGCGGCCGCCGCGGAAACCGCGGCCGGTCACGGGAACCCAGCGAGCGGGGTCGGCGTCGGCGAGCAGTCGCGTCATGAGTCCAGGTTAGGGCGTCGTCCGCACAGCCGCCGCCGGTACCCTGGGGCGAGTGAACGACGCCCTCGCCCGTGCCGAATCGCTCATCGACCTCACTCCGGATTACCCGGAGCCGGGCGTGCTGTTCCGAGACATCTCCCCGCTCCTCGCCGATGCCCGCGCCCTGCGCGACGTGTGCGAGGCGCTCGCCGAGCCCTTCCGCGGCCGTTTCGACATCGTCGGCGGCATCGAGGCGCGCGGCTTCCTGCTCGCGGGCTACGTGGCCGCGGTCGCGGGTGTGGGCGTCCTGCCCATCCGCAAGGCCGGCAAGCTGCCGAAGCCCGCCGCGGCGGTCTCCTATGAGCTGGAGTACGGCTCCGCGGCGATCGAGGCCCCCGGTGTCCTGCAGCCGGGGGAGCGCGTCCTGCTCCTCGACGACGTCCTCGCCACGGGCGGCACGCTGGCCGCCGCGCAGCAGCTCATCCGCGACCTCGGCGCCGAGGTGGCGGGCTCCGCCGTCGTGCTGGAGCTCTCCGACCTCGGCGGCCGCGCCCATGTCGGCGACGTCCACACCCTCTTCACGGCGCGCGAATCCGCCTGATCCGGCACGACGACAGAAGGCGCGTCCCCTCGCGGGGACGCGCCTTCTGTCGTCGGGGCCTCAGGCGCCGATCAGGGCGCGAATCGGCTCGATCGTGAAGTAGAGGACGAAGAGCGCCCCCACGAGCCACATCAGCCAGTGGATGTCGCGCGTCTTGCCGCGGGCCAGCTTCACGACGATGAACGCGATGAAGCCGGCGCCGATGCCGTCGGCGATGGAGTACGTGAACGGCATGATGACGATCGTGAGGAACGCCGGGAGTGCGACCTCGATGTTTTTCCAGTCGATGCCCGCGACCTGCGTGAGCATGAGGAACCCGACGAGCACGAGCGCGGGGGCCGCGGCCTCGTAGGGCACGAGCGCGACGAGCGGCGCGAAGAGCGTCGACAGCAGGAACGCGATGCCGGTCACGACCGAGGCGAGGCCGGTGCGCGCACCGTCGCCGACGCCCGCCGTGGACTCGACGAACGCGGTGTTGGAGGAGACGGAGCCGACGCCGCCCGCGACCGCGCCGAGGGAGTCGACGATGAGGATCTGCTTCGTGCGCGGGGGGTTGCCCTGCTTGTCGAGGAGGCCCGCCTCGCCGCCGATGGCGACCATCGTGCCCATGGTGTCGAAGAAGTCCGCGAGCAGCAGCGTGAAGACGAGCAGCACGAGCGTCACGACGCCGATGTTCTGCACCGAGCCGAGCAGGTCGAACTGCCCGATCAGCGAGAAGTCCGGCACCGCGATGACGCCCGTGAACCGCGGAGCGGAGTTGAAGCCGCCGGGGTTCTCGGAGCGATCGCCGATGTGCAGCGTGTTCTCGAGGATGATCGCGAGCGCGGTGGCGACGAGGATCGAGATGAGGATGGCGCCCTTCACGTGCCGCGCGTGCAGCACGATCGCGAGCACGAGGCCGACGACGAAGACGAGGATGGGCCAGGTGCCGAGGTTGCCCAGGGCGAGGATGGTCGCGCCGTCGCCGGTGACGAAGCCCGCGTTGGCGAGGCCGATGAGGGTGATGAAGAGGCCGATGCCCGCGCCGATCGCGGTCTTCAGTGGCGTCGGGACCGCGCGGAAGACGGCCTCGCGGAAGCCGGTCAGGACGAGCACGAGGATGAGCAGGCCCTCGATGACGATCACGCCCATGGCGTCCGCCCACGTCACTCCGGGGAGGCCGGCGATCGAGTAGGTGACGACGGCGTTCAGACCGAGGCCGGCCGCCATCGCGAGCGGGAAGTTCGCCACGACGCCCATGAGGATCGACATCACGCCGGCGATGAGCGCCGTCGCCGACGCGATCATGCCCAGATTCGGACCGTCCCCTCCGCCGAGGAACTGACCCGTGCCATCCGCCGATGTGCCGATGATCAGCGGGTTGAGGACGACGATGTACGACATCGCGAAGAAGGTGACCAGGCCGCCGCGGATCTCCGTGCCGACGGTCGAGCCGCGCTCGGAGATGCGGAAGTAGCGGTCGAGGGCGCCGCGCGGCGCGGTAGTGCTCGTCATGGGGTCATCGTTCCATCGGGGGTGAGGGGTGGAGCCGTGCCGGGTTCGGGCTCAGGATGGTCGTGCCGGGTGCGCGACCGATCCCGCCGTCTTCGACAGGCGTAGACTAAGGGAACCAAGATCCATGCGATCGTATGGACCTTCGCGCAACAGACCGAAGGGAACATTATGACATTCGACGGAAAGGTCGCCCTCGTCACGGGCGGCGGCTCGGGCATCGGCGAGGCCATCGCGAAGGAGCTCGCGAGCCTGGGTGCGAAGGTCGTCGTCAGCGACATCAACCTCGAGGGCGCGCAGCGCGTGGTCGGTGAGATCGCAGCGGCGGGCGGCGAGGCCAGCGCGTTCCAGGCCAACACCGCCGTGCCAGAGGACAGCGAGAAGGCGGTGGCGTTCGCGAAGGACACCTACGGCAAGCTCAACTACGCCGTGAACAACGCCGGCATCGGCGGCAAGCAGGCGCCGGCGGGCGAGGTCGACCTCGACGACTGGAAGCGCGTCATCGACATCAACCTCAACGGCGTGCTCTACGGCATGCGGTACCAGATCCCCGCGATGCTCGAGGCAGGGGCGGCGGACAGTGCGATCGTCAACATGGCCTCGATCCACGGCACCGTGGCCGCCCTCGGCAACGGCGCCTACACCGCATCGAAGCACGCGGTCGTCGGCCTCACGAAGAACGCCGCCGCCGAGTACGGGGCGCAGGGCCTTCGCATCAACGCGGTCGGCCCCGGCTACATCGAGACGCCGCTGGTGAACTCCGCGCTGTCGCCGGAGGTGCTCGACGCGCTCAAGGGCAAGCACTCCCTCGGCCGCCTGGGCCGTGCGGAGGAGGTCGCCGCGGTGGTGCGCTTCCTTCTCTCCGGCGACGCCTCGTTCGTCACCGGTGCGTACTGGCTCATCGACGGCGGCTACACCGCCGTCTGATCCGTCTGCCGAACGGGCCGTCCCCCTGGGGGCGGCCCGTTCGCCGTTCCCGGTGCGGATGTCGGCGGCGCGCGCCATAATCGGCCGCATCGACGAGAGGAGCCGCCATGGCCGCGCTGCCCGAACCCGTGGACGCACCGGAGGTGCTGCGGAGCCCCGCCTTCGCGCACGGGATGATCGCGCCGCCCGGGCGCCTGCTGTTCGTCGGCGGTCAGAACGGCGCCGACGCGGATGGCGCGCTGCTCGACGGTCTCGGACCGCAGACCGAGCAGGCGCTGCGGAATCTCCTCGCCGTCCTCGCCGCAGCGGGGGCGGGTCCGGAGCACGTCGTCAAGATGACCATCCATCTCGCGGCCGGCGTGGATCCCACCGCGGCGTATGCGGCCTCGCAGGCGGTCTGGGGCACGCGACGCACCGCGGTGACGGTGCTCTCGGTGACGCCCGCGCGGCCGGGCGCCCTCGTGGAGGTGGAGGCCGTCGCGGCGCTGCCCGGCTGAGCGGGCGCATGGCTCCGCGCGGGTCGCGCGCGGATGACCCGCGCGCGCGTCAGGTGCGGATGACCACGTTCACGTGCTCCTCGCCGCGCGCGAGGCGCTCGGCCTGCTCCGCGATGAGTCGCGCGATGCGCGGACGCATCGCGGCGCTGCGCCCGCCGACGTGGGGCGTGATGAAGACGCCGTCGAGCGACCACAGCGGGTGGCCCTCCGGCAGCGGCTCGGGGTCGAACACGTCGCTCGCGACGCGGATGCGTCCGCGCCGCACGTGCTCGACGAGCGCGTCGGTGTCGACGGTCGGGCCGCGGCCGACGTTCACGACGAGCGCGCCGTCGGGCAGCTGAGACAGGACCGCGTCGTCGATGAGGTGGTGGGTTTCGGCGCCGCCGGGCAGCACGTTGATGAGGATCTCGGCACCGGGAAGCAGCTCGTCGAGCTCCGACAGGGCGTGCACGTGGAGGCCGTCCTCGTCGCGAGCGCGGGAGGCGACCGGCGCCAGATCCACCTCGAAGGCCTCGAGGCGTCGGGCGATGGCCTTCGCGACGCCGCCGTAGCCGAGCATGACGATGCGGCGGTCGGCGAGGCCGGCGGGCATGCCGCCGTTGTCCCACACGCCGCGGTCCTGATTGCGCACGATCCGGTCCAGCTCGCGCTGCGCCACGAGCAGCAGCCCGATCGTCAGCTCGGCCGTCGCCGTCTCATGAACGCTGGAGGCGTTGGCGTACGTCGAGCCCGCGGGAAGCCGCTCCTCGACGCCCTCGTAGCCGATCGCCTGGCCCTGCACGAGGCCGCAGTCGATCTCGTGAAGACGCGCGAGCATCCGCCCCTGGCGCATGTACGGCGGCACGACGATGTCGAACCGGTCCCGCGGGGCCGGCTCCTGGCCATCCCACCGCACGACCTCGATGCCGAGCTCGGGGTCGAGCAGCGCCGAGACGTCGCCGGCGAGCTCTTCGGTGGGGACGGAGACCGTGATCGCGCTCATGCGTCGAGGCTACCGGTGCGCCGACCCAGGTGGATGGCGCTTACCCAGGAGCGTCGGCGCCGATCGCCTCCCGGGTGCGCGCTTACCTCCTGGCTTGGCGCCGCGCCTCAGGCGGCCTGGCCCACCAGGGCCGACACGGCGGACTGGAAGAAGCGCAGGCCGTCGATGCCCGACCGCATGGCGGCGGGCGTGGCCGGGCCGAAGCCGGGCTCCACCGCGTGCTCGGGGTGGGGCATGAGCCCCAGGACGTTGCCGTGCTCGTTCGTGATGCCCGCGATGTCGTTGAGCGACCCGTTCGGGTTCACGCCGAGATAGCGGAAGGCGACGAGGCCCTCGCCCTCGATGCGGCGCAGCGTCTCGTCGTCGGCGATGTAGCCGCCGTCGGCGTTCTTCAGCGGGATGACGATCTCCTCGCCGACCGTGAACGCGTTCGTCCACGCGGTCGACGCGTTCTCGACGCGCAGCTTCTGGTCGCGGCGGATGAACTGCTGGTGCGCGTTGCGGATGAGTCCGCCCGGCAGCAGGTGCGCCTCGACGAGCATCTGGAAGCCGTTGCAGATCCCGAGGACGGGCATGCCCTTCGCGCTCGCGGCGGCGACCTCGGCCATGATCGGGGCGTGCGCGGCGATGGCGCCGGCGCGCAGGTAGTCGCCGTACGAGAAGCCGCCCGGCAGGATCACCGCGTCGACGCCCTCGAGGTCGTGCGAGCCGTGCCACAGGGCGACGGGCTCCGCGCCGGCGACGCGGACCGCGCGCTGCGCGTCGCGGTCGTCGAGCGAGCCGGGGAAGGTGATGACCCCGATGCGGGCGGTCACTCCACCACTCCGATGTTCACGACGTCCTCGATCACGCCGTTCGAGAGGATCTCGTCGGCGATCGTCTTCGCCTCGGCGAGCACCTCGTCGGTGACCTCGCCCTCGACGGTCAGCTCGATGCGCTTCCCGATGCGGACGTTCTGGAACGCGCCGTGGCCGAGGCGCGCGAGGGAGCCGGTCACGGCCTTCCCCTGCGGATCCAGCAGCTCGGCCTTGGGCATGACGTCGACGACGATGGTGGGCATGAGATGAGCTCCGGATGTCGCGGGCGGGGGATCGTCTCCAGTCTAGTCCGCGCGTGGCTGAGCGAGAGCCCGCACTCGGGGTGCGCGATGCGTCCGCTCGCATTCGACTTGACGTCGTGAGAGCGCTCCCATAGAGTCCTGGTCAATGCCGTGGGAGCGCTCTCACGGCGGTCCCACCCACAAAGGAGTGACTGTGAACTCTCGTGCCATCCGCCGCGGCGCCGCCGCGGTCAGCGCTCTCGCCATCGGCGGCGTCGTCCTGGCCGGCTGCGCCGGTTCCGCGGAGGAATCCGCCTCGGACGACCCGAACGCGCCCATCGAGCTGTCGATCGCGACCTTCAACGACTTCGGCTACACCGACGAGCTCCTCCAGGAGTACATGGACGAGCACCCGAACGTGACGATCGTCCACAACAAGGCCGCGACGTCGAACGACGCCCGTGCGAACTTCTTCCAGAAGCTCGGCAACTCGGGCCTCGCCGACATCGAGGCCATCGAGGTCGACTGGCTCGCCGAGATGATGGAGTACTCGGATCTGCTGGAGCCGGTTCCGGACGACCTCAAGGGCCGCTGGCTGGACTGGAAGGAAGCCGCGGCGACCGACGCCGAGGGCAACCTCGTCGGGTACGGCACCGACATCGGCCCGCAGGCCGTCTGCTACCGCTCCGACCTGTTCGAAGCGGCCGGGCTGCCCACCGACCGCGAAGAGGTCGCCAAGCTCTTCACGACCTGGGATGACTTCTTCACGGTCGGCCAGGAGTACGTCGACAAGACGGGCAAGCCGTTCATCGACTCGGCGAACACGGTGCTGCAGGGCCTGATGAACCAGGTCGAGGTGAGCTACGAGGAGGCGGACGGCACCGTCGTCGCCACCGAGAACCCCGACGTCCGCGAGGTCTACGACACGGTCGTCGAGCGCGCGGTCCCGATCTCGGCCTACCCCGCTCAGTGGGGCGACGACTGGTACGCCTCCCTCGCGAACGGGGAGTTCCCGGCCATGCTCTGCCCCGGCTGGATGCACGGCATCATCTCCGGCGAGGGCCCGGACGTCGAGGGATGGGACATCGCCGACGTCTTCCCCGGCGGCGGCGGCAACTGGGGCGGCTCGTACCTGACGATCCCCGCGAACGGCGCGCACGTCGAGGCCGCGCAGGAGCTCGCCGACTGGCTGAGCTCGCCGGAGACGCAGGTGAAGGCCTTCGGCAACGCGGGCACCTTCCCGAGCCAGACCGAGGCCTACGAGAGCGACGACCTCACCGGCTTCACGAACGAGTTCTTCAACGACGCGCCCACGGGTCAGATCGGCGTCGACCGCGCCGAGGCCGTGACGGTGTCGCCGGTGAAGGGCGCGAAGTACTTCCAGTTCCACGACGCGCTGCAGAGCGCCGTGACCCGGGTCTTCGACGGCATCGAGGACCAGGAGACGAGCTGGCAGACCTGGGTCGACGAGGTCTCCGGATTCTGACCCGGTGACGTGCGGCGGGCGGTGCAGCCGCTTCGGCCATCCGCCCGCCGCACTCCTCCCACCCCGCCGCGCAGGCCGTACGCCCGCCCCGCACCGACCATCCGAACACCCCGAGGGGACGCCGTGACCATCACCGCCACCCGCCCGGCGAGCGCGCAGACGCCCCCGCCGGACCGGCCCATCCGAGTGCTCTCGTTCTCGCAGCGGCTCAGCCGCTGGGACATGAAGCTCTCCCCGTACCTCTACATCTCGCCGTTCTTCGTGCTGTTCGCGATCGTCGGCCTCTTCCCGATCGCGTACACGGGTGTCATCTCGTTCATGGACTGGGACCAGGTCCGCCGGTCCGGCGAGTTCGTGGGCTTCGACCAGTACGCCTGGATCCTCACGCAGCCGAAGTTCTGGACGGCGCTCGGCAACACCTTCAGCATCTTCCTGCTCTCGAGCGTGCCGCAGCTCATCCTCGCGCTGTTCATCGCCGCCATGCTCGACCGCCACATCCGCGCGAAGACCTTCTGGCGGATGAGCGCCCTGCTGCCGTACGTCGTGGCCCCCGTCGCCGTCGGGCTCATCTTCAACGCGCTCTTCGCGGACAAGTCCGGCGCCGTCAACGGCTTCTTCGAGTGGATCGGCATCGGCGCCATCCCCTGGCACGTGGAGCCGTTCTGGAGCCACATCGCCATCGCGACGATGGTGAACTACCGCTGGACCGGCTACAACGCGCTGATCCTCCTCGCGGCGATGCAGGCCATCCCGCGCGACTACTACGAGGCCGCGACCGTCGACGGCGCGGGCGCCTTCCGCCAGTTCATGAGCATCACGCTGCCGTCGCTGAAGCCCACGCTCATCTTCGTCGTCATCACCTCGACCATCGGCGGGCTGCAGATCTTCGACGAGCCGCGGATGTTCGACCAGTTCGGGCGCGGCGGCTCCGCTCAGCAGTGGCTGACGATCACGCTCTACCTCTACGACATCGGCTGGGGCGAGTGGAACTTCGGCCGCGCCGCCGCGATGGCCTGGATCCTGTTCATCATCATCCTCGCGATCGGCCTCATCAACCTGCTCGTCACGCGCTCGCTCGTGCGCGACGAGGGCCGACGCGGCGCTCAGCTGTCGCGCCGGGAACGACGAGCACTCAAGCGAGCGGAGGCCCGCCGATGACCGCCACCTCGACCCTCGTCATGAAGGACGCCCCGGCCGCCAAGCGCCGCACCGTGCGCATCCGCGGCTCGCGTCCCGGCTTCTGGGTGTACGCAGGCCTCGCCGTCGTGCTCATCGCGAGCGTCTTCCCGCTGTACTTCTCGTTCCTCATCGGATCGGGCGACTCCTCGACCCTCCGCGACCCGGACAAGTCGTGGATCCCGGGCGGCAATTTCATCGCCAACGCCCTGAGCGTGGTGAACGACCCGGCCGTGAACTTCTGGCGCGCGCTGTGGAACTCGGTGTGGAGCTCGACCCTCATCGCCGTGAGCGTCGTCGTCTTCTCCACGCTCGCGGGCTGGGCCTTCGCGAAGCTGCGCTTCCCCGGCGGCAAGGCCCTCCTGGCCTTCGTCGTCGCGACGATGGCGGTGCCGCAGCAGCTCGGCGTCGTGCCGATGTACATCCTCTTCAGCGAGATCGGCTGGACGGGCAAGATCGGCGCGATCATCATCCCCGCCCTCACCAGCGCGTTCGGCGTGTTCTGGATGACGCAGTACCTGCAGCAGGCGGTGCCCGACGAGCTCATCGAGGCGGCGCGGATGGACGGGGCGTCGATGATCCGCACGTTCTGGACGGTGGGCGTGACCGCAGCGCGACCTGCGGCGGCCATGCTCTTCCTCTTCACGTTCGTCACCGCCTGGAACAACTTCTTCTGGCCGTTCATCGTCCTGGACCGCCAGAACCCGACCCTGCCGGTGGCGCTGTCGCTGCTGCAGTCGAATCACTTCGTGGACTACTCGATCGTGCTCGCGGGCGTCGTGCTCGCGACGCTGCCCCTGCTCCTCCTCTTCGCCGTCGCCGGAAAGCAGCTCGTCAGTGGCATCATGGCCGGTGCGGTGAAGGGATGATGCACATGACCCGTTCATTTCCAGAGGACTTCCTCTTCGGCGCCGCCACGGCGGCCTATCAGATCGAGGGCGCGGCGTTCGAGGATGGCCGCACCGCGTCCATCTGGGACGCGTTCGCCCGGGTGCCCGGCGCGGTGATCAGCGGCGACACCGGCGACGTGGCCTGCGACCACTACCACCGGTACCGCGAGGACGTCGCGCTCATGAAGCGCCTGGGGCTGCAGAGCTACCGGTTCTCGACGTCGTGGTCGCGCGTGCGCCCCGACGGCGGCGCCGTCAATGCGAAGGGCGTGGACTTCTACTCGCGCCTGGTCGACGAGCTGCTCGAGGCCGGCATCCTCCCGTGGCTGACGCTGTACCACTGGGACATGCCGCAGGCCCTCGAGGAGAAGGGCGGCTGGACCTCGCGCGACACCGTGGAGCGGTTCGTCGAGTACGCCGCGACGATGCACGAGGCGCTCGGCGACCGCGTCACGCACTGGACGACGTTCAACGAGCCGTGGTGCTCGTCGTTCCTGTCGTACACGGCCGGCGCGCACGCGCCGGGCCGGCAGAGCGTGCGCGACGGGCTCCTGGCCTCGCACCACCTCCTCCTCGCACACGGCCGCGCCGTGCAGGAGCTGCGCGGCCGCGGGGCCGAGCACGTGGGGATCACGCTGAACCTCACCAACGCCGAGCCCGTCGACCCCTCCGACGCGGCCGATCTCGATGCCGCGCGCCGGATCGACGGCCAGTTCAACCGCTGGTTCCTCGACCCGGTCTTCCACGCGACGTACCCCGGTGACATCGTCGAGGACATCCGCCTGGTCGACGAGGCCGCGGTCGAGGACCTGCGGTGCGCCGTGCGCGACGGTGACCTCGCGACGATCTCGACGCCGATCGACTTCCTCGGCGTGAACTACTACCACGGCGAGTACGTGTCGGGACGGCCGTCACCGATCCCCGTTCCGGGTGGCGATGCGCCGACCGATCGCCACATCGCGTCGCCGTTCCCCTCCCACGAGGGGATCCACTGGCACGAGCGCGGCTACGAGCGCACGAACATGGGCTGGGAGATCGACCCGGCGGGCCTCACCCGGCTGCTCGAGCGGGTGTCGGCGGAGTACGCGCACGACGTGCCGCTGTACGTGACCGAGAACGGCGCGGCCGGCGACGACCACCTCGCGGATGGCCGCATCGACGATGCGCAGCGGGTCGCCTTCGTGCACGACCACGTGGCCGCCGTGCGCGACGCCCTCGACCACGGCGTGGACGTGCGCGGCTACTTCTACTGGTCGCTGCTGGA
The DNA here is from genome assembly GCF_009735645.1 of Microbacterium oryzae. Taxonomy (NCBI): domain Bacteria; kingdom Bacillati; phylum Actinomycetota; class Actinomycetes; order Micrococcales; family Microbacteriaceae; genus Microbacterium; species Microbacterium oryzae. The sequence goes on along the minus strand of NZ_CP032550.1, from coordinate 2,055,448 downwards.
CAACTACGAGTGGGCGTGGGGCTACGCGCGCCGGTTCGGCATCGTCCACGTCGACTACGCCACCCAGGAGCGCACGGTGAAGGAGTCCGGCCTCGAGTACGCGCGGATCATCGCCGCCCGCGCCGTGGACGGCGAAGCGGCGGACGCCGCACCGGGGGACGTCGAGCCGGAGGGGCTGCTCGCGTCGAGCTGACGCGGCGGCGGAGCGCAGCGGGCGCACCCGGGGGAACGACCGAGAGCGGGCGGAGAGACCGGGTGCGCCCGACACCTTCTCGCGAGAAGATGTCCTGACGAGAGAAGGAGCCTGCGGATGAGCGTCGATGCCGGCGTGGGACGCGTTCCCGCGACGCTGGAGCAGGTCGCCGCGCGCGCGGGAGTCTCGCGCTCCACCGTCTCGCGCGTGGTGAACGGCGGCGACCGGGTGAGTCCGGAGGCGCTGGAGTCGGTCAAGCGGGCGATCGCCGAGCTCAACTACGTGCCGAACCGGGCCGCGCGGTCGCTCGCCAGCAGGCAGACCCAGGCGATCGCGCTGGTCGTGCCGGAGGACACCACGCGGTTCTTCGGAGACCCGTTCTTCGCGGCGATCGTATCCGGCATCAACCAGCGGCTCTCCCGGTCGGAGCACATGCTCAACCTCATCGTCGCGTCGGACGACCCGGGCGACAAGGCGACCACGTTCCTCGCCGGCGGCAATGTCGACGGCGCCCTCGTCGTCTCGCATCACACGAGCGACACGTACATCGACCGCATCTCCGCGTCGGTGCCGGTCGTCTTCGGCGGCCGCCCCGCCCGCGAGCGGCCGGACGACTACTTCGTCGACGTCGACAACGTCGCGGGCGGCCGCGTCGCGACCGAGTACCTCCTCAGTCGCGGTCGCCGGCGCATCGGGATGATCACCGGTCCGCTCGACATGCCGGCCGGCATCGACCGCCTCACCGGATTCCGCGACGCGCTGGCCGAGGTGGGCATCGAGCCTGGTCCCGTCCGCGACGGGGACTTCACGGCGAGCGGCGGCGCCGACGCCATGCGCGCGATCCTCGACCGCGAGGCGGCCGGGGAGCCCCTGCCCGACGCGCTGTTCGTCGCGAGCGACCTGATGGCCCGGGGCGTTCTCGACGTGCTCGCGCGGGCCGGCAAGCGCGTCCCGCGCGACATCGCGATCATCGGGTTCGACGACTCGCCGGTCGCGACCAGCGTCACTCCCGCACTCACGACCATCCGCCAGCCATCGCTCGAGCAGGGGGAGGCGATGGCCGATGTCCTCCTCGCCCGGCTGGCCGGACTCGACCCGCCGCGGGTGACCATCCTGCCCGCCGAGCTCGTGGTACGGCAGAGCGCGTAGCCGCCCATGGTGATCGAGGTGCGCCCCGCGACGGAGTTCGAGGACGTCAGGACGCTCGTGGGGCCGAAGCGGCCGGACGCGAGCGTCTGCTGGTGTCTCAGCCATCGGCTGCCGTCGAAGCAGAACAACGCCCTGCACGGCGAGGAGCGCGGGGCCCTCGTGGCGGAGATGTGCCGGTCGGACCTGCCGCCGGGCGTGCTCGCCTACGACGGCGACGAGCCGGTCGGATGGGCCGGGGTCGCGCCGCGCGCGGACACGCAGTTCGCGCGCAGTCGGCGGATCCCGCACCTGGACGGGCCTGAGCCCTGGTGCATCTGGTGCCTGCGGGTGCGCCCGGGGTACCGCGGGCGAGGGATCCTGCGCCCGCTGCTCGCGGGAGCCGTCGAGTTCGCCCGCGAGCGCGGAGCGGCCGCGGTGGAGGGGTACCCCGTCGACAACGGCGAGCAGAGGGTCGATCTCACGATGGCGTTCGTGGGGTTCCGGTCGCTGTTCGAGGAGGTCGGGTTCGCGAAGGTCGCCGACACCGACGCCGTGGCGGGCGGGATCCCGCGGGTGGTCATGCGCCGCGAGCTCGGCGCCTGACCTCCTGTCGCGGCCGCGGCGTCAGAAGGGGCCGAGCGCGTCTTCGACCGACGCGTCGAGCGCGAGCGCGTCGAGCACCGCGAGCAGCTGTCGCTCCTCGTAGCCGAAGTGCGACTCCATGATCGCCGCGACGCCCTCGAGGTGGCGGAGCAGCTCAGACGGCGACCGGCCGTGGTCGACCGCCTCCTGCAGGCCGCCGAGCAGGTGGCCGATCATTGCGTGGTCCTGCTCCAGCTTGCGGATGGTCTCGCCCAGCTCGGGGTGCGCGCTCGCGATCGCGGGGAAGAGCGTCCGGTCCTCCGCGCGATGGTGGGCGGTGAGGGCGGCGCAGAACCCGTGGCAGAACAGGAGCAGCTCTCGAGCGGCGCCCTCGGCCATCCGCTCGTCGGCCTCGACCGCCTCGCGCGTGACACGCAGCGCGTCACGCAGGCGCTCATGCACGGCGCGCAGCTCGCCGGCCCACGCGACGAACCGCGCCTCCTCGCCCTCGCTCGCCATCGCGTGCTCAGTCCAGCGGATCGCCGCCGAGCTGCCCGACGGCGGGGATGGGTCCGCCGTCGTCGGCGCCGGTGCGCCGCGCGCGGGCGATGAGGTTGCCGAGGTGGTAGATCACGAGCGCCGCCACCGTGCCGAGCACGATGCCGCCGAACGCGAAGTCGTCGAGGTCGAGGCTGAAGCCCGCGATGCCCATGACGAGCGAGACCGCGGCCGTGTACTGGTTCACCGGGCGCGAGAAGTCGACGCGGTTGTCGACCCAGATCTTGATGCCGATGATGCCGATGAGACCGTAGAGGGCGGTGGTGGCGCCGCCGAGCACGCCGGCGGGGATCGAGTTGAACACCTCGCCGACCTTGGGGGAGAACGCCAGCAGCACGGCGAAGCCGCCCGCGATCCAGTACACCGCGGTCGAGTAGACGCGGGTGGCGGCCATCACGCCGATGTTCTCGCCGTACGTCGTCGTGCCCGAGCCGCCGAAGCCCCCGGCGAGTGCGGTCGCCGCGCCGTCGGCGATGAGCGCACGGCCGGTGTGACGGTTGACCGAGGCATCGGTCATGGTGGCGACGCCCCGCACGTGCCCGACGTTCTCGGCGACGAGCACGAGCACGACCGGGAGGAACATCGCGATGGTCGTCCACGTGCCGGGGGAGACGAAGTCCGGCAGGTGGAACTGCGGGAGCCCGACCCAGGGGGCGTCGGCGATGAGCTCTGCCGGCGTCTTCCCGCCGCGGAGGGGGTTCGGCACGCCGAACGAGCCGCGGAACGCTGCGAAGACGAAGCCGACGACCACGCCGAGGAAGATCGAGATTCGGCCGAGGAAGCCGCGGAAGAGCACGGCGAAGAGGACGACCGCCGCCAGCGTGACGGTCGCGGTCACGCCATCCGCCTGGAAGTTCGTCCACGCCGTGGGGGCGAGGTTGAAGCCGATGAGCGCCACGATCGCGCCGGCCACCACAGGCGGCATGAGCGCGTCGACCCAGGCGAGCCCCGCGACCTGCACGACGACTCCGACGAGGGCGAGCAGCACGCCCACGGCCACGACACCCGCGAGCGCGGAGCCGAGGCCGCCCGCCGCGACGGCCGCCGTGATGGGCGCGATGAACGCGAACGACGAGCCGAGGTAGCTGGGCAGCTGGTTGCGCGTGACGAGGAGGAACAGGATCGTGCCGAGCCCGCTGAAGAGCAGCGTCGTCGAGACGGGGAACCCGGTCAGCGACGGGACGAGGAACGTCGCGCCGAACATCGCCACCACGTGCTGGACGCCCATCGCGACCGTCGCGGGCCACGAGAGCCGCTCGGTCGGGGCGACGACGGCGCCGGGGGCGACGGTGCGGCCGTCGCCGTGCACGGTCCACAGGGGCATGGGGTCTCCTTCGAGAGGGCCGCGCAGGATGGTCGATTCGGGCGGCCGTGTGCGCGTCTGAGAGCGGATGGCCGGATGCGGCCCCCGGAGAACGGTAGCGCGTCGACGGTCCGTCAGGCCGTCATGCGCTCCAGCAGCTCGCGATAGCGCGCCACGGTCTTCTCGACGATCTCACTCGGCAGTGCGGGCGGCTCGCCCTGCTTGTCCCAGTGGGCGGCGAGCCAGTCGCGCACGATCTGCTTGTCGAAGCTCGCCATGCGCTCGGCGGGCGTGGTGCCGGCGTGCCAGGCGGCGGCATCCCAGTAGCGCGACGAGTCGCTCGTGAGCACCTCGTCGGCGAGGCGGAGGACGCCGGCCTCGTCCACGCCGAACTCGAACTTGGTGTCGGCGAGGATCAGCCCCTTCGCCTCCGCCGCCTCGGCGGCCCGACGGTAGATCTCCAGCGAGCGGTCGCGCAGCTGCGCGGCGTGGTCGTCGCCGACGAGCTCGACCGTCTTCTCGTACGAGATGTTCTCGTCGTGCTCGCCCAGCGGCGCCTTGTATGCCGGCGTGTAGATCGGCTCGGGGAGGCGGTCGCCGTTCTGCAGGCCCGCGGGGAGCGGGATCCCGCACACAGTCCCCTCCGCCTGGTACTCCGCCCAACCCGATCCGGTGATGTAGCCGCGCACGACGCATTCCACGGGAAGCATGTTCAGCGAGCGGACCACCATCGCTCGTCCGGCGACAGCCTCGGGCACCGGCTCGGACGCGAGGTGATTGGGCACGGGCTCCGCGCCGTCGCCTCCCGCGAGCTGGTCGAACCACCACAGGCTGAGGGTGGTGAGGAGCTCGCCCTTGCCGGGGATCCCGGGGGAGAGGACGACGTCGAATGCGCTCACGCGGTCGCTCGCCACGACGAGCATGCGCTCGGGCTGCGCGCCCTCCGCGGTGTCGGCCGGTGCGTACAGGTCGCGGACCTTCCCGGAGTAGACGTGCTTCCAGCCGGGGATCTCGAGGGCGTCGCTCACGCCACCATCATCGCAGCTGACGACCCCGCCATCCGTCGCCGCGAGCGCCCTGTGCGGCCCGGAGATGGCAGTTCGCCGCCGATCCGCGTCTGAGCAGGGTGGAATCGGCTCGCGCGGCATACCGTGGGGGTATGGCATCAAGTGATACGTCCGACGCGCCCATCGAGGCCGAGGGAGAGACCACTCCCACCTTCGCCGACCTCGGACTCGGCGATGCCGTCCTGAAGGCGCTCAAGGACGTCGGGTATGAGACCCCGTCCGCCATCCAGGCCCAGACCATCCCGCTGCTGCTCGGCGGCCGGGATGTGCTCGGCGTCGCGCAGACGGGCACCGGCAAGACGGCGGCCTTCGCGCTGCCGATCCTCGACCAGCTCGACACGACGCAGAAGACCCCGCAGGCCCTCGTGCTCGCGCCGACCCGCGAGCTCGCCCTCCAGGTGTGCGAGGCGTTCGAGAAGTACGCCGCCCGCATGCGCGGCGTGCACGTGCTGCCGGTCTACGGCGGCCAGGGCTACGGCACGCAGCTCTCCGCGCTGCGTCGCGGCGTGAACATCGTCGTGGGCACCCCGGGCCGGATCATGGACCACCTCGACAAGGGGACGCTCGACCTCTCCGAGCTGCGCTTCCTCGTGCTCGACGAGGCCGACGAGATGCTGAAGATGGGCTTCGCGGAGGACGTCGAGACGATCCTCGCCGACACCCCGTCGGACAAGCAGACCGCGCTCTTCTCGGCGACCATGCCCGCGCAGATCCGTCGGATCTCGCAGCAGCACCTGAACGATCCCGAAGAGATCACGGTCAAGAGCAAGACGACCACGTCGGCGAACATCAGCCAGCGCTACCTGATGGTGTCGTACCCGCAGAAGGTCGACGCCCTCACCCGCATCCTCGAGGTCGAGAACTTCGACGGGATGATCGTCTTCGTCCGCACGAAGAGCGAGACCGAGACCCTCGCCGAGAAGCTGCGCGCACGCGGGTACACGGCGGCCGCCATCAGCGGCGACATCGCCCAGGCCCAGCGCGAGCGCACCGTCGAGCAGCTGAAGTCGGGCAAGCTCGACATCCTCGTGGCGACGGACGTCGCCGCGCGCGGCCTCGACGTCGACCGCATCACGCACGTCGTCAACTACGACATCCCGATCGACCCGGAGTCGTACGTGCACCGCATCGGGCGCACCGGCCGCGCCGGGCGCACGGGCGACGCCATCAGCTTCGTCACGCCGCGTGAGCGCCGCCTGCTCGGCGCCATCGAGCGCGCGACGCGTCAGCCGCTCACGGAGATGCGGATCCCGACCGTCGAGGACGTCAACTCCACGCGTCTGACGCGCTTCGACGACGCGATCACCGAGGCGCTCGGCGATCAGGAGCGCCTGGCGGCGTTCCGCGACATCATCGCGCACTACGTCGAGCACCACGACGTGGTCGAGGCCGACGTCGCGGCCGCGCTCGCCATCGTGTCACAGGGCGAGACGCCCCTCCTGCTGCCGCCGGACCCGCCCCGCCGCGAGCGTCCGCAGCGCGACGACCGCGAGCGCCGTTCGGACGACGACCGCGGCGAGCGCCGCCCCCGCAGCGGCGCGCAGCTCTCGCCGTACCGCATCGAGGTCGGCCGCCGGCAGCGCGTCGAGCCGCGCCAGATCGTGGGCGCGCTCGCGAACGAGGGCGGGCTGAACCGCGACGACTTCGGTCGCATCGACATCCGCCCGGACTTCTCGATCGTGGAGCTCCCGGCCGACCTGCCGCGCGAGACGCTCGACCGCCTCGCCGCCACACGCATCGGCGGCCAGGCCATCGAGCTGAAGCCGGACCCCCGTCCCTTCCGCAGCACCGGCGGCCCGCGCGGCGGCGGGCGCTTCCGCGACGACCGCCCGGCACGCGGCGGCTTCCGGGGTGACGACCGCGGCGGTGACCGAGGCGGCGACCGCGGCGGCGACCGCGGTGACCGAGGCGGCTACGGATCGCGCGACGGCGACGACCGGGGACCCCGCAAGCCGCGCCACTGATCCGAGCCGTTGCCGCGATGTGCGGCAACCGGCGCGAGCGCTGCCTCATTCCGGGGCGAGGGTCCACGACCCTTTCCCCGGAATGCGTCCATCGTCATCCGGATGGACGCGTTCTGCGTCGATGTCGCGCCCGCGTGCTTCCATGGTGTCGTGGACGACGATGACGACCTCCGGCGCGAGAGCGCGGTCGTCGGCGCGGGATGGCTCTGCTTCGTCATCGGGACGGCTCTCGGCACGCTCGTGCTGTGGGGCGTGGCGCGACCGCTCGCCGGTCAGGGGTCCGTCGGGATCCCCGCCGCCCTCGTCGTGGGCGCCGTGGCCGCGGCGTCCTTCGCGGTCGCCTCGGTGCGTCATCGCCGCGGTGACACCGCGGGGATGCCCGTCTGGCAGGCGATCGTCGTCCGGGTCTCGGACGCTGCGGTCGCGCTGGCCGTCGCCGGGGTGAGCGCGCTCGCGGTGCTGTGCGCGGGCGAGGTTCTCGCCGTCGGGCTGGACGGTCTGGAGGTCCCGCCGCTGGGCGGCGGGCTGCTGACCGGCGTCGCCGCTGCCGCCGCGGGCGGCTTCGCCTACGGACTCGGGATGCGGCTGCGCACGCGCGAGCTCGTCACCCTGCTGTTCGCGTTCCTGGTCGCCGGAACCCTCTTCTCGATGCTCACCGCGGCCGATCCCCGATGGTGGGAGCGGAACTTCTCACAGCTCGGCGCCGGTGGCGCGACGGCCTGGGCCTTCAACGGCACGCTCGCGGTGGGCGGGCTCCTCCTCGCGACCGTCGGCTCGTACGTCGGCCGCGACCTCCATCGCATCCTCGGCGACGACGCCCTCGGCCGGATCGGCCGCGTCGTCGTGCTCTTCGCCCTGGCAGGCGCCGCCCTCGCCGCCATCGGCCTGCTGCCGCTCCATCGCGCTCCCGTCGCGCACAACGTCGCGGCGTTCCTGCTGCTGGCGCTCCTCCCCGTGCTCGCGGTGGACGCCACCGCGGTCGTCCCCGGCCCACCGCGGGTGCTGACGCTCACCACCGTCGGCGTCGGGATCGCGCTCGTCGTCGCGGTGCTGCTGTGGCGTCCGCTCGCGATGTACTCGGCCGCGGCCCTCGAGGCGGTCGCCGTCGGGCTCGTCTTCGTGTGGCTCACGACCCTCATGCGCACGCTCGCGGCCCTCGCGCCCGACCGGCCGCGGCCATCCGCTCGCCCGCGGCTGCGCGCGCGGTGAGGATGTCGGTGGCCGCTCCTATCCTCCGGGCATGGATACGAAGAACATCGGCGAAGAAGCCGAAGCCCTGGTTCGGAGGATCGACGACGATCTGACGACTCCCCACGACGGCGAATGCCTCGTGTGCTTCCTGTCTCGGATGGTCGCGGAGTTCGGCTGCGACGGGACGCACCGCTTCGCGCGGCGGTTCCGCGACCTTCGGGTGCCGCGCGCGACCGGGCTCGAGATGCGCCTGGCGCGGAAGGGCGGCTACTGCGACTGCGAGGTGCTGTTCAACGCCTACGAGCCCGCGCGGCACCTGTGGACGCCCGAGCATACGATCCTCGACGAGGACGGGGAGGAGGTGCTCGTGGAGGCCGAGGAACCGCAGCTGATCCCCGCATGCGCGGGCATCCCGCGCGGCTCCGCGCAGCCCTGTCGCAACTGGGAGGCGCAGCGGCGATGACCGCGAGCGCCGGGACCGGGCGGGGACCCCCGCGCCCTACTCGGCGACGTGCGCGGCGATGTCCGAGCGGTGGTGAGCGCCCTCGAGGGAGATCTCCGCGATGCCGCGGTAGGCGCGCTCGCGTGCGGTGCGGAAGTCCGATCCGCGCCCGACGACATTGAGCACTCGTCCACCCGTGGCGAGGAGCGCCCCGTCGGATGCCTTCGTCGCCGCATGGGCGATGTGGACGCCCTCGATGGCCTCGGCCGCGTCGAGCCCGGTGATGGGACGCCCGGTGAGGGGAGCCTCCGGGTAGCCCTCGCTCGCCACGACTACGGTGACGGCCACGTCGTCGGAGAACTGCGGGGCGGGCTCGTCCTCGAGCGTTCCGGTCGCCGCGGCGAGCAGCAGACGCGACAGCGGCGTGACGAGGCGCGGGAGGACGACCTGCGTCTCCGGGTCGCCGAAGCGCGCGTTGAACTCGATGACCCGCACGCCGGCGTCCGTGAGGATGAGACCCGCGTACAGGAGGCCGATGAAGGGAGTCCCCTCCTCGTCGAGGCGGCGGATGACGGGCAGTGCCACCTCGTCGGTCACCTGCTGCACGAACGCGGCCTCGTCGCCGAACCTCTCGGCCAGCCACGGCAGCGGCGAGTACGCGCCCATGCCGCCGGTGTTCGGGCCCTCGTCGCCGTCGAGCGCGCGCTTGAAGTCCTGCGCGGGGCTGAGAGCGCGCACGGTGTCGCCGTCGCTGAGGAAGAAGAGCGAGACCTCGGGTCCGGAGAGGAACTCCTCCACCAGCACGGGCCCGGTCGGGAGGTACTGCGCGGCGTGGTCCAGGGCGGCCTGCCGGTCGGAGGTGACGATGACGCCCTTGCCTGCGGCGAGGCCGTCGGCCTTCACCACGTGCGGCGCGCCGTAGGCGTCGAGCGCGCCGGCGACCTCCTCGAGGGTGCGGGCGTGCACGGCGCGGCCGGTCGGCACGTCGGCGTCCTCCATGATCCGCTTGGCGAAGGCCTTCGAGCCCTCCAATGCGGCGGCGGCGCGGCCCGGTCCGAACACGGGGATGCCGTGCTCGCGCAGCACATCCGCGACTCCGGCGACGAGCGGCGCCTCGGGGCCGACGACGACGAGGTTCACGCCGTTCTCGTTCGCGAACGAGGTCACGGCGGCGCCGTCGAGCATGTCGACGTCGACGATCTGCGCGTCGCGCGCGATGCCGGCGTTGCCCGGAGCGGCCAGCAGCTCGTGGCCCGCGTCCTCCGACTTCAGGGCGAGGATGATGGCGTGCTCGCGTGCGCCGGAGCCGAGAACGAGGATCTTCACGCGTCAGAGCCTACCGAGGGGCCTCCGGGCGGGGAAACGACCTGCGGCGTGACTCGTAGGCTGGGTGGATGGTGCGGAGGATCGAGACGGGGGACGGCCGGGCAGCCATCGCGGCGGTGGCGGACGCTGTCGACCGCGAGGCGAGACCCGCCCGGACGGACCTGGCCACGGCCGTCCGATACCTGCTGCAGCTGCTCGAGGAGCGCGCTCCCGGCGGCAGCGTCGAGGTGCGTGTGCCGCCGTTCGGCGCCGTGCAGGTGATCGAGGGGCCGCGGCACACACGGGGAACCCCGCCCAATGTCGTCGAGCTCGACCCGCTCACATGGATCGCCGTCGCCACCGGCCAGCGGATGTGGACGGACGAGGCCGCGGCGGGGCGCATCTCCGTCTCGGGGACCCGAGCAGACATCGCCGCGCTGCTGCCCGTCCTCTACTGAGACGGCGCGGCGGAGCCCTCTCGATGGGAGACGGTTCCCAGGATGGCGGTGGACAATAGCAGCATGTCCGAGATCCCCGCAGCGCGCCGTGACGCCGATGTGGCGAACGTGCGCCGCGCCCCGAAGTACAGCGTCTTCGCGGGGCTCGGAGCGGCCGTCGGCATCCTGGCTGCGCTCATCCTCTCGACCGTCTTCGACGGCACCGGCGACGCCAGTCCCTTCACGAAGGTGATGTACTCGCCGTCCCAGGCGTTCGGCTTCATCATGCTGTGGTGCGTGCCCGCCGGCGTCCTCCTCGGGATGCTCGTCGCGCTCGTCCTCGACTGGACGATCGGGCGCCGCACGCGCGAGGTGCACGTCGCGCACGAGCAGGTCGACGAAGCCTGAATCTCGGTACAGGGAGCGGCCGCTATCCTTGTCCGGTGGTCTTCGATCCCACCGCAGCTGCGGCTGAATCCCCGTCATCTACTTACGCCCAGGCCGGCGTCGACACGGCTGCCGGCGACCTCGCCGTCGAGCTCATGAAGTCGTCGGTGCGCGCGACGCACGGCCCCGAGGTCCTCGGCGGCGTCGGCGGCTTCGCCGGGCTCTTCGACGCGAGCGCACTGCGCGACTTCCGCCGTCCGCTGCTCGCGACGAGCACCGACGGCGTCGGCACCAAGGTCGCGATCGCGCAGGCGATCGACAAGCACGACACCATCGGGCAGGACCTCGTCGGCATGGTCGTCGACGACATCGTCGTGGTCGGCGCCCGACCGCTGTTCATGACCGACTACATCGCGTGCGGCAAGGTCGTGCCGCAGCGCATCGCCGACATCGTGCGCGGCATCGCCGACGCCTGCGCCGCGACGGGCACCGCGCTCGTCGGCGGTGAGACGGCCGAGCACCCCGGGCTCCTCGGCGTCGACGACTACGACGTGGCGGGCGCCGCGACGGGCATCGTCGAGGCCGACCGCGTGCTGGGCGCCGAGCGCGTGCAGGACGGCGACGTCGTCCTCGCGCTCGCCTCCAGCGGCCTGCATTCCAACGGGTACTCGCTCGTGCGCCACATCCTCAACGGCGCGGGCATCGGCTACGGCGACCGCTCGGATGACCTGGGCGCCACCTGGGGCGAGGCGCTCCTCGAGCCGACGCGTCTGTACACCTCGCCGCTGCTGCGTCTCATCGACGCCCTCGGCGACGACGTGCATTCCCTCAGCCACGTGACGGGCGGCGGCATCGCGGCCAACCTGGCGCGCGTGCTTCCGCGGAACGTGTGGTCGGAGGTCGATCGCTCGACGTGGTCGCCCTCTCCCGTCTTCCGCGTGCTGAACGACATCGCGGGCACGCGGCTCGAGTCGAGTGAGGGCACCTGGAACCTCGGCGTCGGCTTCCTCGCGGTCATCGCCCCGCAGCGCCTCGACGCGGCGGTCTCCGCGCTCGCGGCCGACGGCATCCACGCCTGGCAGGTCGGCTCCGTGCACACGGGAGCTCGGCCGGAGGGCGAATTCGAACAGGGCGCCAAGGGCGTCGACGGCGGCGCCGTGCGACTGGTCGGCGCGTACGCGGACGGAGCGAAGTAACCCCCTATGTGCGGCATCGTCGGAGTGGTCGGGCGCGGCCCGGTCAACCAGGACATCTACGACGCGCTTCTCCTGCTGCAGCACCGCGGCCAGGACGCCACGGGCATCGCCACCGCCGAGCCGAACGGCGTCATGCACGTGAGCAAGGCGCGCGGGATGGTCCGCGAGGGATTCCGCACCCGCGACATGCGCGCGCTGCTCGGCAACGTCGGCCTCGGCCACGTGCGCTACGCGACGAAGGGCACCGCCTCCAGCGAGGAGGAGGCTCAGCCGTTCTACGTGAACGCGCCGTACGGCCTCATCCTCATCCACAACGGCAACCTGACGAACACGCGCGAGCTGACCGCCGACATGGCGCAGCGCGATCGGCGCCACCTGAACTCCTCCAGCGACACGGAGCTGCTGCTCAACGTCCTCGCGAACGAGCTGCAGGCGACGACATCGCCGGTCGACCTCGAGCCCGAGCGCATCTTCGAGGCGGTCTCGCGCACGCACCGCCGCATCGAGGGCGCCTACTCGGTGATCTCCGTGATCGCGGGCTACGGACTCCTCGCGTTCCGCGATCCGTTCGGCATCCGCCCCCTCATCCTCGGCCGTCGCACGGCGGAGGACGGCGGCGACGAGTGGGTCGTCGCCAGCGAGTCGCTCGTCCTCGAGAACGCCGACTACGAGGTCGTCCGGGATGTCGAGCCCGGTGAGGCCATCTTCATCACCACCGAGGGCGAGCTGTTCTCCAAGCAGTGCGCGGACGCTCCGCAGCTGAAGCCGTGCTCGTTCGAGTACGTGTATCTCGCCCGCCCCGACTCGATCATGAACGGCATCTCCGTCTACGAGGCGCGGCTGCGGATGGGCGCGAAGCTCGCCGCGACGATCGCCCGGCACGTGCCGATGGACGAGATCGACGTCGTCATGCCCATCCCGGACTCGTCGCGCCCCGCCGCGATGGAGGTCGCGCGCGTGCTCGGCATCGAGTACCGCGAGGGCTTCTACAAGAACCACTACATCGGCCGGACGTTCATCATGCCCGGGCAGGCCGTGCGCCGGAAGAGCGTGCGCCAGAAGCTCAACGCCATGTCGAGCGAGTTCCGCGGCAAGAACGTGCTCCTCATCGACGACTCCATCGTCCGCGGCACCACGAGCAAGCAGATCATCCAGATGGCGCGCGATGCCGGTGCCCGTTCGGTGACCTTCGCCTCGGCCGCTCCGCCCGTGCGCTACCCGCACGTCTACGGGATCAACATGCCCTCGAGCAAGGAGCTCGTCGCGCACGATCGGACGATCCCCGAGATCGCCGAGGTGCTCGGCTGCGACCACCTCGTGTTCCAGGAGGTCGAGGACCTCAAGGCCGCGATCCTCGAGGGCAGCACCGAGGGGCAGGTGCTCGACGACCTCGACATGAGCTGCTTCGACGGCCGCTACGTCACGGGCACCGTCAGCGAGGAGTACCTCGCGTGGGTGGAGCAGACGCAGGGCTCCTGATCGCCTGAGTCAGCGCTCGAGCGTCGCGGCGCGGACGATCTGGATGACGCCGAACACCAGCAGCGACGCCCCGATGAACAGCCAGAGCCACAGCGCGGTGAACAGCGGCGAGAGCAGCACGACGACGCCCGCGAGGATGCTCACGATCGCGAACGCGATCGTCCAGCCGCGCGAGCGCCGCACCGGGGTGAAGGGGTCCTTCGGGCCGCCCAGGGCGAGCAGTGACAGGAGCCCGTCGAGGATCCACGCGATGCCGAGGAACGTCGACACGACCACGGCCAGCAGCACGGTCGTCGACGGCAGGTTCGCGAACGCGACGATCGAGGCGACCACGAACAGGACGCCCAGCAGCGCCAGACCCGCGCGGAGCCATCCGTTCAGCCCTCGGGAGACCGTCGCCAGCGCGATGTCGATCACGCCGGCGACCATCGCGTAGATCGCGATGAGCACGGTGATCACCAGGGCGGACTTCAGGGGCCAGACGAGGATGACGAGTCCCGCGACGAGCGAGACGACGCCGGTGACGATGGCGATCGTGCGCAGCGTGCGGGCGATGCCGATGGGGCGGTGCGTGGTGTCCGTCACGGTTCCTCCTGAGTCCGGCGCGTGCCCCCGACGCTAGCGGAGCGCCGCGGTCGGGCGTAAGACCCCGCGAGCCCGTTCGCCGGTGCGGGCGACACGCGGGCGGGGCCCGAACCGTGTCGCCCGCACTGGCGAGTCGAGAGAGTCCGGCGAACCGGAACGGGGGATGGCGTCACAAGCGCGCCTCCGCGTAGACCCGCAGTGCGTCGCGCACGAACGTCGCACCCTCGACGCCGCCGTAGTTCGCCGCGAAGCGCTCGTCGGCGACGTACATCTCGCCGAGCCCCACGACGTAGCCGCGCAGGTCGCCTTCGGGGTCAGCGGCGGGCGTGCCCGGGATGCTCCGCAGCCACGCCACGTGACGCGCGGCCAGCTCCTGCGCGGCGTCGGACGCCGGATCGACGCCGGCGCTCGCCGCGGCCATCCAGTCGGCGCCGAGCTGCGCGGACCGCTGCTGCCACGCCGTCCGCTCCTCGGCGCTCATCCCACGCCACCAGGCGTCGCCCGCGGCGTATGCGTCGCGACCCCAGCGCCGCTCGACCTCCTCGCGGTGCTGCGTGTGGTCGAATCCGTCGAACATGTCCTCTGCCATGATCTCTCCGCCCTCCTTCAGGGTTCCGATGGTGGCCGCCACCGAGCGGATCTGCCGCTCCAGCCGACCTCTTTCCTTCTCCAGCCACGCCAGATGCGTCTCGAGCGCGGCGACCGGGCTGGTCTCCCGCGCCAGCACCCCGGCGATCTGCGGCAGTCCGAGCCCGAGCTCGCGCAGCAGCAGGATGCGCTGCAGGCGCACGAGCGCCTCCTCGTCGTACCGCCGATAGCCGTTGTGCCCGATGCGGGATGGCCGCAGCAGGCCGATCGCGTCGTAGTGACGCAGGGCGCGACTCGTCGTGCCCGTCAGTCGGGCGACCTCCTGGATCGTCCACTCCATCGCCGACTCCTCTCTGCTGACCGGATGCGGACGACGCTACGGGTTGACGCAGCGTCAAGGTCAAGTCATCTTCACGGCGGACCCTCTTGCGCCTCGAGATATATCGTGTTCTACTGCTCGAAACGAGATATATCTCGATCCGGATGGCGCTGGTCGCCGAAGAGGAGCAGATCATGGCAGACGAGAAATGGGTCATCCATCCCGGTGAGACCCGCACGATCGACGTCGACGGCGTCCGTCGCCTGAAGGTGGGGCTGATCGGCGGGCAGGTCGACATCATCGGCCACGACGAGCCGCACGCGCGCATCGAGGTGCACGGCGTGACCATCAAGGACCTCCGCGTCGAGCTCGACGGCGACGAGCTGGAGATCGACCACCCGCAGCTGCGCTGGGACAACTTCCTCGAGGTCTTCCGCAATTTCGGCGCGGGCGGACCGCGTGCGGAGATCAGCGTGGCGGTGCCACGCGCGGTCGCGCTCACCCTCGGTGTCGTGAGCGCGGGAGCGCTGGTCGCCGGGCTCGAGCGCCCCGCGCGCATCAACACCGTCTCCGGCGACGTCCTCGTCGACGGCCTGCGCGGCGACCTCGGCGTCAACGCCGTCTCCGGCGACGTGCAGGCGCGCGAGATGACCGGCGCCTTCTCGGCCAACACGGTGTCGGGAGACGTGGCGGTGTCCGGCGCGCTCACGCGCGTCGACGTGGACTCCGTGTCGGGCTCGACCTTCGTCGATGCCCACGGCCCTGTCGAGCGCGTCTCCGCGAAGGGCGTGAGCGGCACCGTGACGCTGCGCCTCGATGCGGGCTACCCCGCGAACTACGTCGCGCGATCGGCCAGCGGACGCATCCGCGTCGACGGCGTCGCCTACACCTCGTCCGGCCCGGCGACCTACACCGCCTCGGTGGGCGAGCTCTCCAGCCGGTTCGTCGACGTGCGCGTGAACACCGTCGCCGGTGACATCACCGTCGTGCGGCGCGAGAGCGGCGACGTCGCGCCCGGCGCCGACACGCAGGCCGATGCGGCGGATGGTCAGACGCAGTGGCCGGGACAGGCGACGGCCGAGGGGGAGGGGCTCTGATGCCTCCCGTCTTCTCGCACGGCGACCTGCGGCTCTATCTCCTGAGCCTGCTCGATGAGACTCCGCGCCACGGGTACGACATCATGCAGGCGTTCGCGGAGCGCACCGGCGGCACCTACACCCCGAGCGCGGGCACGGTCTACCCGCGCCTCGCGAAGCTGGAGGAGGAGGGCCTCGTGACGAAGACCGCGGATGGCCGCAAGACCGTCTACGCGATCACCGACGCCGGGCGCGCCGAGGTGCGCGCGCGTGCGGAGGAACTCGGCGGCATCCAGGCGGGGCTCGCCGACTCGGTGCGGATCATCGCCGACGGGGTCCGCAGCAGTGTGAGCGAGGCGATGAAGAGCCTCCGCGCGGATCTCGCGGCCGCCGCGAATGCGACGACCGAGACCGCGCGCCCGCATCGCGCCGACGACCCCCGCGTGCGCGCACGCGAGCAGCTGCAGCGCGCCGAGGTGGTCGTGGGCGAGTTCCGCGGGCGCGTGCGCGCCGACCTGCGCACGCACGTCGCCCGCGGCGGCGAGCTCGCGCCATCCGTCGTCGACGATCTCGCGCGAGCTCTGGAGGACGCGGCGGCGGCCGTCGAGCGGGCGCTCGGCGGCCGCTGAGGCCGCGGACGCCGGGCTACCCCTCGATCGGCCAGTCCTCGTCGTCGGAGATCGGCTCGCCGACCGGCACCACGAGGATGCTGCGGTGCTGACGGTGCGACAGGCGCGCGGCGACCGATCCCGTGAAGAACTCGCGGATCGAGTCGCCGATGCCGCGCTTGCGCGTGCCGACGACGATGAGGCGCGCGTCGATCTTGTCGGCGAAGTGCTTGAGCGCGAGGGCCGGGTCGCCGACGAGCTGCCGCACCGACCACTGCACGTCCTTGCCGGTGAGGTGCTCCTCGGCGGCGCGGGTGACGGCCTCGAGCTCCTCGGCGCCCGCATCGATGTGGATGTCGACGGGGGCGGTCTGCACGAATCCGTCCGGGTCCTCGTAGGTGACGAAGCGGGTGACGTCGACGTGCACCACGACGAGCGGCGCGCGGAGCAGCGCGGCGTACCGCGCGGCCTCCTTGATGACGCGGGGAGCCTGCCCCGGGACGGCGGCGACGATCACCGCCCCGCGCAGGGAAGCGTCGGCCGCAGTGTCGCGGGTCTCATCGGCGGGGAAGACCTCGTTGTCGCTCATGGGCGCGTCCTCTCTCGAACCGCAGCCCGGCCGGCGTGCGAGGGCCGCGTGGTACCCTGGACTCTACTCTTTCCCGGCATCAGCCGGCTGTCGGAAGTTACGCACGCGGGCCGTCGCAGAAGCCCGGTGCGGATCAACATAAGGGGGTCTCGCGCATGGGGCGTGGCCGTCAGAAGGCGAAGCACACAAAGCTCGCCCGTGAACTCAAGTCGTTCAGCCCGAGCGTCGACTATCGGGCGCTGGAGCGTGAACTGGCGCACCCGGACGATGACCCGTACGTCGACCGCTGGGCGGACGACTACAAGGACGAAGACGAAGACGAAGACGAACTCGAGAAGGCGTAGCCCTCTCGGGCAACGAATATCGGAAGTCGCCGCGGAGCACCCTCCGCGGCGACTTTCTGTGCGCGGACGCTGACACCATGCGCCCGGCGATCCCGTGGGGGCTCCTTCCGCTCGTCTGCGCCGGCGGTGCGGTCGGCGTGACCGCCCGCTACCTGCTGACCGTGCTCGCGGGCGAAGGGGCGACGGTGCCCGTCATCGCTCTCATCAACGTCGCGGGGTCGCTGCTGCTCGGCGTGGTCGCCGGTGTGTGCGGTGCGCGGCATGCGCGCTGGCGCGCCTTCCTCGGCACGGGCGTGCTGGGCGGCTTCACCACGTACAGCGCCTTCGCCGTGCAGGTCGCCGAGGCCCTTCGCGGGCCGCAGCCCCTGGTGGCGGTCGCAGGCGCGCTGGCGCTGCTGGGGGTGGCGGTCGTCGCGGCGGCCGCCGGCCTGGCCCTCGGGGTCCGCATCGCGAGGCGGGAGGCGCGCCGATGACCCTCGTCGCTCTCGTCGCCGTGGGCGGCGGCGTCGGCGCCGGCCTCCGGTGGCTCGCCGACGTGCTGCTCTCGCGGGTCGTCCCGCGGGGCTTCCCCTGGGCCATCCTCGCGGTGAACGTCAGCGGGTCGTTCGCGCTGGGCGCTGTGACCGGGGCATCGATCGGATGGCCGTGGCTGACGGTCCTCGGGACGGGCCTCCTCGGCGGCTACACGACCTTCAGCACCGTCTCCCTCGACGCCGCCGCCTTCTGGCGCGAAGGCCAGGTCGCGAAGGCGCTCCTCGACGTCGGCGGCACCTTCGCGCTGTGCGCGCTGGCCGCCCTGGCGGGTCTCGGTCTCGGCGGTCTCGCCGCCTGAGGATCCTCCCGTGGGGGGAGCCAGGCCCTTCGCGGCGGTGAAACAATGGGACTCGGATACAGGACCGTATCGAACGGTCCGACCGCTCTGCCTGGCCATCCCGAACGAGAGAGCCCCGTGTCGAAGCTCGCCGTCCTCAGTCTGAAGAACCGGGCGCTCATCGCCCTCATCACCATCTGCGCGGCCGTCTTCGGCGGCCTCTCGCTGACGAGCCTGAAGCAGGAGCTCATCCCGTCGATCGAGCTGCCCGCCCTCGTCGTGATGACGACGTACCCCGGGGCGTCGCCCACCGTGGTGGAGGCCGACGTGTCGACGCCGATCGAGACGGCGGTGCAGGGGGTCGAGGGGCTCGAGTCCACGACGGCGACCTCGACGACGAACGCCTCGATCGTGCAGGCGACGTTCGAGTACGGATCTAACCTCGCCACTGCCGAGCAGAAGATGCAGCAGGCGATCAACCGCATCGCGTCGCAGCTGCCCGAGTCGGTCGAGCCGCAGGTGCTGTCGGTGAGCATCGACGATCTGCCGGTGATCCAGGTCGCCGTGTCTGGCCTCGGCGAGGGTGAGACCGGCCGCTCGCAGCTCGAGGACATCGCGGTGCCCGCGATCGAGGACGTCGACGGGGTGGGGTCTGCGGAGATCGTCGGCGGGACCGGCCAGCGGATCACCGTCACCCCGGACGCCGAGGCGCTCGCCGAGAACGGGCTCACGCAGCAGGCCATCTCGGACGCCCTCGAGCAGAACGGCAACCTCTTCCCGGGTGGTGACATCACGGAGGACGATCGCACCCTCACCGTGCAGACGGGCGAGAAGATCGCCGACATCGGCGCACTGCGCGCGCTGCCGCTGGCGACGGACGCGGCCCCGACCCTGGATCCTCTGACCGGTCAGCCCATCCCGGGCCCCGTGCTCACGATCGCCGACGTCGCCGACGTCGAGCAGACGGATGACCCGACCGAGTCGATCTCCCGCGTCAACGGCGAGGACGCCGTCTCCCTCTCGATCACGAAGCTGCCGGCGGCCAACACCGTCGAGGTGTCGGACGGCGTGCAGAGCGTCATCGACGACCTGCGCGAGACGCTGCCGGACGCGGAGTTCACGATCGTCTTCGACCAGGCGCCGTTCATCGTCGAGTCCATCGACACACTCGCGACCGAGGGACTGCTCGGCCTCGTGTTCGCCGTGCTCGTCATCCTCGTGTTCCTGCTGTCGATCCGCTCCACCATCGTCACCGCCATCTCCATCCCCACGAGCGTGCTCATCACGTTCATCGGAATGCAGGCGTCCGGCTACTCGCTCAACCTGCTGACCCTGGGCGCGCTGACGATCTCGATCGGCCGCGTCGTGGACGACTCGATCGTCGTGATCGAGAACATCAAGCGGCACTACGTCGGCGGCGCGGACAAGGGCGACGCCATCCGTCTGGCCGTGCGCGAGGTGGCAGGCGCCGTCACCGCCTCGACCATCACGACCGTCGCCGTGTTCCTGCCGATCGTCTTCGTCGGCGACATGGTCGGCGAGCTGTTCCGACCGTTCGCGCTGACCGTCACGATCGCGATGGCCGCCTCGCTGCTCGTCGCGCTGACGATCGTGCCGGTGCTCGCCTACTGGTTCATGCGCCCGGGCAAGCCCCTGCTCGACGCGAACGGCGAGCCCATCGACCCCGAGCACCCCGACGCGCCGCCTACGCGACTGCAGAAGGCGTACCTCCCGATCCTCGGATGGACGCTGCGGCACTCCGTCGTGACGCTCGTCCTCGCGGTCGTCGTCCTCGTCGGCACGATCGCTCTCGCGCCGCTCATGAAGATCAACTTCCTCGGCGACACCGGGCAGAACACGATGTCGGTGTCGCAGGACCTCGGCAACACCGCCAGCCTCGAGGCCAAGGACGAGGCCGCTCGGAAGGTCGAGGACGTGCTCGTCGACATCGACGGCATCGAGACCGTGCAGGCGTCCATCGGCTCCAGTGGCTCCGCCCTCGGCGATGCGTTCTCGGGCGGCGCGGGCGTCACCTACTCCATCACCACGGAGGACGGGGTCGACCAGGAGGCGCTGCGGACCGAGGTGCAGGACGCGCTCGGCGAGCTCGACGATGCGGGCGAGCTCACCGTGGCGGCATCGGCCGGCTTCGGATCCTCCGACATCGAGGTCACCGTCGATGCGCCGACGTCCGACGCGCTCACCGAGGCCACCGAGGTCCTGGTCGCCGAACTCGACGGGCGCGAGGGCGTCGGCGACCTGACCGACGACCTCGCCGCGTCACTGCCCTACATCGCCGTGGAGGTCGACCGCGGCGCGGCGGCCGAGGCGGGGCTCTCGGAGGCCGCGGTCGGCTCGATCGTCTCGGGCACGATGCAGCCGCAGCAGGCGGGCACCGTCGAGTTCGATGACGCCGCCCTCACGGTGTACATCGCCGTGGCCGACCCGCCCGCGACCGTCGACGAGTTGCGCGATCTGGCCATCCCCACCGCCGGCGGCACCGTGCCGCTGAGCGACCTCGCGACCATCGAGGAGAGCGAGGGCCCGGCGTCGATCACCACGGTGGGCGGACGCCGCACCGCGATGATCACGGTGCCGCCGACGGTCGACAACCTCGCCGTCGCGACCGCGTCGGTGAACGCGGCGATCGACGCGGTCGAGCTGCCGGATGGCGCCACGGCGTCGGTGGGCGGCGTCGCGGAGCAGCAGGCGGACTCGTTCAGCCAGCTGGGCCTCGCGATGCTCGCGGCCATCCTCATCGTGTACGTCGTGATGGTCGCGACCTTCAAGTCGCTGCGCCAGCCGCTGCTGCTGCTGGTGTCCGTGCCGTTCGCGGCGACCGGGGCCATCCTGCTGCAGATCGTGACCGGGGTGCCGCTCGGCGTCGCATCGCTGATCGGCGTGCTCATGCTCATCGGCATCGTGGTGACGAACGCGATCGTGCTCGTCGACCTCGTGAACCAGTACCGCGAGCGCGGCCTCTCCGCGCACGACGCCACGCTCGCGGGCGCCTCGATGCGTCTGCGGCCGATCCTGATGACGGCGCTGGCCACGATCTTCGCGCTCACCCCCATGGGGCTGGGCATCACCGGTCACGGCGGCTTCATCTCGCAGCCGCTCGCGATCGTCGTGATCGGCGGTCTCGTGTCATCGACGCTGTTGACCCTGATCGTGCTGCCCACGCTCTACAACCTCGTCGAGGGCGCCCGCGAGCGTCGCGCTGCCAAGCGAGCCGGCCGTGGCGCGAGTGACGAGTCGGATGGTCCGGCGGCCGCACCGCTGCGACGCCGTCGCCGGCGGTAGATGGCCGGTACCGGATTTCGGATGGCCGGGGCGGGTGTGCGCGTGTGCGTAACTGCGGGCGACTCCCGCACCGCGGCTCCGAAATCTCGAACACGCGGGGGTCGATGGCGAGCGGCGGGATGACGCGGATGGCCCCGCCCGGGGCTTTCCCAGACGCCTCCCGTACCGTTGATCGGTCGGCTTCGGACACCGCGCAGAGCGCGGACGTTTTGGCAGGTGTGAGTCCAGGGGCCGATGGTGAGCGTCGATCGACGCGCATGAACCATCACATGAATGGCCCCCGGCTCCCGACAGTCCGGGTCTGCTCGCGCGTGCGCGCTCGAGCGCTGTTCTCGTGAGAGAACCCGAAGGAACACCATGCCCAAGAGCAAGAAGCCGGCCGGCGGACGCCCCGCCCAGAACTTCGACCCCCGCTACGCGAAGAAGAAGCCCGGCGGCCCCTTCCGCGGCAACGAGGGCGGCCCCCGCGGCCCGCGTCGTGACGACGCCCGCCCCACGCGCGATGGAGATCGCTTCGAGCGCGGCTCCGGTCCCCGCCGCGAGGGTGGCTACGCCCCGCGTCGCGAGGGCGGCTTCGCACCGCGTGATGACCGTCGTCCTTCGTACGGTGACCGTCCGGCTCGTGATGACCGTCGTCCTTCGTACGGTGACCGTCCGGCGCGTGATGACCGTCGTCCTTCGTACGGTGACCGTCCGGCGCGTGATGACCGTCGTCCTTCGTACGGTGACCGTCCGGCGCGTGACGACCGTCGTCCTTCGTACGGCGACCGCCCCGTTCGCGACAACGGCCGTCCTTCGTACGGCGACCGTCCCGCTCGTGACGACCGTCGTCCGTCGTACGGCGACCGTCCCGTTCGCGACAACGGCCGTCCGTCGTACAACGACCGTCCCGCGCGTGATGACCGTCGTCCGTCGTACGGCGACCGCCCCGTTCGCGACAACGGCCGTCCGTCGTACAACGACCGCCCAGCGCGTGATGACCGTCGTCCGTCGTACGGCGACCGTCCCGCTCGCGACAACGGACGTCCTTCGTACGGCGACCGCGGCGGTCGCGACAACGGCCGCCCCTCGTACGGCGACCGCCCCGCTCGCGACGCACGCAGCGCCCAGCGTCCGCGCTTCGAGCGCGACGAGCGGCCGGCCCGCTTCCAGCGCGACGAGCGTCCCGCACGCTCGGTCGCGGAGGAGCAGCAGATCGACACCGTGCACGAGCGCCTCGAGGCGCAGGCCGTGCAGGCGGTCGACTCCGAGGTGACGTTCGCCGACCTGGGCCTGGGCGAGAACATCGTCCGCGTGCTCGACGAGCTCGGTGCCGCGAAGCCCTTCCCGATCCAGGCCGCCACCATCGCCCCGATCATCGCGGGTCGCGACGTCCTCGCTCGCGGCCGCACCGGCTCGGGCAAGACCATCGCCTTCGGCGCCCCGCTCGTCGAGCGCGTGCTCCGGTCGAAGGCGGGCCAGAAGCGCGAGTTCGGTCGCGCCCCCGTCGCGCTCATCATGGCGCCGACGCGCGAGCTCGCTCTGCAGATCGACCGCACCGTGCAGCCCATCGCGCGCAGCGTCGGCCTGTTCACCACGCAGATCTACGGCGGCGTCCCCCAGGGGCGCCAGGTCGGTGCGCTGAAGAAGGGCGTCGACATCATCATCGGCACGCCCGGCCGCATCGAGGACCTCGTCGACCAGGGCAAGCTCGACCTGTCGCAGATCATCGTGTCGGTCCTCGACGAGGCCGACCACATGTGCGAGCTCGGGTTCCTCGAGCCCGTGCAGCGCATCCTGCGTCACACCTCGAAGGGCGGCCAGAAGCTCCTCTTCTCCGCCACGCTCGACCGCGAGGTCGCCGCGCTCGTCGACGAGTTCCTCGTCGAGCCGGCCGTCTACGAGGTCGCGAACGAGACGCAGGACTCCGGCACGATCGACCACCGCGTGCTCGTCATCGACCAGCGCAGCAAGGGCGAGGTGCTCGACACCCTCGTCGACCGCGAGGGCAAGACGCTCGTCTTCTCCCGCACCCGCGCCTACGCCGAGCAGCTGGCCGAGCAGTTCGAAGACGCCGGCTTCACCGCCGTCGCCCTCCACGGCGACCTGAACCAGGCCAAGCGCACGCGCAACATCGAGAAGTTCGCGAAGGGTCGCGCGCAGGTGCTGGTCGCCACGGACGTCGCCGCGCGCGGCATCCACGTCGACGACGTCGACCTCGTCGTGCAGGCCGACGCGCCCACCGAGTACAAGACGTACCTGCACCGCTCCGGCCGCACCGGCCGCGCCGGTCGCTCGGGCCGCGTCGTCACGCTCATCACGCGCATGCGTCAGCGCCGCATGGCCGAGCTCCTCGAGCGCGCCGAGATCGACGCGCCGTTCGACCAGGTGCGCCCCGGCGACGACCTGATCGCCGAGCTCGCCGGCGCCGCGCCGACCGCGGCCGAGCTCACCGCGTAAGCAGAGCGCTCTCTGCAGAGCGGCCCCGGGCCATCCTTCGCGGATGGCACGGGGCCGTTCTCGTCTCGGCTAGCCTGCCGGGATGGACTCGGACATCTGGCTCAGCGGCGGGGGCGGCTGGTTCGTCCTCGCACTCGTCAATGCAGGACTCGCCGAGCAGAAGAGCCGATCCCGGCTGAACTGGTTCCTCCTGTCGCTCCTCCTGGGGCCGATCGCGACGCTCCTCATCGTGGTGTGGGCGCCGCCGGAGAGGTAGCGCCGGTCAGTGCTCCCCGCGTGCGAGACGCGACGGCCACCAGATCGCACGCCCGATGTCGTACGACAGGGCGGGGACCAGCAGCGACCGCACGATGAACGTGTCGAGCAGCACGCCGAAGGCGACGATGAACGCGAGTTGCACGAGGAACAGCACCGGGATCACCGACAGGGCCGTGAAGGTCGCCGCGAGCACGAGCCCCGCCGAGGTGATGACGCCGCCCGTGATGGCGAGACCGCGGAGGATGCCATCTCGCGTCCCGTGCGCGAGCGACTCCTCTCGCACGCGCGTCATGAGGAAGATGTTGTAGTCGATTCCGAGCGCGACGAGGAACACGAACCCGTACAGCGGCACCGCGGGATCCGCCCCCGGGAAGCCGAGCACCTCGTTGAACACGAGAGCCGAGACGCCCATCGCCGTGCCGAACGACAGCACCGTCGTGATGATGAGCAGCACCGGCGCGAGGACCGACCGCAGCAGCAGCATGAGGATCACGAGGATCACCGCGAGGATCACCGGGATGATGAGGTTCCGGTCGTGGATCGACGCGTCGTTCGTGTCCACGTCGGTCGCCGTCACGCCGCCGACGAGGGCGTCGGGGATGGCCTTTGCCAGCTCCTCGCGGAGGTCGCGGACGGTGTCCTCGCCGGCTGCCGAGTCCGCCGCATCCGCGAGCGTCCCCTGCACCAGCACATCGCCATCCGCCACCGTCGGCTCGGGAGCCGGCGTGCCGGGAGGGCCGAAGGCGGCGATCCCGTCCGCCGTCACCGGGGCGCTGCCGCTGTCGGTGTCGGCGGAGACCGCGACGGCGTCGACGCCGTCGTTCGCGAGAAGCATGTCGGCCGCCTCCTGCAGATCGGCCTCGGGCACGATGACGTACACGGGGCTGCCCGAACCGCCGGCGAAGTGCTCGCCGAGCACGGCCTGCCCGTCGCGCGCCTCGGAGTCGCCGAGCACGAGATCGGACTGCGAGACGCCCGACGCCTGGAACTGCGTGAAGCCGAGCGAGCCGACGGCGAGGACCAGGGTGGTGACGATCCAGATGAGGCGCGGGCGGCGGCGCACGAGCCCCGCCACGCGCGCCCAGAGACCGCGAGAGGGCACGCCAGCGGCCTCCGCCGTGGGATCGAAGGCGGGGCGCCGCGGCCAGAACGCCGCTCGGCCGAAGGCGTAGAGGAGCGCGGGGAGCAGGGTCAGGGCTGACAGCATCGCGAAGACGATGCCGATCGCGGCGACCGGACCCAGCGTGCTGTTCGACTTCAGGTCGCTCAGGAGCAGGCAGAGGAGGCCGGCGATCACGGTGCCGCCGGACGCGAGGATCGGCTCGAACGATCCGCGCAGGGCGGTGAGCGCCGCGTTCCACCTGCTCTCCTGGTGGATCAGCTCGTCGCGGTATCGGGAGACGTACAGCAGCGAGTAGTCCGTGGCCGCGCCGATCACGAGGATGAAGAGGATGCCCTGCGTCTGCCCGCTGAGCAGCAGGATGCCCGCCTTCGCCAGCCACCAGACGGTGAGCAGCGCGACGCACAGCGCGAACAGGCTCGTGGAGAGCACCGCCACCGGCAGCAGCAGCGAGCGGTAGACGATCACGAGGATGACGAGGACGGCGAGCAGGGCGACGAGCAGGAGGACCCCGTCGATGCCCGCGAATGCGCCGACCAGGTCGTTCGAGAATCCGGCCGGCCCCGTGATGTGCACGTCGAGTCCGGAGGGCAGCCCGTCGCGGAGGGTGTCGCCGAGTTCGGAGACGGCGTCGGCCAGCTCCGCATCGGAGGAGATCGGGACGAACGCCTGGATGGCCAGGTCGTCTTCCGACGGGATGGCCGGGGAGACCTCGTCGATGCCCGGCACGTCCGCGGCGGCCGCCAGACGCTCGTCGACGGCGGCGCGGTCATCGTCCGACAGGGTCTCGTCGGACGAGAACACCACCACCGCGGGGATCGCATCGCCGTCTGTGAAGTCCGCCAGGCGCTTCTGCACCGCCGTCGCGTCGGCGCTCTCCGGCAGGTAGGTCGTCTGATCGTTCGATGAGACCTCGTCGACCTTCCCGAAGTAGGGCCCGCCGATCGAGGCCGCCGTCAGCCATACGAGGATGAGGAGCGCGGGAAGCAGAATGCGCAGCCAGCGCGGCGCGCGGGGAGCGGCTCGACCCTCCGATCGCACCGTCTGCACACGGGGCGCCTCCGGAAGGTCGTCGGTCGTGCGGCGTTCGGCCATGCGTGCTCCTCATCGATCGATGTCTCTAGCTAAGCTAGCAAATAGAAAGGCTTCCCTGTGCGGGGCGAGCGATACTGAAGCCCGGAGAGCGGATGGCCGGAGCGGCAGAGAGGACGATGATGCGGATCGATCCCACGGGTGAGCAGGTTCTTCTTCGGGCGGAGGGCGGCCGCGGCGAGGTGAGTGCCCAGATCGCGCAGGTGGGCGCATCGCTGCGCGCGCTCACGGTAGGTGGAGTCGACCTCGTCGCCCGCTACCCGGAAGGCGCCCGCACGCCATCCGCGTCCGGGATCGTCCTCGTCCCCTGGCCCAATCGCATCCGCGACGGCCGGTGGACCCAGCGCGGACGCACCGAGCAGCTGGCGATCTCCGAGCCGAAGTACGGCAACGCGAGCCACGGTCTGCTCCGCTACGCGTCATACGGCATCGAAGCGGCGTGCGCGGAGGCGACGCTCTCCGGGGTGATCCACCCGCAGACGGGCTACCCGTTCACGCTCGCGACGAGCGTGACGTATGCGCTCGTCGAAGACGGCATCGAGGTCACCCACCGGATCGTCAACGCCGGCGCGGAGGATGCCCCCGTCGCCGTGGGCGCCCATCCGTTCTTCTGCATCGGCGATGTCGATGTCGCCGACCTCACGATCACCGCGCCCGGCACCAGCTGGTTCGAGACCGACGAGCGCATGCTCCCCGTCGCGGAGCACGAGGTGGACGCGGTGACCGATCTGCGCCCCGGGGTGCGCCTGGGCGACGTCTCCCTCGACCGGGCGTATGGCGGGCTCACTCGGGGCGTGGACGGGATGGCGCGGACGGTTCTCGCCGCCCCCGACGGGAGGACGCTCACCGTCTGGCAGGACGAGAGCTTCGAGTTCGGCGTCGTCTTCACGACGACGCAGTATCCGGGCCGCGACCTCGCGGTGGCCGTCGAGCCCATGACGGCTCCCGCCGATGCCTTCAACTCCGGTCGGGGGCTGCGCTGGCTGGCGCCCGACGAGGAATGGGTGCTGCGCTGGGGTGTCTCCTACTCGGGCTGAGTCACGCGGTCAGAACAGCGTGGGCGCGGCGGTCGGCCCCGTCTCGATGATCCGCGGCGCAGCGCGCGGCGTGCGCGGGCGAGAGCGGGTCGGCTGGTCGTCCTCGGCGTACCCGTTCAGGCCGTGCGCGCGGACGAGCGGCCGGACCCGCTGTGCGAGCCAGGTGCGGTATCCCTTCGGCGCCTCGACGGACGCGCCCGGGTAGAGCCCGCGGTACGCGGGGACGAGCTCCGGATGCTCGCGCTGCAGCCACTGGAAGAACCAGGGCTTCACGCCGGGTCGCAGGTGCATCGCGCCGTAGATCACCCGGCTCGCGCCCGCCGCCTTGATGCGTCCGAGTGCCGCGTCCAGCGCCTCCACCGAGTCGCTCAGGTGCGGCACGATCGGCATGAGGAAGACCTGCACGCGGAACCCCAGGTCGGTGGCCGCGCGCACTGTGTCCAGTCGGGCCTGCGCGGAGGGCGTGCCCGGTTCGAGCGCGTGCTGCAGGGCGTCGTCGTAGACCGCGATCGACATCGCCAGGGAGATGTCGACATCCGCTCGTCGCCGCGCGAGCTGCGGAAGATCGCGCCGGAGGAGCGTGCCCTTGGTCAGGATCGAGAACGGCGTGCCCGAGTCGGCGAGTGCATCGATGATCGCCGGCATGAGGCGGTATCGCCCCTCGGCGCGCTGATAGGGATCGGTGTTCGTGCCGAGGGCGACCTGCTCCCGCTGCCAGCTCGATCGTCCGAGCTCGCGCCGCAGCACATCTGCGACGTTCACCTTGACGACGATCTGGGAGTCGAAGTCGCGCCCGGCGTCGAGATCGAGGTACTCGTGCGTGCCGCGAGCGAAGCAGTAAGTGCAGGCGTGACTGCATCCTCGATAGGGGTTCACTGTCCAGTCGAAGGGCATGGAGCTCGGGCCCGGAACGTGGTTCAAGGCCGACTTGGCGACCACCTCGTGGAAGGTGATCCCGGCGAACTCCGGGGTGGTCACGGTTCGCACGCCGGCGCCCACCTGGTCGAGGCCGGGAAGTGCTGCCTCGTCCACCGCTCCGACCTGCTGCCCCTGCCACCGCATTCTTCTATCGAACACAGGTGCGAAGAAGAAGTCAAGATCCAATCGTACAAAAGTGCGGGTCGGTGTCGGATCAGGACAAGGAGGGGTCACAATGAGGTCATGGCTCGGACTTCGAGGGCACACCTTCCGCGTGCGGTGATCGCGCTCGCGAGCGCCGCGGGCGTCGTGGCGGTGTGCACGCTCGGCGCCGCGTGGGCGATGTCGCACGAGGATCCGTCCGTCGACTCGGCCACGGTGAAGACGACCCAGCGTGAGGACCCGCGCCCGGGGTCAGTGGAAGCACTGCCGGTGCCGAGCTTCGAAGTCGTCGTGGAGGAGCCCTGCGAGCGCAGCGGAGATCTCGACGACGCCGAGGCGATCTCCGAGCTCCTGTCCACGGAGACGGGGGCAGCGGAGTTCCGCCGTGCGGCAGCCGCCGGCTGCGTGGCGCTGGACGATCCGTCGACGACCTGGGCGGTTGTCAACAAGCAGCGCCCGCTGGAGCCGATCGACTACGCGCCCGACGTGCGAACGCCATCCGCCACTCGCAGCCTCGTCGGCGGGGGTCTGCGCCCCGAGGCAGCCGCCGCGCTGGATGCGCTCGCCGCCGACGCGGTCGAGGCCGGCGCAGGGGAGATCGCGCTGCAGAGCGGCTATCGCTCATACGGGACGCAGGTGAGCACGTTCGAGGGGCAGCTCGGCGCCCTGGGTGAGGAAGGTGCGGAGGCGATCTCCGCACGGCCCGGCTTCAGCGAGCATCAGCTGGGCCTCGCGGCCGACGTCGTCGCCTGCACGAGCGGGAGGTGCGGCACGATCTACGAGATCGCCGGCACACCGCAGGGCGACTGGCTCGCCGAGAACGCCTGGCGGCACGGGTGGATCGTCCGCTACGAGGAGGGGCAGACGCCGACTTCGGGATACGACCCCGAGCCGTGGCATCTGCGCTTCGTGGGCGTCGAACTGGCCCGGAGCTACCACGACGGCGGGTTCCACACCCTCGAGGATTTCTTCGGGCTCCCCGCCGCGGCCGACTACGCCGACTGATGCTGCGCATACCCGGCGCCCCGTCGCGATCAGAGCCGGCGACGCCTCGTCGTGAGGCGCACGCTGGGCAGCGGCGGGCTGGGGACCCTCTGGTTCGGCGAGTGCCCCGTGACCGCTCCGTATCGCCGGTCTCCACGCTCCCACGCCTCACGGGCTTCGGCGATCTCCTCGTGACTGCGCGCGACGAAGTTCCACCACATGACGATGTCGTCGGGGAACGGCTCGCCGCCGAGAAGGAAGACGAGCGCGCCCTGGTCTGACGCGACCTCGATCTCATCGCGCTGCACGCCCAGGTAGAGCAGGTCCTGGCCCTGCACCGCGATGTCGTCGTTCTCGTCGGCGACCACGCGGAGGTCGCCCTGCACGCGCACGATCGCGTGCTCCCAGTCCGAGCGAAGGGGCACACGCACGCGGGAGCCGGCGGGAAGGGCGATCTCGGCGCCGACGATCGGCGTGTGCATGGTGGCCGGCGAGGTGACCGAGCCGAACTCGCCGACAACGACCGTGGCCACCGCGCGATCGCCCTCCAGCGTCGGGAGCGAGAGCCGCGGAAGATCGTCGTGTCGCTCGAAGTCCGGTGCGCCGTGGCGGCGCTCCTCCGGCAGGGCGACCCACAGCTGCAGCGCATCGAGGGCGATCGCGTCGTCTCCCAACGAGTATTCCGAGTGGGAGATGCCGACGCCGGCGGTCATGATGTTGAGTGATCCGCGCCGCACGACGACATCATTGCCGAGGCTGTCGCGATGACGGATCTCGCCGACGAGCGGCCAGGTGACCGTCTGCAGCCCGATGTGCGGGTGCGGGTCCACGCGCATCACGGTCTCCTGCGGGCCGAACCGGTCCAGGAAGCACCACGCGCCCACGGTGGGGAGCTCTCGCTGAGGCAGTGAGCGCCGGACGTCCATCGCTCGGATGCCGCCGAGCGGCACCTCACGGGCGGGGAGGAGGAGCGCGCGCGGGCCGTCGCAGGTGGTCGCGCCGCCGTCGGTTTCGACGCCGGCGTCGTACCGGGTCACGACGACTGCTCTCCCGGGGTGGCCGCGTCGATCGGCGTGCCCTCGGGCCACTCGACGTTCGCGCCGGCGACCTCGTTCTCCTTGAGGTGGTCTGCGACGAATGGGCACTCCGGGACGATGACGTCGCCGCGTCGGGCGACATCAGCCAACGCGTCGGAGACCAGCGTGTTGCCGTAACCGCGTCCTCGGAACTCCGGGTCGACGACGGTGTGCGTGAAGCGCACTCGTCCCTCGCCCTGTTCGAACTCCGCGTAGCCGGCGACCTTGTCGGTCTCCGTGTCGTGCAGCTCGTATCGGTTCAGCTTGTCGTTCCTGGTGACCGTGTGGTCGCTCATGATCGGCTCCTCTCGTCGGCTCCCACGCTAAGCCCATCCGACGCGTCGAGGGCGGTGTCAGACGCTCTCCGTAGACTTGGGACATGTCCGCGCATCTGCAGAGCGGCCCTCAGGGCGATCCGTGGATGGTCGCGCGCATCCCCGACGACGACAGCTGGGTTCCGCCCGAAGAGCCGTATGACGAGGGGCCGCCCGAAGGGTGGGCGCCGGTCGAGGCGGCCGCGCCGTGGAGCGGCGGGTCCGTGCCTTCGCGGCCCACGCCATCCCGCTTCCCCTCCGCGGTCGACGCGCTCCGCACCGTCTACGGCTTCGAGTCGTTCCGGGGCGACCAGGAGGCGATCGTCGAGCAGGTCATCGCGGGCGGCGACGCGGTCGTGCTCATGCCGACCGGTGGCGGCAAGAGCGTCTGCTATCAGATTCCCGCGCTCGTGCGCGAGGGAACGGGGCTCGTCGTCTCGCCCCTCATCGCGCTCATGCACGACCAGGTCGACGCCCTGCGCGCCAACGGTGTGCGTGCGGCGTACCTCAACTCCACGCAGTCGCCCGAAGAGCGCGGTGCGGTCGAGCGCGCGTACGTCGCCGGTGAGCTCGACCTGCTTTACGTCGCACCCGAGCGGTTGAACGGCGAGCAGACGCTGCGGATGCTCGAGCGCGGCGCCCTCAGCGTCATCGCGATCGACGAGGCGCACTGCGTCAGCCAGTGGGGCCACGACTTCCGGCCGGACTACCTCGCCCTGGGCTCCCTCGCCGACCGGTTCCCCGGCGTCCCGCGAGTGGCGCTCACGGCCACGGCGACGCGCGAGACCCATCGCGAGATCACCGAGCGTCTGCGCCTCCCTGACGCGAAGCACTTCGTCGCGAGCTTCGACCGGCCGAACATCCGGTATCGGATCGAGCCGAAGACGGATGCGCGCAAGCAGCTGCTGCAGTTCATCCGCTCGCAGCCGGAGGGCTCGGCGGGCATCGTCTACGCGCTGAGCCGCAAGTCCGTCGAGCAGGTCGCGTCGTTCCTCGCGCAGCAGGGAATCGACGCCATCCCGTATCACGCCGGTCTCGACGCGCGCGTGCGGGCTGCGCACCAGTCCCGCTTCCTGCGCGACGACGGTGTGGTTGTGGTCGCGACCATCGCGTTCGGCATGGGCATCGACAAGCCCGATGTGCGCTTCGTCGCACACGTCGACCTGCCGAAGTCGGTCGAGGGGTACTACCAGGAGACCGGGCGCGCGGGGCGGGATGGCGAGCCGTCCGTCGCGTGGATGGCCTACGGTCTCGGCGACGTCGTCCAGCAGCGGCGGATGATCCAGCAGGGTGACGGCGGCCGCGCCATCCAGCAGCGGCAGTCGCAGCACCTCGACGCGATGCTCGCGCTGTGCGAGACCGTGTCGTGCCGTCGGCAGAACCTCCTCGGGTACTTCGGTCAGGAGTCCGGGCCGTGCGGCAATTGCGACACCTGCCTCGAGCCGCCGGAGGTATGGGATGGCCAGATCGCCGCGCAGAAGCTGCTCTCGACGGTCGTCCGGCTGAAGCGGGAACGGAATCAGTCCTTCGGCGCGGGGCACCTCATCGACATCCTGCGTGGGGCGTCGAGCGAACGCATGCGGAAGTTCCAGCACGACCAGCTGTCGACGTTCGGGATCGGGCAGGACCTGTCCGAGCAGGACTGGCGGAGCGTCATCCGGCAGCTTCTCGCGCAGGGGCTGCTGGCCGCGGAGGGGGAGTACGGCACACTCGCGCTGAGCGCGGCCTCGACCGGCGTGCTGCGGGGGGAGACTCCGGTGCCGCTCCGCAAGGACGTGATCGGACGCGTGGCGCGCGTTCCGCAGCGCAAGGCCAGCGCGGCCGACGCGCTCGCCGCGGAGGACCGCAGTCTCTTCGAAGCGCTCCGCGCCTGGCGTGCGGAGCAGGCTCGAGAGCAGGGCGTTCCCGCGTACATTGTGTTCGGCGACGCGACGCTGCGCGCGCTCGCCGAGCACCGGCCGGCGAACCCGGCCGACCTCGACGGCATCCCCGGCATCGGCGCGAAGAAGCGCGACGCCTACGGCGAAGCCGTGCTGGCCGTCATCGCTGGCGGCTGACGGGCGATATGTCGTCGACGGACAACGCCCCCGGCGGCCGAGACGATGCAGGCCTGTCTGGTCGGGACAAATCATCTGCGAGGGTGTTGTCGAAGGCCTAACGTGGAGGCCATCCTTCCCACCCCGTAGAAGAGGTGTGACTCATGGTCGACACAGTCGTTCGTCCCGTCCAGCCCAGCACGCGCCCGGTCGCCGCTGAGGCCGACGACGCCCGCATCGACATCTCCCGCGTCAACCGGATGCTGCTCGGCACGTGGGCGGACATCCGGCTCGAAGCCCGCGAGATGATCAAGGACTCCGCGTTCTGGCGGATCGACGGCCTCAGCCACCACGCGCACCGAGAGCGGGTGCTCGATCAGACGCAGCGTCTCGCCGATCTCGGGGCCGGAGCGCGCGCCTACCCGCTCGAGTACGGCGGGCGCAACACCAACGGCGGCAACCTCGCCGGCTTCGAGGAGCTGGTCCTGGCCGACCCCAGCCTGCAGATCAAGTCGGGCGTGCAGTGGGGCCTCTTCGGCAGTGCCGTCCTGCAGCTGGGCACCAAGACGCACCACGACCGGTGGCTGCGCGACATCATGAGCCTGAAGATCCCGGGCGCCTTCGCGATGACCGAGACCGGGCACGGCTCGGACGTCCAGTCGATCGGCACGACGGCGACCTACGACCCCGAGACGGAGGAGTTCGTCATCCACACGCCGTTCCGCGGGGCGTGGAAGGAGTATCTGGGCAACGCCGCCGTGCACGGCAAGGCCGCGACGGTGTTCGCGCAGCTCATCTCCCGCGGCGTCGACTACGGCGTGCACTGCTTCTTCGTGCCGATCCGCGACGAGCAGGGTGTCTTCCTGCCCGGCGTCGGCGGCGAGGACGACGGTGTCAAGGGCGGGCTCAACGGCATCGACAACGGTCGGCTGCACTTCGATCACGTGCGCGTCCCGCGGGAGAACCTCCTGAACCGGTACGGCGACGTCGCGCCGGACGGCACCTACACCAGCCCGATCGAGAGCCCG
The DNA here is from genome assembly GCF_009735645.1 of Microbacterium oryzae. NCBI lineage: Bacteria > Bacillati > Actinomycetota > Actinomycetes > Micrococcales > Microbacteriaceae > Microbacterium > Microbacterium oryzae. The sequence continues at coordinate 2,021,529 of NZ_CP032550.1, read as the reverse complement.
GGTCGCCGCTTCTTCACGATGCTCGGCGCGCTCGTGCAGGGCAGGGTCTCGCTCGACGGCTCGGCCACGCTCGCCTCCGCCCTCGGACTGAAGATCGCGGTGACCTACGGCAACGAGCGTCGCCAGTTCGACAGCGGCAGCGGTGCGGGGGAGACGGTGCTGCTGGACTACGGCAAGCACCGTCGCCGCCTCCTGCCGCTCCTCGCCACCACGTACGCGCAGGCGTTCGCGCACGACGAGCTGCTGGTGAAGTTCGACGGCGTCTTCAGCGGGGAGGCCGACACCGACGAGAACCGGCAGGACCTCGAGACGCTCGCGGCGGCGCTGAAGCCCCTGTCGACATGGCACGCGCTCGCGACCCTCCAGGAATGCCGCGAGGCGTGCGGCGGTGCGGGCTACATGGCAGAGAACCGCCTCGTCACGCTTCATCAGGACCTCGACGTCTTCACGACGTTCGAGGGCGACAACAACGTCCTGCTGCAGCTCGTCGGCAAGCGCCTTCTCACCGACTACGGCGCGCAGTTCAAGGGCAAGGACGCGCGCGCCCTCGCCCGCTACGCCGTCGGCGAGACCGCGGGCAAGATCTTCCACGGCGCGGGGCTCCGTCGTCTCGGCCAGGCCATGGCCGACCTGGGATCCACCGCCCGCTCCGTCGAGCTGGGTCTGCGCGCCGACGACCAGCAGCAGCTGCTCACCGACCGCGTGCAGCGCATGGTCGCAGACGTCGCGGGTCGACTGCGCCTGGCATCGCGGCTGACGCCCGCGCAGGCGAGCGACCTCTTCAACGAGAACCAGGTCGAGCTGCTCGAGGCTGCGCGCGCCCACGGCGAGCTCCTGCAGTGGGAGGCCTTCACGGACGCCCTCGGTCAGGTCGACGACGACGGCACGCGGCAGGTGCTCACCTGGCTGCGCGACCTCTTCGGCCTCAGCCTCATCGAGAAGCACCTCGCCTGGTACCTGCTGCACGGGCGCCTGTCCACGCAGCGCGCGGCGGCGGTCTCCCGCTACATCGACCGCCTCTGCGCGCGCCTCCGCCCGCACGCGCAGGACCTCGTCGACGCTTTCGGCCTCGCCCCCGAGCACGTCCGCGCGCCCATCGCCTCGGGTCGGGAGGGGGAGCGCCAGGAGGAGGCGGCCGCCTACTATGCGGCGCTGGCCGCGAGCGGCGACGCTCCTGTGAAGGAGAAGAAGCAGAAGCGCTGAGCGCGCGCGGCGCTCACGCCTCGGCGACGCCCGCTTCGTCGGGGTGCTTCAGATCCTCTGCCGTCGCGACGAGCTCGTCGAGGAACCGGATGATCACCTCGCGCTCCGCGGGTGCCATCGATGCCGCGACGTCGAACCGGCGCGCATGGATGCGGCCGACGGTCGCACGCGCGGCGATGCTGGTGTCCTCGCTGACCTCGATGGCCAGGCTGCGGCGATCGGTCGGGTGCGGCAGGCGCCGCACGTGGCCGCCCGCGGCCAGCCGATCCAGCAGCTTCGTGGTCGAGGCGGTGGAGATGCCGAGGTGCGCGGCGATCGAGCTGGGCGTCACGACCGCGCCGTGACGCTGAGCGGCGATCAGGTAGCGCAGCGCGCGCATGTCGGTGGTGCCGAGCTTCATGTAGCGCCGCGACGCCTCGCTCAGCTCGGCCTCGGTGTCGCGCCACCTCTTCATGGACTCGAGGACGCGGACGACCTGCATGATCTCCTCGGCCGGAAGATGGGCGCGCTGCACCAGCTCCTCGTCCGGGTCGACGACCCGCGGATCGAGCAGCGAGAACGGCTCCTCCGTCGGCGACTTGTCTTCAGGCACGGCTCGAGCTTACCCCTCATATTGAAATCAGCTACGTTGATAGCTAGCTTAGTGAAAAGATCGTGAGGAGAGACGGATGACGACTGCAGTCGAGCGCGTGGTGCTCCTCGACGACGAGGGGCGCTCGGTGGGTGCGGCGCCGAAGGCGACCGTTCACACGGAGAGCACGCCGCTCCACCTCGCCTTCTCCTGCCACGTCCTCGATCCGCGCGGGAGGGTCCTGCTCTCGCGCCGCGCGCTCTCCAAGCGAACCTGGCCGGGAACCTGGACGAACGCGTTCTGCGGCCATCCGAGCCCCTTCGAAGCCATTCCCGCCGCGCTCGAGCGGAGGGCGAAGGAGGAGCTCGGCCTCGTCCTGCGCGATGTGCGCCTGGTGCTCCCCGACTTCCGCTATCGCGCCGTGGATGCCTCGGGCATGGTCGAGAATGAGGTCTGTCCCGTCTACTTCGCGATCGCCGACGACCAGCCGGCTCCCGCGCCGGACGAGGCGATGGACGTGAGGTGGGTGGATGCGGACGATCTGGCGACGGCGCTCGACGCCGCACCGTGGGCCTTCAGCCCCTGGCTCGTGCTGCAGGCCAGGGAGCTCTCGCCCGGCGGCGCCATCAGCGGCGCCGCGTGGCGGGGAGCGGTGACATGATGACGAGCGACACCATGGCACACGACGCGCTGAGCGCGATGCTCCAGACGTTCTTCGCCGAGCGGCAGGCGCGCGCCGAGGAGCTCGGCCCGGCCTACGCCGCGCTCTGGCAGCGGATGGCCGAGGCCGTGCGAGGTGGGAAGCGACTGCGACCGCGGCTGGTCCTCACCGCGCACGCCGAGCTCGGCGGCATCGACGAGGCGGCCGCACACACCGCAGCCGCCGCCTTCGAGCTGCTGCACACGGCTCTGCTGTTCCATGACGACCTGCTCGACGGCGACCTCGTGCGGCGCGGCCGACCGAACCTCGCGGGCACGTTCGCCGCCGAGGCGATGGATGCGGGCGCGAGCGCCGATGCCGCGACGGCCTGGGGCCAGGCATCCGGACTGCTCGCGGGGGACCTGCTGCTGAGCGCCGTCCACGCGCTCGTCGCCCGGATCGAGAGCCCGGCCCGCGTGGCCGTGCACGAGATCATCGACGACTGCCTCTTCCTCACCTCGGCGGGGGAGCACGCCGACATCGGATTCGCGCACGGCACGATGCCCGCCGACGCCGCCGACATCGTCCGCATGATGGAGCAGAAGACAGCCAGCTACTCCTTCGCGGCTCCGCTGCGGGCAGGCGCCGCGCTCGCCGGAGCCGGTCCGCTCGTCGACGCCTCCCTGCAGCGCATCGGCACGCAGATGGGGTTCCTCTACCAGCTGCGAGACGACGTGCTCGGCGTCTTCGGCGTCGAGGCCCGCACGGGCAAGACCGCCCTCGGCGATCTGCGCGAAGGCAAGCGCACGCTGCTCATCGCGTTCGCCGAGGACCAGGCGGCCTGGCGCGAGGTCCGCCACCTCTTCGGCCGGCGGTCGCTGGAGGAGGAGGGGGCCGCCCTGCTGCGCAGCGCGCTCGTCGCGAGCGGCGCTGCGGCCGAGATCGAGCGCGTCATCGCCGAGCAGTGCGCGATCACGCGTGCGGAGATCGCCGAGGCGCCGCTTCCCGATGGCCTGCGCGAGGAGCTCGACGCCCTCGCCGTCCGCTGCGCGGAGCGCGACGCATGAGCGGCCTCGATCTCTACACGCGCACCGCACGGGCGGCGGCGGCCCGGGTCATCTCCGCCTACTCGACGTCGTTCGGCCTCTCCAGCCGGCTCCTGCCATCCGAGGTGCGCGCCTGCATCTCCGACGTGTACGCGCTGGTGCGCGTGGCCGACGAGATCGTCGACGGCCCGGCCGCGGAGGCCGGGCTCGACGCGCGGGAGAAGCGCACCGTGCTCGATGCCCTCGAGGAGGAGACGCTGCGGGCGATGTCGTCGGGCTTCAGCGCCAACCTCGTCGTGCACGCGTTCGCGCACACCGCGCGGCGCACCGGAATCGGCGATGACCTCGTCCGCGCGTTCTTCGCCTCGATGCGGATGGACGCGGACGGCGTGGAGATCGCCGACGACGCGACGTACCGGCGGTACATCCACGGCTCGGCGGAGGTCGTCGGGTCGATGTGCCTGCGCGGGTTCGCCCAGGAGGACCCCCGGCTCGTGATCGACGAGGCGATGGAGGAGGGCGCTCGACGCCTCGGCGCGGCGTTCCAGAAGGTGAACTTCCTCCGCGATCTCGCCGAGGACTGCGATGGGCTGGGGCGCTCGTACTTTCCCGGCGTCGACCCGCACGCCTTCACCGAGGCCGACAAGCTCCGCATCGTGGCGGAGATCGACGACGACCTCGCCGTCGCCCGCGCCGCGATCGCGCGCCTTCCGCCCGCCTCCCGGCGCGCGACGACCGCGGCGGCCGACCTGTTCGGCCGTCTCAACGACCTGCTGCGCGCGGCGCCCGCCGAGGAGCTCCTCGTGCGGCGCGTGTCGGTTCCGACGAGCGAGAAGCTCCGGGTGATCGCCGCTGCCATCGTGCGCGGCACGAGAGAGGGAGCGGCATGACCGCACGACGGGTGATCGTCATCGGCGGCGGCATCTCGGGGCTCGCCACGGCGGCGCTCCTCGCACGCGACGGCGCCGACGTCACGCTCCTCGAGGCGCGCGACGAGCTCGGCGGGCGCGCGGGCCGGTGGAGCGCCGACGGCTTCGTCTTCGACACGGGCCCCTCGTGGTACCTGATGCCCGAGGTCTTCGACCACTTCTTCCGGCTGCTCGGCACGTCCGCCGCCGAGCAGCTCGATCTGGTGCCGCTCGATCCCGCCTACCGGGTGTACTTCGAGGGCGACGACGAGCCGTTCGATCTCCCGGCCGAGGGCGCGCGCGAGGCGCTGCAGGCGCTGGACCCCGCCTCCGCCGACCGGATCGACGCCTACCTCGCCTCGGCCGAGGAGACGTACGGGCTGGCCACCGCGAAGTTCCTCTACAGCACGTTCGAGTCGATGCGCCCGCTGCTCGACTCGTCGACGCTGTCGCGGCTGCCGCGGCTCGCGCGCCTGCTCGCCGAGCCGATGGAGCGCTTCATCGCCCGTCACGCCGCCGACCCGCGGCTGCGGCAGGTGCTCGGGTACCCCGCGGTCTTCCTCGGCACCTCGCCCTCTCGCGCCCCCGCGATGTACCACCTGATGAGCCACCTCGACGTGGGGCAGGGGGTGCTGTACCCGCGAGGCGGATTCAGCGCGGTCATCGACGCGATCGCCCGCCTCGCCGCCGAGAACGGGGTCGAGCTGCGCACGGGTGCTCCCGTCAGCCGCATCCTCGTCAAGGATGGCGCCGCCTGCGGAGTCGAGATCGAAGGCGCGGACGGCGCGCGCGAGCAGCTCCTCGCCGACACCGTCGTCTCGTCGGCCGACCTGCATGTGACCGAGCGTCTGCTCCCCTCGGCGAGCCGTTCGCGCAGCGCCGCCTGGTGGGATCGGCGCGACCCGGGCCCCGGAGCCGTGCTCGCCCTGCTCGGCGTGCGCGGCGAGCTGCCCGAGCTCGCGCACCACACGCTGTTCTTCACGCGCGACTGGGACCGCGGCTTCGACGCCATCCACGGCCGCGAGCCGTCGATCCCCGATCCCGCATCGCTGTACGTGTGCCGTCCGAGTGCGACCGACGATGCGGTCGCCCCGGAGGGTCACGAGAACCTCTTCGTGCTCGTGCCGGTTCCCGCCGACACCGGCATCGGCTTCGGCGGGGTGGATGGCGCGGGTGACGCGGCCGTGGAGCGCACGGTGGACGCGGCCATCGCCGAGATCGCGGCGTGGGCGGGGGTTCCCGACCTCGCCGAGCGGATCGTCGTGCGCCGCAGCATCGGACCGGCGGACTTCGAGCGCGACTTCGGCGCGTGGCGGGGCGGGGCGCTCGGCCCCGCGCACACCCTCCGTCAGAGTGCGTTCCTGCGCGGGTCCAACGTCTCCTTCCGAGTCGACGGCCTCCTCTACGCCGGCGCCACGACCATCCCCGGAATCGGCCTGCCGATGTGCCTCATCAGCGCGGAGCTCGTGCTGAAGCGGCTGCGGGGCGACGTCTCCGCTGGACCGCTGCCGGAGCCGCAGTCGGAGCCGGTGTGAGCCTCGTCTATCTCGCCGCGCTCCTCGTCTCGTTCGCCTGCGTGCTCGTCGTCGACCGGCGCTTCCGCCTGTTCCTCTGGCGCGCCCCGCGCACGGCGCTCGCCGTGCTGGCGGTCGGCCTCGTCTTCTTCCTCGCGTGGGACGCGGCGGGGATCGCGCTGGGCGTGTTCTTCCGCGCCGAGACGACGTTCATGACGGGCATCGTCCTCGCGCCGGAGCTGCCGCTCGAGGAGCCGGTGTTCCTGCTCTTCCTGTGCGAGCTCACCATGGTGCTCTTCTGCGGCGCCGAGCGTCTGCTGGCCCGCCGCGCGGAGAGGACGCACTCGTGACGTACGCGCTGCTGTGCGCGGTGTTCCTCGGCGTCGCGGTCGTGGCCGCCACCGGCCTGACCGTCGCGCGGCGACAGGGGAGCCGACAGGGTGCGCGGCGGAACGTCGCGCTCGCCGCGGTGCTCGCGTCGGCGGCGCTCCTCGTGCTGACGGCGGTGTTCGACAACGTCATGATCGCGGCGGGGCTGTTCGCCTACTCGGATGGCCATATCTCCGGCCTGCGGATCGGGGCCGCCCCGGTCGAGGACTTCACCTATCCACTGGCCGCGGCCATCCTGCTGCCCGCCCTCTGGCTCTTCCTCCGGAGGCGACATGATTCGTGAGCTCTTCCTCTCCTCGCGCCCGCTGAGCTGGATCAACACGGCGTTCCCGTTCGCCGCGGCGTACCTGCTCGCCACGCGCGAGGTCGACGTCGCGCTCGTCGTCGGCACGCTGTTCTTCCTCGTGCCCTACAACCTGGCCATGTACGGCGTGAACGACGTCTTCGACTACGCGTCCGACCTCGCCAACCCGCGGAAGGGCGGCGTCGAGGGCGCGCTCCTCGAGCCCGCGCACCATCGCACGGTGCTCCTCACGGCAGCGCTCTCGTGCCTGCCGTTCGTCGTGGCGCTGGTGATCTTCGGGTCGCCCGCGTCCTGGGCGGTTCTCGCCGTGAGCCTGTTCGCCGTCGTCGCGTACTCGGCGCCGCCGTTCCGGTTCAAAGAGGTGCCGTTCCTCGACTCGCTGACCTCGAGCATCCACTTCACGAGCCCCGCGCTCTACGGGCTCGTGCTCGGCGGCGGCGACCTCGACCGCGGTGCGCTGACCGTGCTCGCCGCGTTCCTGCTGTGGGGGATGGCCAGCCACGCGTTCGGCGCGGTGCAGGACGTCGTCCCCGACCGCGAGGGCGGCATCGCCTCCATCGCCACCGTGCTCGGCGCCGCCCGCACCACGTGGTTCGCGCTCGCAGCCTGGTTCGCAGCGGGGGTGCTTATGCTGACAACGGGGTCTCCCGGAGCATGGGCGGCGCTGCTGGCGCTGCCCTATCTGTGGGCCGCCGCGCCGTTCGCCCGTGTGTCCGACGCGGACTCCGCTCGCGCGAACCGCGGGTGGCGCCACTTCCTCTGGATCAACTACGCCGCCGGCTTCGTCGTCACGATGATCCTCATCGTGTTCGCGATGCAGACCGCCTGACCATCCGCCCATGACCGACAGGAGAACTGCCATGACCACGGCCTCCACCGTCCCGTACGCGTCGCCCGCCTCGGCGGACGGCGCACCGTTCGTCTCGACGCCCCAGCGATACGACGCCATTCTCCTCGCCGGGTTCGGCGGTCCGGAGGGGCAGGACGACGTCATCCCGTTCCTGCGCAACGTCACGCGCGGGCGCGGCATCCCCGACGAGCGGCTCGAGGAGGTCGCGCACCACTACCGGCACTTCGGCGGCGTGAGCCCGATCAACGCGCAGAACCGTGCGCTGAAGGCGGCGCTCGAGGCGGAGATCGCGCGGCGCGGTCTCGACCTGCCCGTCTACTGGGGCAACCGCAACTGGGCTCCGTACCTGGGCGATGTCGTGAAGGAGGCCGCCCAGGACGGGCGCACCCGCCTCCTCGCCGTGGCGACGAGCGCCTACAGCTCGTTCTCGAGCTGCCGCCAGTACCGCGAGGACTTCGCCCGCGTGCTCGAGGAGACCGCCCTCGGCGGCGAGGTGACGATCGACAAGGTGCGTCAGTTCTTCGACCACCCGGGCTTCGTCGACGCGTTCGTCGACGGCGTCGTCGACGCCGTCCGCGGGTTCTTCGCGGATGGCGTCGCGCCGCAGGCGGTGAAGGTGCTGTTCACGACGCACAGCATCCCCGTCGACGACGCGCTCCGCTCGGGACCCCGCGACATCGACTTCGGTCCCGGCGGTGCGTACGAGGCGCAGCACCGGGCCGTGGCCGAGGTCGTCATGGCGAAGGTGGGAGAGGTCCTGCCCGAGGCCGCCGACATCTCCTGGGAGCTCGTGTTCCAGTCGCGGTCGGGCCCCGCGTCGCAGCCGTGGCTCGAGCCCGACATCTGCGACCGCATCGCGGAGCTGCCCGCCGAGAGCGCCGAGGCCGTGGCGATCGTGCCGGTCGGCTTCCTCAGCGACCACATGGAGGTCATGTGGGATCTCGATGAGGAGGCGCTGGAGGCCGCCGAGGAGGCGGGTCTCAAGGCCGTGCGCACGCCCACGCCGGGCGCGGACCCGCGCTTCGTGGCGGGCGTCGTCGACCTCGTCGAGGAGCGGATGGCAGCCACCCCGCGGGAGGAGCGCCCGAGCCTCACGAAGCTCGGCCCCTGGTACGACGTGTGCCGCCCCGGCTGCTGCGAGAACGTGCGCGCGGGCTTCAAGCCCGCCGCGGCAGGCGTCGCACCGTGATGTGCTCCCACCCCGCGCCGATTCCGGCGCGGGGTGGGAACCTCCGCCCTCGGCACGGCAGAATGGAGCGGGGAGGATGAGCATGAGTCACTCGGAGATCGCCGGCACGGAGATCCACCAGGCAGCGGAGTGCCCGACCTGCTTCGTCGAGCTGCAGCGCGACGGCGGCTGGTGGCAGGCGCGGCCGGCCGGATCCCGGCTCGTGGGCCTCGTCGTGCAGCGCGACGACATGCCGTCGGTCATCCAGCAGCGCGAGGACCTCACGCGCTTCGGCGTGCCGATCGACGGCTTCCGGCACCCGGCTCCGGACATTCTCGAGTCGTGGGAGGAGCGGCTGCACCGGCTGTTCTCACGGCTGAAGGGCGGCGATGTGCTCGTCGTCGCGAGCGTGCACGCCCTCGGGCGCGATGCCGCGGAGGAGGTCCGCACGATCGCGGAGCTCAGTCGTCGCGGCGTCGTCGTGAAGGTGCTCGACCACGGTCAGAAGCACCTCCACGACGCCTGAGCTCGCGCATCCCAGACGTCGAGCGAGCGAGACGCCTCGCTCCGCTCCGGCTCAGATGAGCGACAGCTCCTTGAGCTTCGCCTCGACGTCGGCGTTCGACGGCTCGACGTGGTGGGTGGCATCCGGGTAGACCACGACGGGGATGTTCGTGCGGCCGGAGATGTCCTTCGCGACCTGCGCGGCCGAGGGGTCGGCCTCGAGGTCGACGTACGTGTAGGCGATGCCGAGGCCGTCGAGCTGCGCCTTCGTGCGGCGGCAGTCGCGGCACCACTCGGCGCCGAACATGGTGATCTCGTTGCTCGCGGGAGTCGTCATGCCTTCCAGGTTACGCGCGCGGCGGCGGGCGGGCGCTGAGAGCCCGCCCGCCGCCGCGTGCGGTCAGGCCTTCGCGGCGTCCACCACCACGACGGCCCACGACAGCGGAGGCAGCGTCGCCCGCAGCGTGCCCTCGTCGAAGCCGACCTCGCGCAGCGGCACGAGCCCGACGCGGTCCTGGTCGCCCTCGACGTTCGCCGTGGCGCGGTCGCCTCCCTCGGGCGTGGTGAGCACCTCGGCCGAGCGGATGGCCGTGGCCGAGAGTCCGCGGAGGTCCACCGTCACCTCGCCGGACTCCTCGAGCGAGCGGTTGGCGAGGAACAGCGCGACGGTCCCGTCGGCTTCGTCCCACGTGGCGGCGGCGTCGACCGCATCGACGTCGCCGAACTTGCGCGTGGGGATCTGCGACGACTCGACCGCGAGCCGCAGGATCCGGCCCTTGGCGAGCTGGGCCATCCGGGCGAACGGCCAGAAGATCGACTGACGCCAGGCGGGGCCGCCCTCCTCCGAGCGGATGGGCGCGATCACGTTGACGAGCTGCGCCTGGTTCGCGATGCGGACGCGGTCGCCGTGCCGGAGCAGGCTGTGGAGGAGCGTGCCGACGACGACGGCGTCGGTGACGTCGTAGGTGTCCTCGATGAGGCGCGGGTGCTCGCGCCAGCCCGCCGCGGCGATCTCGCGGGCCTCGATCTCGTTGTAGCGGGTCTGGTCCCACACGTTCCACTCGTCGAACGAGATGTCGATCTGCTTGCGGTGCTTGCCGGCGGCCTTCACGCCGTCGATCGTGGCGACGACCCCGTCGATGAACGCGTCCATGTCGACGCCCTCGGCGAGGAATGACGCGGCATCGCCGTCGTGCTCCTGGTAGTACGCGTGCATGGAGATGTAGTCGACCTCCTCGTACGCGTGCGTGAGCACGGTGTGCTCCCACGATCCGAAGGTGGGCATCTCCCTGCTGGACGAGCCGACGGCGACGAGCTCGATGGTGGGGTCGACCAGGCGCATGGCCTTCGCGGTCTCCTGCGCGAGCCGGCCGTACTCGTCTGCGGTCTTGTGTCCGATCTGCCAGGGGCCATCCAGCTCGTTGCCCAGGCACCAGAGGCGGATGTCGAACGGATCGGCCGCACCGTTCTTGCGGCGCAGGTCCGACCAGTACGTGCCGCCGGGGTGGTTCGCGTACTCGACGAGCGCGCGGGCCTCCTCGACGCCGCGGGTGCCGAGGTTCACGGCCTCCATGATCTCGACGTCGGCCTCCTTGGCCCAGTCGACGAACTCGTGCAGGCCGAACGCGTTCGTCTCGACCGTGTGCCAGGCCCCGTCGAGGCGGCGCGGCCGGTTCTCGACCGGCCCCACGCCGTCCTCCCAGAGGTAGCCGGAGACGAAGTTGCCGCCGGGGTAGCGGATGACGGTGGGCCCGAGCTCCTTCACGAGCTGCAGCACGTCGCGTCGGAAGCCGCGCTCGTCGGCCTGCGGGTGCCCCGGCTCGTAGATGCCGGTGTACACGCACCGGCCCATGTGCTCCACGAACGAGCCGAAGAGCCGTCGCGGGACGTCGGCGATCGTGAAGTCGCGGTCGATGGTGATGCGGGCGCTGGTCATGGTTCTCCTGTTCTGCGTGCGCGAGATCACTGGCCGCCGAAGCCCGTGGTCGCGACGCCCTTGACGATCTGCTTCTGGAAGATGAGGAACACGATGATGAGCGGCAGCGCGGCGAGCACGGCCTGGGCCATGATCTGCGCGTACTGCACGCCGTAGGCGCTGATGACGGTCTGCAGGCCGACCGGCAGCGTCATGAGCGTGGTGTCGTTGATGACGAGGAACGGCCAGAGGAAGTTGTTCCACGCGCCGATGAACACGAAGATCGCCACCGACGCGAGGATCGGTCGCGAGAGCGGCAGCACGATCGACCAGAACACCCGGAAGCGGCTGGCGCCGTCCACGCGGGCGGCCTCCTCGAGTTCGATGGGCACGGCGTCGAAGAACTGCTTGAGGATGAACACCATCGCCGGCGCCACGACCTGGGGGAGGATGAGCCCCCAGTGCGTGTCGACGAGGTGGAAGGCGAGCATCTCGTAGAACAGCGGGATGATGAGCGCCTGCGGCGGGACGACGATGCCGGCGATGACGACGACGTAGAGCCACCGACGACCGCGGAAGTCCATCCGCGAGAACGCGTAGGCCGCCAGCGCCGAGATCGCGAGGGTGATCAGGGTCACCGCCACCGACGTCCACAGGCTGTTGAATGCCCAGATCCAGACGTTCCCCTGCGAGAGGATGGCCGTGAAGGCCTCCGTGGTCGGCCCGCTCGGACCGATCCAGGAGGGATCGCCGGAGGCCGCGTCGTTCTCCGTCTTGAAGGCCGTCGCGACCGCCCAGAGGAACGGCAGCAGCCATCCGATCGCCATCAGCAGCAGCACGATGAACGCGACGACCCGCAGGGGGCTGAACGGCTTCGAACCGGGCTTGCGCTCGTGCGCGTCGGCGCCGGTCGGCGCGACGATGGTCTCGGTGAGGGTGGTCATCACTGCTCCTTCCGGCGCCCGACGACGAGCGCCTGAGCGATGCCGATCACGACGATCAGCGCGAAGAACACGTAGGAGATCGCGGCCGAGTAGCCGAATCGGTAGCCGACGAAGCCGGCCTCGTACATGTACTGCACGATGGAGCGCGTGGTGTCGCTCGCGACGCCGCCGAGCATCTGGTACGCCTGGTCGAACAGCTTCAGCGACGCGAGGATCTGCAGCATGACGATGAGCACCGTCGCGGGGCCGAGCTGGGGGATCGTGATCGACCACAGCTGACGCCACGGGCCCGCGCCGTCGAGCGACGCGGCCTCGTACTGCTGGGCCGGGATGTTCTGGAGGGCCGCGAGGTACAGCAGGAAGTTGAACCCGACCGTCCACCACACCGTGGCGATGACGATGGCGATGAGGTTCGTGTCGGGGTTCTGCAGCCACGCGATGGGCTGCAGGCCGACAGCCTCCAGGAGGTTGTTCGCCGCGCCGATCTGCGGGTTGAAGATCCACACCCAGATCTGCGAGATGACGGTCGAGGCCAGGAGGAACGGCATGAAGAACGACAGCCGCCACAGCCACTGGCCGGGGATGCCGCGGTCGACGAGCACCGCCATGATGAGCGCGAGCACGACGAGCGGGATCGTCGACAGCACCGTGAACAGCAGGGTGTTGCCCATCGAGCGCCACGTGGTCGGGTCGCTCAGCGCCTCGGCGTAGTTCGCGAAGCCGATGATGTCACCGCCGGCGCCCGTGAGCGACTGGTCGGTGAAGCTCAGGTAGATGCCGTGCAGGATGGGCCACACGAGGAAGAGCGCGAACGCGATGAGGAACGGAGCGAGGAACGCCCAGCTCACCAGCTGCTCGCCGCGCTTGCCTCCCGCGTGCCCCGGCCGCTCGCGGGCGGCGCCCGTGACGATCGCGCGGGTGGTCTGCGGTGCCGTCGTCATGACTGCCACGTCCCCTCGGGGTCGGCGGGGTTCGGTCGGGAGAGCACGGCGTCGACCCGGCGCTGGAAGTCCGCGATCGCCGCGGCGGGGTCGCCGCCGCTCAGCAGCGCGCCCTGCACCGAGGCGCCGAAGTCGCCCTGGAAGTTGGAGCCGGATCCGGTGAACCAGGCCGGCGGGTCGTACGCCACGTGCTCGGCGGCCTCCGCATAGTGCGCCTGCGGCACGAGGTCGGCGTAGTCGGGGGACTGCGTGACGGGGAGGTACGCCGGGATGTGACCCGCTTCCGCCCAGTCGAACGACCCCTTCAGCAGGTCGGCGACGAACCGGTACGAGAGGTCGCGCTTGGTCGGGTCCGGGTCGTTCTGATGCGGCAGGACGAACGAGTGCGAGTCGGCGTAGACCGACTCCGTTCCGAACAGGGTCGGGATCGTCGTCGCGTCGAACGGGATGCCGGCGGCCTGCATCGTGCGCAGCTCCCACACGCCGGTGAGGAGCATGCCGCTCCGGCCGGTCGCGAACTCGGCGATCGCGGACTGGTAGTCGTTCTGCGGAGCCGCGATCTCGCCATCCAGCAGGCTCTGCATGAGGGCGAGCGACTCGACCGCGGCGTCCTGATCGAGCTCGCTCTTGCCGCCCTCGGGGAGCTTCATCTCGAGCCCGTGCTGCGTGTAGAGCGTGTAGAACAGGCGCCACATCTGCGCGCCGTCGCCGAGGTAGCCGTACGAGAGACCGTGCCCCTCGGCGGAGCCCGCGACCGCGCGCGTGAGCTCGAGGAACTCGTCCGGGTTCTTCGTCGGGTTGAGGCGCCCGTCGCTGTCGAGCACGCCCGCCGCGTCGCAGATGTCGGTGTTGAACATGAGGACGAACGGATGGGCGTCGAGCGCCACGCTGTAGAGCTCGCCTCCCGCGTGGCCCTTCTCCCAGATGGGAGCCGGGAACGTGGACTCGTCGACGCCGAGCTCGGCGAGCCGGTCGACGTCCCACGGGTCGAGCAGGCCGCCGGGCGCATAGCCGGCGACGCGCGTCGCGTGCATGATCGCGACCTCGGGCGCGCGCCCGCCGGTCGCCGCCATGGCGAGCTTCGTGTAGTACGGCGACCCCCACGCGAGCACGGTGGGGCGGACGCGGTAGTCGGACTGGGCGGCGTTCACCGTGTCGAGCAGGCCCGACATCGTGACGCCGTCACCGCCGCTGAGGAGGTGCCAGAACTGCAGCTCCTGCGGGGTGCGAGCGCTGCCGGGAGGCGTGCACCCGGCGAGGAGGGCGGTTCCCGCGAGTGCGGCGGCGCCGGCGAACAGCTGCCGGCGCGTCATATGAAGCGATGGTGGCGCCATCGTCACTCCTTCGTGACTTCGTGACTTCGTGACCAGGGTGCGGCCATCATTACATCGATGTAATCGGCCGCGCAAGGGGCAGGGGCGGGACAGTGCGCAGGAGATCGGTCGCCGTGCGCGCGAAGTGGCCGCGGAAGCGCGCGGGTCGAGGGCCCTCGCCGCGCCGGATCTCCTGCGCGGTGTCCCGGGGAGCAGGGCTCGGGGCGACTCGGGATCAGCGGGACGTGCTGCCGCGGATGACGAGCTCGTACGGAACGCGCACCGCGCGCGGCGCGTGCGCGCGGTCGCCCATGCGCCACTCGAGCAGAGTCAGCGCCTCGCGGGCGAAGGCGCGACGGTCGAAGCGAATGGTCGTGAGCGAGGGGGTGGTGAAGCGCGCGATCTCGACGTCGTCGAACCCCGTGAGGAGGACATCCTCGGGCACGCGGAGGCCGTGCGCGTGGAGGGCGTGCAGCGCGCCGGCGGCGAGGGAGTCGGTGAACGCGACGATCGCGTCGAAGCGCGCCCCCCGCGCGAGGAGATGCTCGACCGCGGCGGCGCCGGAGCCGACCGTCCACGGGAGGCTGCTGATCTCGAGCGCCGGGTCGGCGGGGATCCCGGCCTCCGCGAGCGCGTCGCGATACCCGGCCAGGCGCACGCGGCTCGTCGCCGTCGCCGACGCGTCATCGCCATCCCCGCCCACGGCCGCGATGCGGCGCGCGCCCTGCCCGATGACGTGCCGCGTGATCTCGCGCGACGCGGCGAGGCTGTCGACGTGCACGCGGTCGGCGACGCGCTGCTCGACCTCGCCGATGAGGACGACCGGCGGCAGGTGATCGGCGTGCCCGATGGCGCTGTCCTCGAAGCGGATGGGGTTGAGGATGAGGCCGTCGATGAGGTGAGCGCGGGCGCGCGAGAGCAGCTCGTACTCGCGGCCGGGGTCGGAGGCGGTCTCCTCGACCTGCACGGCGAATCCGCGCTCGTGCGCCACCTCGACGAGACTGTGCAGCAGCTCGGCGGAGAACGCGGTGCCGAGGTCGGGGAGCGCGACGGCGATGGTGCCGGAGCGGCCGTTGCGCAGTCCGCGCGCGCTGAGGTTCGGCACGAAGTCGAGCTCGCGCATGGCGGCCTCGACGCGCTCGGTCGTCTCCGGACGCACGTACGTGGTGCCGGTGACGACGTTCGAGACGGTCTTCGCGGACACGCCGGCCAGCGCCGCCACGTCCTTCATGGTGGCTCTCGCCGCCCGCCCCGCCATCCGCTCAGGATAATCCGGCATGTCCCACTCGTTCACGCCAAGAGGCGGTCATGACGTGCACAGGCGGGACATGCCGGAGGGGGAGCGCGAACTCACCCGGTGTTCTGGAGGCCGGCCGCGACGCCCGAGACCGACAGGAGCAGCAGTCGCTGCTGCTCGGGGTCGGCGGGCAGGTCGGCCGGGGCGTCGCGCAGCGCGCGGAGCGCCCGCAGCTGCAGGAGCGAGAGCGCGTCGACGTACGGGCTGCGGAGCTTCACCGCGCGCTGCAGCACCGGCTTGTTCGCCAGCAGGCCGTCGCCGCCCGCGATGCGGATGACCCAGGCGCGCGTGAGCGTCATCTCGTCCATCACGAGCTGCGCGAGGTCCTCGCGGTCGCCGAGCGCGAGGTACTGCCGCGCGATCCGGTCGTCGGCCTTCGCGAGGCTCATCGCGACGTTGTCGATCATCGTGCGGAAGAGCGGCCACTGTGCGTAGGCCTCCTTCAGCCGCGCCTCGTCGCCGACGGACTCCAGCGCGGTGCCCAGCCCGAACCATCCGGCGAGGTTGATGCGCGCCTGCGTCCACGCGAAGACCCAGGGGATGGCCCGGAGGTCCTCGAGCGACTCGACCGACAGCCCGCGCCGGGCGGGACGGGAGCCGAGCGCGAGCAGCCCGACCTCCTCCATGGGCGTCACCGTCGCGAACCAGGGCGCGAAGCCCGGAGCCTTGACGAGGTCGAAGAACCGCGCGCGCGACGTCGTCTCCATCACCTCGGCGATGTCGGCGTAGTGCTCGGCGGCCGTGCGGTTCCGCTCCTCGTTCGAGGGCGCCGACGCGGTGAGGATGGCCGCGGCCACCTGATCGACGTGGCGCATCGCGATGTCGGGGTCGCCGTAGCGGGCGAAGATGACCTCGCCCTGCTCGGTGAGCTTGAAGCGCCCGTCGACCGAGTGCGGGGGCTGGGCGAGGATGGCGCTGTTCGCCGGCCCGCCGCCGCGGCCGAGGGCGCCGCCGCGGCCGTGGAAGAGGGTCAGCTCGATGCCGCTCTCCTGCGCCCACGCCGCGATCAGGGCCTGCGCCTCGTACAGCGCGAGGTTCGCCGCGACGGGGCCGACGTCCTTGGACGAGTCGGAGTAGCCGAGCATGACCTCGAGGCGGCGTCCGGTGGCCTCGAGCCGCGCCGAGAACTCCGGGTGGTCGACGATCTCCGCGAGGATGGCCGGGGCCGCCTGCAGGTCGGCGAACGTCTCGAAGAGCGGGATGACGTCGAGCACGGGCGGGGTGCCGCCCTCGCCGACCGCGTACCGGGCGAGGCGGTGCACGTTCGCGAGGTCCTCAGCGGACTGCGTGAACGAGACGATGTAGCGGCCGGCCGCACGCGGGCCGAAGCGCTCCTGGATGAAGGAGATCGCGCGGAAGACCTCCAGCACCTCCTCGGTCTGCTCGCTGCGGGCGCCGCCCGCGTCGAGCTCGGCGAGCACCTTCGCGTGCACGGCCGAGTGCTGGCGCACCTCGAGCTCGGCGAGGTGGAAGCCGTACGTCTCCACCTGCCAGATGAGCTGCTGCAGCTGTCCGTAGGCCTGGCGTGCGGCGCCGCCCTGCGCGAGCGACGCCTGCACGATGCGGAGATCCGCCAGCAGGTGCTCGGGGTCGCGGTACGCGAGGTCGGCATCGCGCGTGCGCGTCGCGGCGATCTTGCGCGAGAGCAGGAGCACGACGCGGCGATGCGGCTCGTTCGGCGAGCGCTTGGCGATCTCGACGGCGGCGTCCTCGTCCGCGCTGCGCAGCCGCTCCCAGAGCGCGAGCAGCTCATCGCTCGGAGGAGTGGTCGACGCGTCGAGCGTGAGCCCGCGCCCCACGCGCTGCGCCGCGCGCTCGAGACCGAGCAGCACGTGCTCGCTCGCGATCGCCGCCGCCTGGCGGCTCACCTTCGCGGTGACGAACGGATTGCCGTCGCGGTCGCCGCCGACCCAGGTGCCCACGCGCACGAACGGGCGCACGAGCGGGGGCTGATCGCCGTCGATGCCGCCGCGGATGGCCTCGTCCGCCCGGCGGTAGATCTCCGGCACGGTCGTGAAGAGGGTGTCGTCGAACACGGCCATGACCGTCCGCACCTCGTCGGTGGGCGACGGCTTCTCGGCGCGGATGGGCGCGGTGCGCCACAGGGTGTCGATCTCCTCGAGCATGAGGCGCGTGGTGCGCTGCTGCGCCGCGCTGCTCTCCGGCGCGGCACCGAGCTCGTCGACGAGCGTCGACAGACGGCGGATGGCCGTGGAGACCGCGCGACGCCGGGCCTCGGTGGGGTGCGCGGTGAAGACGGGGTGGAATCGGAGGGCCTGGAGGCGCTCGCGCGCGGCGTCCTCGCCGACCTCGGCGGCGAGCTCGGCGTACGCGCCGGCGATCGTGCCGCGGGGGTCGCGCTCGGGCTGGCCGTCGCGCTCGCGCAGCACCCGCACGCGGTGGTGCTCCTCGGCGAGGTTCACGAGGTGGAAGTAGCAGGTGAAGGCGCGCGCGACCTCGTCCGCCCGCTGCACCGAGAAGGAGTCCGCGACCCGGGCAGCCCGGTCGAACGCCTCCGGGCTCGGGTCGGTGTAGGCGTGGATCGTGGCCACGCGGAGCCGCTCGACGTCCTCGTACAGGTCTGCGGAGCCGCTCTCGCGGAGCACCTGGCCGAGCAGGGAGCCGAGCAGGCGGACATCCGCGCGCATCCGCTCGGGCATCTCCTGCTCCGCTTCCAGTCGCCCGACGGCGTCGAGAACTTCCGTGGGGGTGGGATCGTGCATACGACAACGGTAACGGGCGCCGAGGGATGCTCTGTCGCCCGCCGTCGCACGCCGTCACGCGGTCGCCGCCCCCGCTAGGGTGGGCCGCGGAACAGGAGGGCGCATGCACAGCGGCCGCACGAACGCCGACAGCGCAGAGCCGGTCTCGCTCGCCGTCGTGGGGGCCGGATGGCGCGCGCGGTTCATCCTGCGGGTGGCGGCCGCGCTTCCCGATCGGCTCCGGATCGCGGGACTCGTCGTGCGCGATGCCGCGGCGGCCGAGCAGATGAGGGCCGAGTGGGGAGCGCCCGCATTCGCCTCGCTCGACGCGCTCCTCGCGCACCGTCGCCCCGACTTCCTCGTCCTCTCCGTGCCCCGCACGGCGGCGCCCGAGCTCATCGCCGATGCCGTGCGCCGAGACCTCCCCGTGCTCACCGAGACGCCACCGGCGGATTCCGTGGACGACCTCACCTCCCTGTTCCGCGCCGTCGGCCGGGACGCGCCCGTCCAGGTCGCGGAGCAGTATCACCTGCAGCCGCTCATCGCCGCGCAGCTCGGCATCGCCCGGTCGGGAGTGCTCGGCGAGGTGCGCGAGTGCCGCGTCTCGGTCAGCCACGGGTACCACGCCATGAGCGTGATGCGGCGGATGCTCGGCGTCGGATTCGACGACGCCGCGATCACGGCGGCGCGCTTCGACGCACCGCTGGTCGGCGGCCCCGGCCGTGGCGGCGATCCGGCGCGCGAGGAGCTGCTGACCGCCGAGCTCACCCTCGCCCAACTCGACTTCGGCGGCCGACTCGGCGTCTACGACTGGGCGCCGCAGCAGAACCGGTCGTGGATCCGCGGCACCCGTCTTCTCGCCCGCGGAGAGCGGGGCGAGATCGACGGGCTGGACGTGCGGTACCTGCAGGACGCGCGCACGCCGATGGAGTACCGCATCCGCCGCGTCGACACCGGGCACTTCACGAATCTCGAGGGGCACTTCCTCCGTGGCCTCACCGGCGGCGGGGAATGGCTGTACCGCAATCCGTTCGCTCCGGCGCCGCTCAGCGACGACGAGATCGCCGTCGCGGAGTGCCTCGCGCGCATGGCGGCGTACGTGCGCGGCGGCGACGGCTGGTACGGCCTCGCGGAGGCCGCGCAGGACCATCTCCTCGGAATGGCCGTGGCGAGGGCCGCCGAGAGCGGCGAGCGGGTGCGCACCACGCGGCAGGCCTGGGCGCCCTGAGCGATCAGGCGGCGGCGGCCTCGTGCCGCGGGCAGGGCGACGCATCGCCGCAGCCCTCGCACAGCACCACGCGCACCTGGCACGCGTCGTCCACGCAGTCGACCATCCTGGCCGAGGGGGCGTCGCAGCGCGAGCAGCGGGAGATGACGGCCGCGCCGTCGCCGAAGGTCATCGACTCGCGCCCGTCGAAGACGTAGAGCGAGCCCTCCCACAGGCCGGTGTTCCCGAAGGTCTCGCCGTAGCGGGCGATGCCGCCATCCAGCTGGTACACCTCGCCGAAGCCGCGCGCGGTCATGAGGCTCGACAGCACCTCGCAGCGGATGCCGCCGGTGCAGTACGTCACCACCGGCTTCCCCTTCAGGTCGTCGTAGCGACCGGAGTCGAGCTCGGCGATGAAGTCGCGCGTGGTGGCGACATCGGGCACCACCGCGTCGCGGAAGCGGCCGATCGCCGCCTCGAACGCGTTGCGGCCGTCGAAGAAGACGACGTCGTCGCCGCGCTCCGCCACGAGCTTGTGCAGCGCGCCGGGGCTGAGGTGCGTGCCGCCGCCGACCACCCCGTTCTCGTCCACGCGGAGCTCGTCGGGGGCGCCGAAGGAGACGATCTCATCGCGCACCTTCACGGTCAGCCTCGGGAAGTCGAGGCTCCGGCCATCCGCATCGAGCCCGCTGCCGGACGACCACTTGAAGTCGATGCCCCTGAAGGGCGCGTAGTCCTTCGTCTTGCGGATGTAGCGCTTGAGCGCGTCCATGTCGCCGCCGACGGTGCCGTTGATCCCGTCCTTCGAGAGGAGGATCCGCCCGCGCAGACCCAGCAGCTCGCAGAGGTCGCGCTGCCACAGGCGGATGGCCTCCGGGTCCGCGATGGGGGTGAAGAGGTAGTACAGGAGGATCTTCGCGGGCACGGATCCAGGCTAGGCGTCAAGGCCGAGAAGACGCCGGTTGCGCAGCAGTACGGTGTCGCCCATGACGTTCAACGACAACGCCGATGTGAGCCGGAACCGCGCGCGTCGCCGCGGCCGCACCACCGCGATCGCGGGCGGCGGCACGGTCGGCGTGCTGGGCCTGGGCTTCCTCCTCCTCAACCTGCTGACCGGCGGCGACCTCAGCGCGCTGCTCGGGGGTCTCGGGCAGCAGCAGGCGGCGCAGGGCGGGGGAGGCGGGGAGACCGTGATCGCGGACTGCCAGACCGGCCGCGACGCGAACGAGAACGACGACTGCCGCCTGGCCGCCGGGTCGCTGGCGCTGGACGAGTTCTGGGGCGAGACGGTGGAGGGCTATCAGGAGCCGGATCTCATCATCGTCGACGGACAGGCCTCCACCTCGTGCGGCACGGCGTCGAACGCGACGGGGCCGTTCTACTGCCCGCCCGACCGCACGGTCTACATCGACCCGACCTTCTTCTCGCTCCTGCGCGAGCGCTACGACGCGGAGGCGGGCGACCTGGCGCAGCTGTACGTGCTCGCCCACGAGTACGGGCACCACGTGCAGGGCCTGACCGGCGCGCTGGCCGCGCATCAGGGCGGCGGCACGGGGGCCGACAGCGACAGCGTCCGCACCGAGCTGCAGGCCGACTGCTACGCCGGGGTGTGGATCGGTCACATGGCGGAGCAGGAGGACGACAACGGCGTCGCGTACCTCCAGGCGCCCACGGCCGCGCAGATGCGCGACGCCATCGACGCGGCGGCCGCGGTCGGCGACGACCACATCCAGCAGCAGTCCGGCGGCGCCGTCGACCCCGACAGCTGGAGCCACGGCTCCAGCGAGCAGCGGACGCGGTGGTTCCAGACCGGCTACGAGGGCGGAGTGAACGCGTGCGACACCTTCGCGGTCCCCGGCAGCGACCTCTGACGCGCGAGCCTGGACGTTTCCTGCATCACGACCTCGTCACGTATCAGGGTGGATTTGCATGACTCCTTCCGTATATGGGCACAATGAGTGCGACATGGATGACCTGTCTCTGTCGGTCCCCTCGGGAGATGACTCCCCGGGGACGCTCTCCTCGTCGCCCGAAGACGTGCAGAGCGATGCCGATCACGACTCCGGGGTCGCTGCTGCACGCTGGGAGCGCGCGGCGCGATCGTTCGAGAGCTGGCGCGACGGCGATCCGCGCGCGATCGACGAGCTGGTGCGGGTCATGACCCCTGTGCTGTGGCACCACGTGCGGGCCTACGGTCTTCCGAAGGCCGCCGCCGAGGACGTCATCCAGTCGACCTGGCTCACGCTCGTGCGCAAGAACGGGTCGATCACGCACGCGACCGCCGTGTACGGCTGGCTCAGCACGACCGCGCGCCGCGAGGCGTGGCGGGTGTCGCGGATCGACCGGCGCGCCGACAGCCTCCCCGACGACGAGCTCGAGGGAAGGCTGCCCACCCAGCGCGCCGCCGAGGAAGACGTGGCCGAGCGCGACACGTCGCATCGCCTCTGGACCGCCGTGCAGACGCTCAACGAGCGGTGTCAGCGGCTGCTGCGCATCGTGGCCTTCGACGATCGACCTGACTATGCGCAGATCGCCGCCGACCTTCATATGCCGATGGGAAGCATCGGCCCCACGCGCCAGCGCTGCCTTGCCAAGCTGCGTGCGAAACTGGATTCAGACCTGCGAGATGGGGGGACCCCATGACGGGGACCGACGGCGGAGAAAACCGCGAGCTGTTCGCCGCGCTGCGAAGCGCGTGGGAGGACGTCGACCCGGTGCCCGCCGGACTCGCCGAGCGCATGATCGCGGCCGTCGCCGTTGACGACCTCAACCGCGAGTTCCAGCTGCTGACCCTCGTGGAGGGCGTCGAGGTCGCCGTCCGCGGCGAGGACGGCAACCGCACCGTGCAGTTCGAGGGCGACGGCACCGAGGTGCTGCTGCACCTTGCAGCGCCGCAATCGGGTGTCGTCCGCGTCGACGGATGGTCGCGACCGGCGGTCCTCGCGGCGCGCCTGGCGCAGGAGGACGAGGAGTGGAGCGCCCAGACGGTCGGCGACGGCCGCTTCGCGTTCGACCACGTCCGTCGCGGCCGCTCCCGCGTGCGGATGGTCGTGCAGCAGAACGAGGCGATGCGCGAGTTCACGACGCCCTGGTTCGACATCTGACGTCGAATTCCCCCGCCGTCTTCGGGTGAGCAGGATTCCCGGATACGGTAGTGACCGGATCGACCGGCCGGGGGAGGGCGGATGTCAGACCACGGCCGTGCTGCGCCGGGTGAGTACTGGGCGCGCTCCGGTCTCGAGGCGCTCTCCGCCGAGGAGCTCCTGAGCCGCGGCATCGCCGAGAACGGCCGAGGGCGACTGCGCAACGCGCGACGGATCCTCGCGCACGCCCTCGAGAGCGCGGACGGCGACGGGCTGCGGGCGCGGATCAGCGCGCCGCTGGCCTACGCCATGGGGCAGCTCGGCGACACCTCGGGCGCGGAGCTGCTGTGCCGGACGGCGCTGGCGCTGCCCGAGCTGCCGCCCGCCACCCGGGGCATCCTCTCCGGGCAGCTCGGCACGCTCGTGCTCCACCGCGGCGGAGTGGACGCCGCACTCGCGCTGTTCCGGACGGCCGTGGCCCTCGTCGAGGACCCCGTCGCTCGCGCGAACGTGCTCCTCAACCACGGCGTCGCCCTGCTGCAGCGGCGCCGGCTGCGGGAATGCGCAGACGAGTTCGCGGCGGCGGCCGAGCTGTTCGCCGAACTGGGCGACGCCGCGGGGGAGGCGCAGGCGCGCCACAACCTCGGGTACACCGCCCTGCTGGCGGGCGACCTCGTGCTCGCGCTCACCCAGATGAACGCCGCGCGCGACGAACTCGGGCGGGAGTCGCCGCTGGCTGCGGCGATCTCCGATCTCGACCGCGCGGAAGCGCTGCGCGAGGCCGGCCAGCTGCACGAGTCGGCGGCGCTGCTGGAGCAGGCCGCACGCGCCTTCGGGCGCCTGCGTCGGCCGCAGACCCGCGGCGAGGCCGAGCTGCAGCTCGCGCAGACGCTGCTGGGGTACGACCCGGCCAGGGCGGCGCAGGTCGCGCAGCGCGCGGCCCAGCGCTTCCGCGCGCTCGGCAGCGACTCCTGGGAGGTGCGGGCCGACGGCGTGCGGCTGCGCGCGCTGCTCACGCCCACAGCCGATCGGACGTCGTCGAAGCCCGTGTCAGCGGACCTGGAGGCGGCGTGCGCGCACACGGCGCGCAGGCTGTCGCGCTTCGGCTTCCGAGTGGAAGCCCGTGCCCTGGGGTACGTGCGGGATGCCGCCCTGTCGCGCAGCGGCCATCCGCCTCGCCGTGCCCCGCGGCTCGATCCCGACGACCCGCTTTCGGTGCGCGTCCTCGCCCACGAGGCGCGGGCCGCGCGGTCCGCGGCGCTCGGGCGCGACGCCGACGCGCGGCGGCATGCCGCGGACGGGATCCGCGAGGTGTCCGCGTGGCAGCGCTCCTTCGGATCGCTCGACATGCTGTCGTCAGCGGCGATCCACGGCACCGGCGTCTTCGCCGAGGGGATCGCGGCCAGCATCCGCTCCGGGAAGCCGGAGGTCGTGTTCGAGTGGTCGGAGTACGCGCGCCACTTCACCCAGCAGGTGTCGCCGGTGCGACCTCCGCAGGACCCTCGGCACGCCGCCGACCTCGCGGAGATCCGCGCGCTGCGCGCCGAGCTGGCGACGCCGGACTGGGCGGACGATCCGCGCGTGGTGGCCCTGCGACGTCGCGTGAGCGAGCGGCAGTGGGTCGGGACCTCGTCCATCGACGGGCCGCCGTCGCTGACGCTGCACGAGTTCCGCGAGTACCTCGACGACGAGACGGTGCTGCTGAGCTTCGTGTACGCGCGTGGTCGGCTCACGTGCCTCGTGGTGGGTCGGCAGGCTCCGCCGGCGCTGGTGGACCTCTCCTGGCGCGCGGTGCGCGACCTGCACGACGGCCTCCACAGCGAGTTGAATGCGGCGGCCGCGACTCACGGCAGCCCGGCCGGGCGCCTCATCCGGGAGACCCTGGAGCGGCGACTGGCTCGGCTGTCGCAGGCGCTCGTCGACGATGCGATGCGGATCGCCGGCGATGCGCGCCGCGTTCTCATCACGGTTCCGGGCGAACTGCACGGCACGCCGTGGGGGATGCTGCCCGCCCTCCGCGGGCGAGTGATCACGAACGTCCGCTCCGCGTCGCGCTGGGCGCACGGCAGCCGCACGCCGTTCGCGCTCGAGCGCGCCGGGTTCGTCGTCGGGCCGCGGATCGCGCGTGGCACGGAGGAAGCCCAGTCCGGCGCGCGGCCGTGGTGGCTCGAGGCGGAGCGCCGCGCGCGCGGCTCGGGCGGAGACGCCGTCCATGTTCTGGCGGATGGCGCGGCCCGCGTCGAGCACGCCACGGCGCTCGCCGAGGAGGTGGATGTGCTGCACGTCGTCGCGCACGGCCGCCACTCCGCCGACTCGCCGTTGCTGTCGGGATTCGAGCTGGCAGACGGCACGCTGTTCGGGTACGACATCGACGCCATCGCGAAGGCACCGGACCTCGTGGTGCTCTCCGCGTGCGAGCTCGGTCGGTCGTCGGTGCGATGGGGCGAAGAGGCGATCGGGATGGCGAGGGCCTGGCTGCACGCCGGTGCCCGCTGCGTGATCGCCGCCCCCGTCACCGTCGCCGACGACGTGGCGTGCGAGCTGCTGAGCGTCATGCACGAGGGGCTCGCCGCCCGGCTCGACCCGGCAGAGGCGCTTGCGGCGGCGGTCGCCGAGACCGGCCACGATTCGCCGTTCCTCTGCTACGGCTCCGGATTCTGAGAAGAGAAAGGCCCCGGTGGCGCTTCCGGCGCGCCACCGGGGCGGTGTGAGGGTTGCAGCCCTCCCCACCCTGCTCGGCCGCGAGGGCCGAGGTTTCCGGTGCGGGCGCCGCGGGGGTCGGCATCGGCACCGGAGTCTGTGGCCGCAGACATGCTGCGGCGTGGTCCCCGTCGATGAGGAAGAGCACCCCGCACCCCTCCTGATACACGCCGACCCGAACGAGTTCCCGGGCGCGTCGTGATCACCGCCGTGGCGCGGGAGATGTATCAGGGATCGCGTCTACGGCTCTTCCCCTCTGAAGGGAGCGTCTCGCATCCGGGCGGACGCTCTTCCGGTTCTGGGGAAACGCACATGGGGAAATCTGGGTCCGCGGTCGCGCGATCTGCATCTGCTCGCTCTTCTGAGGAAGGGCGGCGGCGATGACGGACGTCGAGCTGAAGTCCAAAGCGGTGCGGGGCGCCGCCTGGGGCGGCGTGAGCTCCATCGTCCTGCGGATGGGGAGCCTCGTCGTCGGGATCGTGCTGGCGCGCATCCTCACTCCCGAGCAGTTCGGCGTGTACGCCGTCGCGCTCACCGTGCAGTCCATCCTCATGACGGTCGCGGACCTCGGGCTCTCCGCGGACCTCATCCGATCCGAGGAGCCCGAGAAGATCGCCCCGACGGTCGCCACCCTGGGCATGGTCAGCGGCGCGGTCACGACCGCGCTCGCGATCGCTTCAAGCGGCTTCGTCGCGCAGGTCCTCGGCAGCGAAGCCGCCGCGCCCGCCATCGCGGTCCTCGCGCTCACGCTGTTTCTCGCCGGCGTCAGCATCGTGCCCTACGCCATGCTGCTGCGACGCTTCCAGCAGCGCGAGCTGTTCTGGATCGGCGTCGTCGACTTCGTCGTCTCCACCGTCGTCACCCTGCTGCTGGTGTTCGCCGGGTTCGGCGTGATGGGCCTCGCCATTGGGCGTGTGAGCGCTCAGGTCGTCTCGTCGGCCCTCCAATTCGTCCTCGCCAAGGAGAGGCCGCGCTACGGTCTCGACCGCGAGCGGGTGCGACCGGTGCTGGCGTTCGGCCTCCCCATCGCCACGGCGAACCTGCTGGCGTGGGGACTCCTCAACGTCGACAACATCGTCCTCGTGCGCATCGCCGGCGCGACTGCCCTGGGCTACTACGTTCTCGCTTTCAACATCTCGAATTGGCCGATGAGCGCCCTCTCGCAGAGCGTGCGCGCTATCGCCCTTCCATACTTCTCCCGCACGGACGACGCGTCGTCGAGCCTCGCGAGGGTGACCGCGCTCGGCTGGGCGGGTGCGCTGCCTGCCGGCGCCGTCCTCGCTGTGGTGAGCGCGCCGCTGATCTCTGTGCTGTACGGGGAACGCTGGCTGACGTCGGCTCCCGTGCTCTCCGCGTTGGGCGTCTTCGGCGCGCTCCGGGTGCTCTTCGACATCTTCAACGGCTTCCTTTACGCGCGCGGGCACGCGCGCCCCGTGCTGTGGGTGCAGATCGCCTGGCTGCTCGCACTGGTGGTCGGGATGGTCCTCGCGACCACCTCGTTCGGGATCGTCGGCGCGGCGTGGGTCCACGTCGTGGTCGCGCTGGTGGTCATCCTCCCCATGTACCTCATCGCCCTCCGCCGCTGCGGTGTGCGATTGGGCGCGCTGCTGCGCGGTGCTGTGTGGCCGACGGTCGCCACGGTCCCCGCCTTCGCGGTCGCGGGGCTCGCCGTGGCACTGATCGGCAGTGCTCTTCCGGCGCTGCTGGTCGGCGGGTTCGCGGCCGTCGCTGTCTACCTCGCCGTCGTCTGGCGATGGGGAAAGCGCGAGCTCCGGGCGATGAGCGCATGAAGGTGCTGACGAACAAGCGCCGGAAGTGGGACCATCACCCCATGGCGCGCTTCCCGCGGGCTGTCGTCCGCGCATGTCGATCCTCGGCCGTCCTCGCAGTCTGGGCGCTCACCGTGGTGACGGACCTCGTGCCCGCGCGGTGGCGGTTCGGGCGCTGGAACCGCCTGCTCGGAGTCGTCGCCGTTCGCTCCGGACTGCCGGCCGTTGCGGCAGCGCCCGCACGGGCCGATTCAGCGCGGGCGGCAGAGGAGATGGCTCTCGTCGTCCAGGCCGGCTCGTCAGACGGGAGTCGGCGGGCATTGCGCTGCGTGCTCGTCGCCGGCGCGCTCGACTCGGGAGGAGTCGAGACGGTCGTCGAGACCCTGGCGCTCGGCCTGCCCGCTCACGGTGTGGAGGTGCATGTGCTCGCCACTCAGGATGGCGCCACCGCCGGTCGGCTTCGGGCGGCGGGCGTCGACGTCGACGTGGTCGCTCCTCACGAGACCACAGACAGGCTTCGCCTCGTCGGACCCGACGTCATCCAGCTGCATCGGGCAGATCCTGAGCTGGTCACCCCATTGATCGCCTTCGGGCATCGCACGGTGCCGGTCTTCCACGCGCTCGAGTCCTATCTGGACGACTCCGCGTGGCAGCACCTCAGGGATCTCGTCGACGCCGCGCCATCGTCCATCGCCGTGAGCGACGCGGTCGCACGATTCGTCGCCGAGCGGACGGGACGTCCGCTCCCGCGCACAGTCGTCAACGGCGTGAGCCGGGCGAGCTCGCGCAGTCCGCTCTCCCGCCCGGCGGCGCGGGGTCTCGTCTCGGCGGTTGTCCCCGATCTGGAGGACGACGACATCCTCGTCGTCGGACTGCAGCGCTTCAGCGACCAGAAGAACGCGGCGGGCCTCGTCGACGCCTTCCTGCTCGCGGCGGAGAGCGAGCCGCGGCTGCGTCTCGTCCTGGCAGGGGCGCCGAGCAGCTGGCTCGAGGTGCGTCGAGCCGATGTGCTGCGACGCGCTCACGATCGGGGCCACCGCGTGCATCTCCTGGGCGAATCCGACCCCTGGGTGCTCTTCGCCGCCGCCGACGTCTATGCGCTCGACTCGTTCTCCGAGGGCGGGCCCATCTCGGCGCTAGAGGCCGTCTCGTGCGGCCTCCCCGTCGTGCTGTCCGATGTCGGCTTCACGCGGCAGCTGGTGGAAGCCGCAGACGGCTGGGGCGAGGTCGTGCCGAGCGCACTGCCGGACGCATCGCAGCGCGAACTCGCTCGCGCCCGTCGTCAGCGCCATCAGCGCAACCGCGCGGAGTTCGCACGGGCGCTGCTGCGCGTGAGTCGGATGGCTCGACAGCGAGTGCCCGCCACGCCGGCGCCCTTCACCGAACCCGCGATGGTCGCCGACCACGCGGAGATCCTCCGAGCGGCGGCGCGGCCATGAGCCCCGCCCGCTCGGTGCCTTCAACACATCTGGGGAGTACCACCGTGTCTGATTACCTGTCCCGCACGGGACGATGGCTGGGGATCGCGCTGACCGTCGTCCTCGTCGCGGGAGCGGCGGTCCTCGGCATCCCGACGACCGCGAGCGCGGCCGACTGCGCGGAGACGGATCTGTCGATCATCGCGCACCAGGATGATGACCTGCTGTTCATGAACCCGGACATCCAGAACAGTCTCGCCGCAGGCGACTGCCTCGTGAACGTGTTCCTCACCGCCGGCGACTCGGGAGGCAGCGCCGACTACTGGCAGCGTCGGGAGCTCGGATCGCAGGCCGCCTACGCGACCCTGCTCGAGCTCGCACCCGGCGCGACATGGACGAGTTCGCGCCCCACATACGCCGGTCGCACGGTGCAGGCGGTGACCAGCCCCGGTGCGGGGCAGGTCGTCGACATCTTCCTGAGGCTGCCGGACGGCGGTCTCAGCGGCAGCGGATTCTCGAGCACCGGAGGCACGTCCCTGCAACGGCTGTGGGACGGGGTCATCCCGTCGCTGCGCGCGCTGGACGCCTCCGCCACGTACACACGCAGCGAGCTGCTCGCGACGCTGACGGCCATCCTCGACGACACGCAGCCGAGCACCGTCCGCATCCAGGACGCCCGCACCGGGCAGGGCGACCATTCCGATCACCGTGCCGCCGCGCTGTTCTCCGTCGAGGCGCTCGACGCCTACCGCGGCGAGGTGCGGGCGTACGTGGGGTACGGGTCGAAGAACTCCCCGGCGAACGTGACGGATCAGGCGCTGGAGGACAAGCGGGCGGCTCTGCTCAGCTACGCGAAGTACGACCAGCTCCTCTGCCCGAACACCACGTGCCCTGGCGGTGTCGAAGCACAGTGGATGGAGCGGCAGTACCTCGCCCCCCTGCCAGCGGCTGTCACGCCCCTGCCGGGGCCCGCTCCGTACGACGGTCCGAACATCGCGCGCAACGCCACCGTGCGCGCATCGTCGGAGAGCGACGGTCAGGAGGACACGAACGCGATCGACGCCGTCGTCTCCGGCTACCCGGCCGACGACACAGCCGAGTGGTCGTCCGACTCCCAGCGCTCCGGCGCATGGCTTGAGCTGGCCTGGGCGGACCCGCAGACAGTCGACCGAGTAATCCTCTATGACCGGCCCAACGGATCCGATCACATCCAGGGTGGAACGCTGCGGTTCTCGGACGGCTCGACGGTGACGGTGCCGGCGCTGAACAACAACGGCTCGGCGACGGTGGTCACCTTCCCGGCCCGCGCCGCGCGCACGATCCGCTTCACGGTGACGGCGACCTCCTCGGCGACCGCGAACGTCGGACTGGCGGAGATCGAGGTGTACAACGGCAACCCGACGTCGACTCCGACTCCGACTCCGACGCCGACTCCGACGCCGACGCCGACGCCGACGCCGACTCCGACGCCGACGCCGACGCCGACACCCACTCCGACGCCGACACCGGGCCCGGCGGCGTACAGCGGACCCAACGCGGCGCGGAACGCGCTGGTGTCGGCGTCGTCGCAGGCGACCGGTCAGCCGGCGACGGCGGCGATCGATGCGGTGGTGGCGGGCTACCCCGGCAACTCCGCAGCCGAGTGGTCCTCCGACGGACAGCGTGCGGGCGCGTGGCTGCAGCTGCAGTGGACGCAGGCGCAGACTCTCGACCGGGTCCGTCTCTTCGATCGACCGAATGCGGCGGATCAGGTGCTGGGCGGGACGTTGACGTTCTCGGACGGCTCGACGGTGACCGTGCCCGCGCTGAACAACAACGGCTCCGTCACGGAGGTGACGTTCCCGGCGCGGTCGACGACGTCGGTGCGGTTCACGGTGACCTCGGCCTCCGGCAGCACCGACAACATCGGGCTCGCGGAGATCGAGACGTACAACGGCGACCCGTCGCCGACCCCGACGCCGACACCGGGCCCGGCGGCGTACAGCGGACCCAACGCGGCGCGGAACGCGCTGGTGTCGGCGTCATCGCAGGCGACCGGTCAGCCGGCGACGGCGGCGATCGATGCGGTGGTGGCGGGCTACCCCGGCAACTCCGCAGCCGAGTGGTCCTCCGACGGACAGCGTGCGGGCGCGTGGCTGCAGCTGCAGTGGACGCAGGCGCAGACTCTCGACCGTGTGCAGCTCTTCGACCGGCCCAACGGGGCCGACCACATCCAAGGTGGCACGCTGACGTTCTCGGACGGCTCGACCGTGACCGTGCCGGCGCTGAACAACAACGGCTCCGCCACGATCGTGGCGTTCCCAGCGCGGGCGACGACGTCGGTCCGGTTCACGGTGACGGCGACTTCCGCCAACACCGAGAACGCCGGGCTGGCGGAGATGGAGGCATACAGTGGCGAGCCCGTTCAGACGGGCACCGCGCCGGCACCCGGGCCGGCCGCCTACAGCGGCCCGAACTCGGCGCGCAACGCGCTCGTGTCGGCGTCGTCCCAGGTGCCCGGCCAGGCGGCGACGCAGGCGATCGACGCGGTGGCGGCGGGGTACCCCGCCAACGCCGGGGCGGAGTGGTCGTCCGACGGCGAGCGCAGCGGAGCGTGGTTGCGTCTGAACTGGACGCAGGCCACGACCATCGACCGGGTGTACCTCTATGACCGGCCGAACGGCTCCGACCAGGTGCTGGGGGGAACCCTGACCTTCTCCGACGGGTCGACGGTGACGGTTCCCGCGTTGAACAACAGCGGGGCCGCCACGATCGTGACCTTCCCGGCGCGAACCACGACGTCGCTTCGCTTCACGGTGACGGCGGTGTCGGGCAGCACCGGCAACGTCGGGCTGGCGGAGATCTCGACCTACAACGGAGCGCCAGCCACTCCGTGAGTGCGAAGCGTGGCGGCGGCCGCAAGGTCGCCGCCACGCTCCCATGTATCAGGGGCGCATGCCGCGCCTCTTCTCCTGTGACGGCGAATGCCTCGCATCCGGGCGAGGCGTCGTCGGCCGCGCTACCGGGCGCGGCGAGTCACGGGGAGTAGCGATGTTTTCTGATGCGCTGAATCATGTCCATTTGCGGGGGCGGGAGCGGGCCTCAGTCCGGTCCGCGCCGGGCGCACGTCTCGCCGGTCGGCGGGAATCGGGTCCGAGGTCATGAGCGGCGAGCGCACGCGTGTGCTTCTGATCCCGAATGCCCTCTTCTTCCCCCCGTACCCCGACGAGCTGCCCGAGCTCCGTGCGCGGGGCGCGCAGCCCTCCGCTTGGATCACGGACGTCGACGCCGACATCCACTACCTGGACCAGCGCCTGCGCACGAACCCGCCGCGGTGGCTTCACGCGGTCTACCGCCGGCTGCCGATCTGGATGGTGCAGGTGCTGGAGGCGTACCGCGTCGGTGATCGCTACGACGTCGTCTTCTGCTGGAGCGTTGCGGACGTGGCGCTCGTGCTCGCGTCCCTGCTCAAGCTCACGCGCCGTCGCATGCCCGTGGTCGCATTGCTCACCCGGGTGTCGGAGCCCAAGAAGGCGATTCTGCTGAAGCGCGTCCACTCGCACCTGGCGAGGATCATCCTTCCGCCCGCAGCTCAGCGGGAGTTCGCAGTCGAGGAGCTCGGCGTGCCGGCGGACAAGCTCGTCGCGCTCCCCTGGACTCTCGATGTCGACTTCTGGCGCGCGCGTCGCGACGTCGCGCAGACGACGATCTCGGCGGCCGGGGGCGAGATGCGCGACTACGCGACCCTCGTCGCCGCGCTCGAAGGCACCGGCATCCCCTGCCACATCGCGGGGGTGCTCGACACCGGGCGTCCGGACTGGTGGAACGCCGGCGAGGTCGATCGCGCTGGCGAGGAGAGCGTTCCCGACAACGTGACGTTCGGAACGATGCCGCCGGTCGAGCTCCGGGCGCTCTACGAGCGCTCGCGCTTCGTCATCGTGCCGCTGCAGCCCACCACCAGCGACAACGGCATCACCTCGATGAACGAGGCGTGGGCCATGGGCAGAGCGGTGATCGTGTCGGCCGTGGAGGGTCAGCGCGACGCCTTCGTACACGGCGTCGAAGGACTGTGGGTTCCTCAGGGCGACGTCGCCGCCCTCCGAAGGGCGATCGTCGAGCTCTGGAACGACCCCGAGCGCGCCGCGGAGATGGGACGGCGGGGCCGAGCTCTTGCCGAGCGCAGGTCGCACGCCGTCTTCAGCGAGGGAATCGGTCGCGTCCTCTCGGAGGTCGCTGGCTCCGAACACGGAGACAAGGAGCGCGCTCGTGACCGTGCGTGAGCTTCTCGGCGTGATGCTCCGGCGGTGGTACGTGGTCGTTGCCGTGTTCCTCGGTGTCGGGCTGTTCGCGTCCTCATCGATCTCGGCGGGGGGCGTCTATGCCACCCGCACTGTCATCGCCTTCGTGGCGCCGGGTGACTACACGGGCCCCTTCGACACGGACGGGTCGACGCAGAAAGGGGCGATCGCCTTCGCGGCGTCCGTCGCCCGCGTCATCAACGACGGAGAGGAGCCCCCGCGCTACGCGACCACGGAGGCGCCGTACTACGGGGCCGGCATCCGCGAGGGTGTTCTGGTCTCCCTGCCGAGCACCGGCGGGCAGTGGAGCGTGAGCTACCCGCGCGCGGCCATCGAACTGCAGATCGTCGGGCCGACACCGGCGTGGGTCGAGACGCGGCAGCGCGCTCTGCTCGACCGGGTCGCCGAGCTGACGCGGTCGCAGCAGGAGGCCATGCGGATCGCGCCGAGGGCGCGCTTCCAGACGACCGTCGAGCCGGTGACGACCGAGATCTACCACGTGGGCTCTGGACGGCTGACCACGCTCGCGGCACTCGCCGCGCTCGGCACGGTCGCCCTTCTCGTCGGCGGCTGGTGCGCGGCGGCCGTCGACGACATGATGCCGGCGCGCACGCGCGCCTCGCAACGCAATCGCAGGTGGAACCGGAAAGAGGTGACCGCATGAGGCTCGCAGACGCTCTGCGCATGCTCGTCCGACGCTGGTACGTGATCGTCGCGGGAGTCCTCCTCGCCGCGGGAGCCGTGGTGTTCGTCTGGTCCGAGGTGACGCCGGACTACCAGCGCTCGGCCAGCCAGCTGCTGCTTCCCGGCGCGCTCAGCATCCCGGAAGGCGGGAACCCCTACCTCTATATCGACGGGCTGGGTCAGGCCGCCGACGTGCTCTCGCTCGCGCTCGGCGCCGAGAGCCTCATCGAGGAGGTCACTGCCGACCATCCTGGTGCGACGGTCACCGTGGCACGCGACTTCTCCACCGCCGGCCCGGTCGTCCGCATCGACGTGTCCGGCCCCACCGACGCCGAGGCGGAGGAGATCCTCACCGACATGATCGAGCGCACGGCGGTCGTCCTCGACGACATCCAGGCCAAGGCCGACGTCATCGCCGAGGACCGCATCAGCGTGCTCCCTCTGAACGTCGACGCGTCCAGCACCATCGATCAGCGCAACCGCATCACGTTCGCGGGCGGCGCGGGCCTCCTCGTCCTCCTCCTCACGCTGGGCATGGCCGGCCTCGTAGACGGGCTCGCGCGGAGCCGGCGTCGGAAGCGCTCCCGCAGGGAGAGCGCGCGAGCGGCCGCGGAGCGGGCGTTGCCGGATTCGTTCGGACAGGACACCGGCGAGGACGACGACCTCGACGTCCGGGATCTCGTCGAGACACCTGCGGCCGCTGGCATCTCCTCCCGCCCGTCCGAACGTCGCACGCGCGCGACCCGAGACGCACGACGATCGTGAGCCTTCGTGGGGCGTACAGCGCCCTTCCCGCATCAGCGCACGCGGTCATCCGGGGGCATGGCGTGGACGCCGTGACCATGCTCACGATCTACCTCGTCCTGCTGTTCGCCTTTCCGTCCAATCTCGCCCTCTCGGCGCTGGGAGGGCTCGGCCGGCCGTCCTTCCTCTGGGGCCTGGTGCTCATGCTGTGGTGGACGATGAGCCGGCTGCAGGCACGGGGGATCGCGGTGCGTCCGACCTCGCAGCCGGTGCGGCTGGCATTCGGCGCACTCGTAGTCGTACTGCTGCTGGGCTTCGCCGCAGCGCTGCTGCGCGGGCAGCCGGAGGATCAGATCAGCACCGCCTTCATGGCGGTGGCCAGGCTCGTCTCGTGGGCCGGCGTCTTCCTCGTCGCCATCGACGGGATCTCCACGATGCGCGACCTGACGAAGCTGACGCGACGGATCGTCGTCGGCGGCGCGCTGCTGGCTCTGCTCGGGCTGGCGCAGTTCGCCACGGATCAGCCGCTGATCGGCTTCCTCGACGGGCTTCCCGGCTTCACCGGGAGCGCGACGGGGCTCGCGGACCGCGGTGGCTTCACCCGGTCGTCGGCCACCGCGACCCACCCCCTGGAATACGCGACCGTGCTCGCGGCGTGCGTGCCGCTCGCGGTCGCCGCGGCCATCGCCCGCGCGCCCGAACGTGCGAAGTCCGGGCGCGCGCGCTGGTGGTTCGCCCTCGCGCTCCTCGCCCTGGGGTGCTTCCTCGCCGTCTCGCGCTCGGCGCTCATCGGCTTCGCCGTTGCGGTGATGGCCACCATCCCCGCTCTGCCGAGCCGCTATCGCGCCGTCGTCATCTTCGGCACGGGCTTCCTCGCGGCTGCCGCGGTCGTCGCCATACCGGGCCTGTTCGGCACGCTGAGCGGGATGTTCGCCGGCGGCGCCTCCAACGACTCGAGCACGCAGTCGCGGGTGGCGGCGCTCGAGCTGCTGCCCTTCTTCCTGTCGGGGTCGCCCGTGCTCGGCGCGGGCTTCGGGACGTTCCTTCCGCGCTATTACATCTTCGACAACCAGTGGGCGCTGAGCACGGCCGAGACGGGCATCGCCGGCGTCGCCGCACTGGCTCTGTTCATCCTCGCCGCCGTGGCCAGCGCCTTCGCCGTCAGGCGGCAGTCGCCCCACCAGGATGCTCAGCTCTACGGGCGCGTGCTCGCGGCGGCCATGTTGGCCGTCGCGGTCGTGCTGGCCTTCTTCGACGGTCTCTCCTTTCCGATGGCCGGCGGGATGCTGTTCCTGCTCGCGGGGCTGTGCGGCTCCATCCGCTCGATCGGGCATGCCGATTCCGAGTTCATGCGGGGGATGGCCCCGGGCCGCACGGCACGGACGCACATGCTGGGGATGCGCCTCACCCCCGACGCCCCGGTGTCGGCGATCCGCCGCGCGACCGGCCTCACCCAGGGGTGAAGCGCGAGCGCAGCTGACGCGAGACGCCGCCGAGCCTGAGCTCGGCGGCGTCTCGCGTCGGCGCGGAAGTCAGCCGAGCTCGCTCCGCAGCACGCGCAGCAGCGCCTCGGTGCCGGGACTCCAGGAGCGACCGGCGACACTCGCCGCCGCCGCCGCCGCGTGCTGGGCGCGGTCCTCGCGCTCGACCACGGCGCCCAGCGCCTCAGCCAGCGCTGCCGGCGTCGCATGCGCCCACACGACCTCAGAGTTGCCGAGGACCATCCGTGCGTAGCGGTCGTCGTTGACCACGGGGATGGCGCCCGCCGCGAGCATCTCCTCGGGAACGAGCGAGACGTTCGTGAACGACAGCGCGAGCCCCGCCACGACCGAGCCGTAGAGCGCGTTCAGCCCGCTGGGCGAGAGGCTCCCGTGATTGATCGCGGGGAACGTCGCGTCGGACACGACGTCCCCGTAGATGTGAATGGGCTCCTCCGGGTGACGGGAGTGGAAGATCTCCAGAGCCCGCACGGCATGCGAGTACCCGCGGCGGTCGTTCCCACGCTTGGCATACCAGGCGACGCCGCGCCGCGCGCCGGCCACATCGGGCGCGCGGTAGGTCTCGGTGTCGAGACCGAAGGGGATCAGGTCGCTGGCCGCGCCGAGCTCGTCGCGCAGCAGGCCGTGCACCATCTCTCCGAGAGCGAGGTTGCGGAAGCCGAGCCGGTACGAGTCCTCCGCGTACGCGTACTCCGATCCGCGGGGGGTGAAGAACGGCTCGTAGTCCTGGATGAAGTAGAGACGACGTCCCTCGCGGGCCCGCGTCGCGATGACATGCGCTGTCGACCAACTCGATGCCACGACGGCGTCGTATCCGACGATCTGCTTGTCGGCGCGCTCGACGGCCACGTCCTGGAGCCAGGGCCAGGCGGCCCGGATGACATCGCGGTAATAGTCGATGTCGCCGTCATGCCGGTCGTAGAGGAGGAGCGTGCTGTCGTATCCGGCGTCCGCTGCCGCGCGGACCATCCGGAACAGGGTCGTGTGACCGCCGGAGCCCGCGCTCGGAGGCTGGATCACCCACGCCACGCGGGCGGCGCGGTCGGTCGGGACCGGGCGGACCTCGAATGGCTGCAGCAGTCGCGAATCCGCGAGATCCTCCTCGCGGACGGGAAAGCGGAGCCGTTCGGCGTCCAGTCGATCGTGCACGCGCAACGCGGCGAAGCGCAGCAGGTAACCGGGCGTGCGCCCGCGCAGCCGCGCGAGCAGTCGTCGACGCGGAGCGCGGGGTGCGGGAGCCGCGGGGATGCCGACGGAGCTCACTGCCCCGCCATCCTCGCCTTGAGCCGGTCGAGGCCGTCCTTGCCGGCCACGGCCACGAACGCGCGCTTGCCGAGGCCGCGCACTGTCTCCCGCGAGAAGCGCGCGGGGGAGCGCACCAGGCGATCGAACGCCACCGTGCCGCGCGGCGGGGCCGGCAGCTCATCCAGGAGGTCGCCGAACAGCGCGCGGTAGGCGAAGGGGGACACCCGCACGCCGCGCACGCGATTGCTGACGTTTCCGCCGTGCACGACTTGCAGCCAGGCCGGCCGTCCGCCATCGGTCACGACCGGGAGATGGTCGTGCAGCAGGGTGTGCCAGTCGCGCCACGCCGTGACCGGCGCGTCCCACGGCTCGGCCACGCTGCAGAACGCGTTCTCATCGTCGCGGCGCAGGTACACCTCGTCGCCGTGGGCGATGATCCCTCGGCCGAGGAACAGCGCGGCACGCGGGTGCCTGCGCGCGAGGGCCTGCAGGCGCTCGACGAAGTCGTCGGCGATCGCGTCGTCGTTGTCGAGGTTGGTCGTGAGCAGGATGGACCCGCTCGCGCCGGTGAGGGATCGGGCGTCGACGGCTACGTCCTGCCACGACACGGACTCTCGGTAGAGCGCGGTGAACAGACCGGCTTCGACGTGCGGAGCGAGGCGCTCCAGCAGCCACGAGGGGCTCTGCGGGTCGAGGTAGACGATCCAGCGGAAGCCCTTCTCCGTCTGACGTGAGACGGAGGGCACCGTGTAGCGCTCGAAGAGGTCGATGCGTTCGCGCAGCCATCCCTCCCGTGCGCGGACGAGGCTCTCGGGGCCGGGCGTCGGCAGATTGAAGCGCGTGAGGATCACGTGGTCGACCGCGGCCGTCGGCATGGCTGCCGCGGCTTCACGAGAGGATTCGTCTCGCTCCCAGCTCGTCCGGCCGTCGCGCGCTGCGCGGTTGCCCTTGATCCGACCCGCGACGGCGAACCCGGCATAGACGAGGGCATCGGCCGCCGTGAGCGGGCCGGCGATGGTGCGCGCAAGCTCGCGGAGACTGGAAGACGCCGTCTCGACGCCCTGCTCCGCCGGTCCACGACGGTTGCGGGTCAGCACCCGGACGAGAGCGTCCGCGCTGCGCGGGGGCATGACCTCGACGGGCGCACCCGCCGGCAGGGCCTTCTCCGACGCACCGAAGAGCCGGTCCACGTAGAGGTCGTCGGCGGTGACGTCGGGAAAGCGACCGAGCCGGCCGTGTCCCTCCTCGCTCAGTCCGTAGGCGCCGGCTCCCCAGAGGGCGCCGCTCGTGGACGGCATGCGATCCCGAGCGCGGTAGTACGCGTGGACGAGGGGGGATGCCTCCTCCGTATTGACGCGGAATGCGGGGCGGCCGGCGAGCGAGGTGCCGTCCGCGAGCGCCCGGATCACCGGCTCGAGAGCCTCCGGGGAGACGCGGATGTCCGCGTCGAGATAGATCCGGGGCCAGCGCGTCGCATGGTCATCGCCGAGGTTCAGCGCCGACGTCTTCGAGGCGACGGGAGTCTCGAAGACGCGGACGCCGGGGACGGCGCGCGCACGGGCGGCCGTGTCGTCGTTGCAGCCGTTGCAGACGACGAGCACTTCGATGGCGCCGGCTTCGGCGAGGGAGGAGAGGGGGCGGAGCGTGCGCTCGATCACGGCGGCCTCGTTGTGTGCAGGGATGATGATCGAAGCTGCGGGGTACTCCGCAGGGGAGATCGGGTCGCGCTCGGCGCGCGGCAGCTCCGCCCACCGCGAGCGGCGTGCGAGCGCCCACCTCGCCCGGGAGTGGCTGGGGTCCCGACGGAGCTGCTCGCCGACGACGACCGCCGCACGGAACGCCTCCGCCTGGCGCGGAGCGTGCTTGTCCACGTAGCGCACGCGGTTGACGATGGTCAAGGCCACGAGGTCGGCCGAGGTGCCGGAGCCGCTGCCCTCGTGCACGACGATGGCCTCCGGTTCGAACCAGATCTGGAAGCCCGCATCGCGCAGGCGCCGCTGGAAATCCGTCTCCTCCGAGTACAGGAAGAAGCGCTCGTCCCAGGATCCGACCGCCGCGGCCGCATCGCGACGGACGAGGATGGCCGCTCCGGTGGCCCATTCGATCGGGTGCGCGCGCCGGTACGCGTCCGAAGAGCGGACGTACTCCGACAGCGGTGCCGGTCGGCTCTGCCAGATGCGGCCGAGGGCGCCGTCGGCGCACGCCCGCACCAGAGTGGGCTCCCGCCGCAGCGACGGATAGATCTCGCCGTCCTCGTCATGGATCAGGGGAACGACGGCGCCGATGCGCCGGTCGTACCGCAGCCGCCGCAGCAGGGCGCCGACGGCACCCTCGACCACTCGGAGATCGGGGTTCAGCACGAGCACCGCCTCGGCCGCGCCCGCGTGCGACATCGCGACGTTGAGGCCGCCGGAGTAGCCCAGGTTGCCGCCGGTTGCGACGGCGATCACGTCGTCGTGCCGGCGCGCGACAGCCAGCGTGTCGTCCGCGGAGGAATTGTCAGCGACGATGACACGAAGCGAGACAGTCCCGGCCTCCCGGCGGAGGTCGGCAACGAGCGCATCGATGTGCGCGGCGTTGCGGTAGGTGACGACCAGCACGGCCACGTCCACCGACCCGTCCCGGTGAAACCGGCCCGCGGCCTGCTCGTTCTCGATCTCTGCGGTGACACCGGAATGCATCGCGACTCCCCCGA
This sequence comes from Microbacterium oryzae, assembly GCF_009735645.1. Lineage (NCBI taxonomy): Bacteria > Bacillati > Actinomycetota > Actinomycetes > Micrococcales > Microbacteriaceae > Microbacterium > Microbacterium oryzae. Next base: position 1,981,998 of record NZ_CP032550.1, on the reverse strand, counting down.
CTCCTGCCGCGACCACGCGCGGCTCGGGGGCGCTTCGCCCGGATGCCAAGCGCTCCCCTCGAAGGGGAGGAGGACCCTGGTTAGGTTCTGATACACCGGTGGAAGCGGCTCATCGACGGTGGTAGCTTTCGACGCACCCGTCCTGCCCCCCCGGAGGTCGGTCGTTCTCTGACGGTCGGTGCTGACATGCGATTCTGGATGAAGGCGGCGCCACGGCGCCGCGCGGCCTTTGCCGGCGCGACGACGCTCGCGGTGAGCGCGCTCATCGTCGGCCTGCTCGCGTTCGGCCCGACGCAGGCCGCTCCTCCTGCCGCGGCCGACCCCGTCGGCTCGACCGCGCAGCGATGCGAGAACGCTCGTTCCTGGAGCTCCCCGGCGACCTGGCGCGGAGCCGTCCCTCGGAGAGGCCAGGACGTGACCCTGCCCCAGGGGCGCGCGGTCTCGGTGGACGTGGACGTGCCGCACCTCGGTCGCGTCGAGGTGCCCGAGGGGGCGGCACTCTGCTTCCCCGACCGCGACACCGTCTTCAGTGCGAGGGAGATCATCGTCCACGGCGCGCTGCAGGCGGGCACCGCCGCACGGCCGCTCCAGAGCGAGGTCACGATCAAGCTCGAGGGCGGGACGCCGGACGACGACTATGAGCTGACGGGCCGGGCAGCGCACGCGATCGAGGCGTACAGCGGCACCCATCACGGACACTGCACCGCGGACGGGAACTGCCTGCATATCGGACCCAGCGCCGGGACGAATCTGCTGCTCGCCGCCAACGGCGGCTCCATCGAGCTGCACGGCGAGGACGTGGGGCGCACGTGGACCCAGCTGGCGCGGACGGCGGCCGCGGGCAGCGACATGCTCGAACTCGTCGATCCCGTCGGCTGGAGCGCCGGAGACGAGATCGTCGTCGCCAGCAGCGGTGTCGACTGGCGGGAAGCGGAGCCCGTCCGCGTCGAGGCGGTATCCGGCGACGGACGGACCGTTCAACTGAGCTCGGCTCTCGAGCGCTCCCACAGCAGCGTCGAGACCTGCCAGAGCGCGGACGGCGAGACCCGATGCGCGGCAGAGCGGGCGGAGGTGGGTCTGCTGACCCACAACGTGAAGGTGGCGGGGCCGGACGAGCCTGTCGACGGGTTCGGGGGACAGATCATGATCGCCGCAGGCGGCACGATCGACACCGCGTACACGGAGCTCGTCCGCCTCGGGCAGAAGGGCCTGATCGGGCATTATCCGATCCACTTCCACGTGACCGGCGACGGCGGCGCCGACTCCCAGGTCGCCGACATCAGCATGCACCACAGCCTGAACCGGCAGATCACGATCCATGGCACGAATGGCGTGCGGGTCAGCCGCACGGTCTCCTACCTCACGTTCGGCCACAGCTTCATGCTCGAGGACGGCTTCGAGACACGGAACGAGCTCACCGACAACCTCGTGATCGGGAGCCAGTTCGATCCGGACCCCGAGCAGCGTGTGCGGGTCTCGGACCGGACCCCTTCAGAGTTCTGGGTGCCCAACGCGGACAACGATCTGCGTGGCAACCACGCCGCCGGCGGCGACGGCTCGGGGATCTGGATCGACTTCGGAACCGACAACCACAACGTCGTCGAGGCCCAGCGCGGAATCTTCGGCGTGTTGGATGACAACGTCGCCCACTCCCACGACTCGCCGGAGGCGGGCCGCCCCGACCACGAGGAGAGCAACGGCATCTTCGTGGGCGGGTACATCGGCGATCCCCCTGAACGGTTCCGCGCGTTCCGCAACAGCGCCTGGAAGAACTCCGGCACGGGGTTCTGGGTGGACGGGCCGATCGACTTCACCGACAGCACCGGCGCGAACAACGGTATGGGAGCCACACTCCAGGGGTCCGTCATGCGCGGTGGGCTGCTGCTGGGGGAGACGGAGAACACCGCGGGGGATCCCGCCGCCACGGAGTTGTTCCCCTACGGCGACGGCATCTTGCGCGCGTATCACGGGGCGTCCGACTACGACGACGTGTGGCTCGGCGGCTTCGGAGGAACGCCGTTGACGGCCAACTACTCCGCGATCAGCGACGGCGGCGCGGGCATCTCAGACCATCCGATGCGGGTGCGCGACCTCCGCTTCTTCGGCGAGGGCTACCGGGTCCTGTTCGACGCCTGCCCCGCCACTGTCGATGGGAGCACCGTGTGGGGACAGTGCTACTGGGGGCCCGAGCACGGCGGGAACGCCCACGCGCTGGTGGATCTGGACGGGTCCATCCGTGAGGACGGACAGCCCGTGACGTACACGAACGCGGCTCCCTTCATGCGCGAGGGTGACGAGTTCCTCTACCCGCAGAGCGGCGAGACGCCGTTCGGGCCGACAGCTCGCGGTCTCATCACGTCGTCGGAGCACCGCTACATCGAGATCTCCCCGAGGGACCCCGTGGAGGGGTTGACGCTCACGCGGGAGAGCGACGGGGCGACGGCGTCCGGAGCAGGCTGGAACATGATCGAGCTGGGCGAGCGCTACCGCGTGGACGGACCGCTGCGTCGGTTCAGCATCGGCGGCAACTACGCTGGCGAGGTCGAGTTGGCGATCGATCTCGACGCCCCGCCGAGCGAGGTCGCCCGCGGCAGCGCGCTCGACGGCGGCGACGGCGTCGCCCAGGAGGAGGCGTCCAGCCTCGACGCGCTCGGCGAGGACGGCGCCTGGTGGTGGGAGAACGGCGTCCTGTATCTCCACGTCGACATCGACGGCGAGGACGTCCCGTTCGGTCGCGCCGGCGACGAGACCACGCTCGACTATCACGAGGGCCCGGTTTGGAGCATCGCTCCCTGACGGTCAGGAATCCAGGGCGTTAACCATCGCGCTGTTGTCGTAGTCCTGTGCGATGACCCTTCCCGGGTTGCCCGCCACGAGGCACCGGGAGGGGACATCGCGCGTGAGCACGGTGCCGGCCGAGATCGTGACGCCGTCGCCGATCGTCACGTCGCCGGAGATCGTGGCTCCGGGGCCGATCCAGACGTTCCGGCCGATGCGCGGCACGCCCTGGTCGTTCTGCGCCACCCGCATCCCGATCGTGACGTTCTGGTAGAGCGTGCAGTTGGGGCCGATCCGGGCGGGGCCGACCGTGATCCCGCCGCGGTGCATGATCAGCAGACCGGGCCCGATCACCGCCTCACGGTGGATGTCGCACTGGTGCTGGTGCGTGCACCGCCGGTTCCAGAGGCGGTGGGCCACGACCAGGGGCAGCGCGGCGAGGGGATGCCGGACGCGCATCCGCCGCGTGAACCGCCCGAAGCGATAGCAGGCGACGCAGTGCAGCTCGGAGTTGAACAGCAGGAACGCGGCCCGGGAGCGCCAGGAGGAGCCCACGCCGCCGAGCATGCGGGCGAGGTCACCCGCGAAGGCGCCCCTCACGCGGTCTTGCGCTCCACGAACGCGACGAGCTGGTCGATCCCGTCGAGGTTGGCCGGCACGGTCTCGGTGTCGGCGACGCTGATCCCGAACTCCTGCTCGACGAACTCGATGAGCTCGAGCACACCCGTGGAGTCGATGACGCCGGTCTCGACGAGCGAATCGCCGCCGGCGGGCATGCGAGAGGCGTCGCCGAGGAGCAGCGAGTCGAGGATGAAGCCCTCGATGCGGGTGCGGATGTCTGCGGTCACGGTCTTCCCCTCGTCGAGCCGTTACGTGCCGTTGGCGCAATGCTCCCGGCGCGGCCTAATGTAACAGCAACGTCGAAGACGAGAGGAACGCGATGGTGCGGAGTGAGATGCATCGCATCGTGGACGAGGCCGCCGGCGCGGTCGCGGCCGGCGCGAGTCCCGTGAGCATCGCCATCCACCTCGAGGAGGCGTGCGACATCGTCCTGCCCGACTCATTCATCTCCGCTGAGCGGCTCGGGAGCGCCGACGCCATCCTCGGCACCCTGCGCGAGCTGGGCGAGCCCGTCTGATGTGCGGCATCTGCGGCGTCTACTCGCCCAGCGCGCTGCCCGACGTCGAGCTCGGACTCGCCATGATGGGCGAGCTCAGCCACCGGGGCCCCGACGGCAGCGGCTACCTCCGCGATGAGACGGTGCTGCTCGGCCACACCCGCCTCGCGATCATCGACGAGGCCGGCGGCACGCAGCCCATGTCGAACGAGGACCGCACCGTCTGGGTCGTCTTCAACGGCGAGATCTTCAACCACGTCGAGCTCCGCGCCGAGCTCGAGCGCCGCGGGCATCGCTTCCGCAGCCGCTCCGACACCGAGGCCATCGTGCACGCGTGGGAGGAGTGGGGGCACGGCTGCTTCGAGCGGTTCAACGGGCAGTGGGCCGTGGCCATCTGGGACCGCCGCTCACGGGAGCTGATCCTCTCGCGCGACCGTCTCGGGGTGCGTCCCCTCTATTACACGCGGGTGGGCGGGCGCCTTCTGTTCGCGTCGGAGGTCAAGGCCCTCTTCGCGGACGCCGAGGTCCCGCGGCGGATCGACCCCCTGGGCCTCGACGAGGTGCTGACCTTCTGGTCGACCGTGGCGCCGCGGACGATCTTCGAGGGCGTGAAGCAGGTGCCGCCGGGCTCGTCCCTGATCGTCAGCGAGCGAGGGGAGACGCTGCGCCGGCACTGGCGGCCGTCCTTCCCCGAGCGCGGCGCGGAGCCGAAGCAGGATCTCGTCGAGAACGTGCGGGAGCTGCGTGAAGCGGTCGTCGCTGCGACGCGGCTGCGCTTCGAGCGGGCGGATGTGCCGGTGGGCGCCTACCTGTCCGGGGGCATCGACTCGGCGGTGACCGCGGCCTCGATCGCCGAGTACACCGGCGCCGAGCTCCACACCTTCTCGCTGCGGTTCGCCGACGCCGAGTTCGACGAGGGCTCGCCGCAGGCGGTCATGGTCGACCGGCTGGGATCGCGCCACAGCGAGGTGGTCGCGACGGAGCGGGACATCGCCGAGGTCTTCCCCGAGGTGGTCCGGCACGCGGAGACCGCGCTGCTGCGCACGGCGCCCGCGCCGATGTACCTGCTCTCGAAGCTGGTCCGCGATTCAGGCTACAAGGTCGTCGTCACCGGCGAGGGCGCCGACGAGGTGCTGGCCGGCTACGACATCTTCCGCGAGGCGCGGGTGCGCCGGTTTCTCGCGCGGAACCCCGATTCGGAGGTCCGCGGGCAGGCGGTCGAGCTGCTGTACCCGTGGATGAAGCGGTCGCCCGGGAGCACGCCCGCCTTCGCGCGCAGCTTCTTCTCGCGCACCGCCGACGTCGACGACGTGGCGCTGTCGCACCGGCCCCGCTGGGAGTCGACGTCGGTGCTCAAGAGCATGCTGACCGCGGATGCGCGCGTCGACGCCGCAGCGCCCGACGAGGCCCTCGTGGCGGCCCTCGGCGACGAGGGAGCGGGGTGGGACCCGCTCGCGCAGGCGCAGTGGCTGGAGCTCACCACGCTGCTGCCCGGGTACATCCTGTCGTCGCAGGGTGACCGGATGCTCATGGCGAACTCCATCGAGGGACGATTCCCGTTCCTCGATGCGAACCTCGTCGAACTCGCCAGCCGCCTGCCGGCGCGTCAGAAGATGCGCGGGCTCGACGAGAAGCACCTGCTCAAGCAGGCCTTCGCGGATCTCGTGCCCACGGCCATCCGCGAGCGCCCGAAGCAGCCCTACCGCGCTCCCGACGCCGCCAGCTTCTTCGCGGATGGCTCCCCCGACTGGCTGGACGACGTCGCCTCTCAGCGCGCCCTGGTCGACGCGGGGGTGTTCCGCCCGGAGATCGTCGATCGGCTGCTCGCGAAGTGCCGTGCCCGCGACGGGCGCGGTCTCGGCAACACCGACAACATGCGCCTGGTCGCCGTGCTCTCCGTGCAGCTGCTCAGCGCCCTCTTCCTGGGGGCGCGGCCGAGCGCACCCCGACGGCCCCCGGGGCCGGTCGTCGCCTTCGACCTCGTCGGCGATCTCGGACAGATGCGGGACGGAGCCGGCGCGGCCGGGAGGAAGGACACGACATGACATTCGGACCCGAGACGCTCGCGATCGACGAGGAGGCGGAGGTCGAGCGGATCACCGCGAGCCTGCGCGACTACGCCGCACGGCACCGCCGCCGCGGCGCCGTGCTGGGCGTGTCCGGCGGGATCGACTCCAGCGTGGTGGCGGCGCTCTGCGTGCGCGCGTTCGGCCCGGAGCGCGTGTTCGCGGTGCACATGCCGGAGCGGGAGTCGTCGGACGACACCCTCGGCTTCAGCACCAGCCTGACGGAGTGGCTGGGCGTCGAGTCGCGCGTGGAGGACCTCACCGACATCCTCACCGCGGCCGGCGCCTATGGACGCCGCGACGCGGCCATCCGACGCGTCCTGCCGGACTACGGCGAGGGATGGAAGTCGAAGATCGTGCTGCCGAGCGTGGTCGACTCCGACGCCTTCCGCATCTACTCGGTCGTCGCCGAGGCTCCCGACGGCACGCGTGTCACGCAGCGCCTGACGACCGAGGCGTACCTCGAGATCGTCGCGGCGACGAACACCAAGCAGCGTGTGCGCAAGATGACCGAGTACGGCGACGCCGACCGGCTGAACTACATCGTCGCGGGCACGCCGAACCGGCTGGAGTACGACCAGGGCTTCTTCGTGAAGCTCGGCGACGGGGCGGCCGACGTGAAGCCGATCGCGCACCTCTACAAGTCGCAGGTCTATGCCCTGGCGGCTCACCTCGGCGTGCCCGACGCCATCCGCGAGCGCCCGTCGACGACCGACACCTACTCGCTCGAGCAGTCGCAGGAAGAGTTCTACTTCTCGCTGCCGTATCAGCGGATGGACCTCTGCCTCTACGGTCTCAACCACGGCGTGCCGGTGCCGGAGATCGCGGCGGCGACCGGGCTCGAGGACGAGCAGGTCGAGCGCGTGTTCCGGGACATCGTGCAGAAGCGGCGGACCACGGCCTACCTGCATGAGCCGCCGGTGCTCGTGGAACCCGTCAGCGAGGTGTGATCGCGGAGGCCGTCGCGACCGCCATCGCGACGGCCTCCGTCGACGACGTCCGCACGTGCACGCGGAGCGCCGCGGCAGCCGACGCCACGGGCCCGGTGAGCTTCGCGGTCTCCTCCTCGTGCACGATCCCGATCCAGCGCCAGGGCACGGAGCCGTCCCAGCCGCGGAGGCCGAGCGCCTTCCAGACGGCCTCCTTCGCGGCGAAGGTCTCGGCGTAGGCGCGTGGGGGAGAGGCATCCTCGCGGCAGCGGCGGCGCTCCTCCGGCGTGAACCAGCGCTCGGCGACCGCTCCGCCCCGCAGCGCGACGAGACGGGCGATGCGCGGGACGGCGGCGACGTCGACCCCGATCCCGTGGATGGTCACGGCACGTCCGGCGCGAGGACGCGGATGAGCTCGCCCGCCGCCGCCCGGGCGCCGAGGGCGTTGAGGTGTCCGTTGTCGGCGGCGAGGGCGCGGTTGAGAACGAAGTACCGGTCCGCTCCCTCCGCGCGCGAGGTGGGCCGCTGGGCCAGGGTCGCCTCGACGGCGGCGACGTCGAACAGCGCACCGGAGGCGCCGTAGCGCTCGCGGATCAGCTCGTTGTACTCCTCGCGCGCGACGTTGTCGAGCGGCCCGGCCTGGTCGCCCCGGCCGACGAGAGCCTTGAGATTCGCACGCCAGCTGGGATCGGTCGTGAGAGGGACGGTCGTGTACAGGAAGCGGACGTCGGGGTGCCGCCAGGCGAGCTCGCTCATCGCGTGCGAGTACGCGTCGAACAGCGCGGGCACGTCGCTGCTGGCCGTGACGTCGAGGTAGCAGAACTTCAGCAGCGCCACGTCGACGCTCTCGCCCATGGGGCCGTCGAGGATGCGCGTGAAGTCCGCGATCTTGCTGTACGGGTCGCCGTTCACCCCGAGGTAGGCGTGGGCGATGAAGCCCCCGTCCTCGGCGGGCGGCTCCGTCGTCTCGACGATCCGCGGTGCACGCGTCGTCGCCCCCGCATAGAGCTCCTCGACGCCCGAGAGCACGTTGGCCCCGACGGACTGATGGCCGAAGAAGATCCGGCTGCCCGCGACCGCCTCCAGCTCCTCTGCGGCGGGCGGCCGCGCGTCGATCTCGTCCATCGGCGGGTTCTCCAGTGTCCAGTAGGCGGCGCTGACGGCGAGAACGAGGATGGCCACGGCCCCGAGCAGACCGCGGCGCCTCCCGTTCATGACGACGCCCGTGCCAGTGATGCGGCGATGCAGAGCTCCCGCACGCTGCGCTTGACGACCTTGCCGTTCGCGTTGACGGGCAGGGCGTCGACGATGTGCACGCGCGCGGGAACCATGTAGGCAGCCAGGCGCTCGCGGCAGTGGCGGATGACATCCTGCGTGGTGGGGGGATGATCGGGGCCGGTGACGACCACCATCTCGACGCGCTCACCGGACCGCTCGTCGGGCAGGCCGACGGCCGCCGCGGCGATGAGTCCCGGCAGCTCCATGGCCGCGGCCTCCACGTCGGTGCTCGCAATGCGGTAGCCCCACGACTTGATGAAGTCCTCGGCGCGGTCGACCACGTAGATGAAGCCGTCGGCGTCGACGGTGCCCAGGTCGCCGGTTCGCAGGACGCCGTCCGACATCTTGCGGGCGCTCGCCGCAGGGTCGTCGAGGTAGCCGGGGGAGATGTTGCGCCCCGTGGCGACGATCTCGCCCACCTCGCCGGGCGCGACGTCGGCGCCGCCCTCGTCCAGCACCCGGAGTGCGACGCCGGGGATGCCGCGGCCGATCGAGCCCTCCCGGCGCAGCAGCTCCTCGGGCGGCAGGTACGACAGTCGCGCAGTCGCCTCCGTCTGGCCGTACATCACGAACAGACGCGCGTGCGGCTGCCCGGCAACGAGCTCGCGCAGCACGCGCGGAGAGAGCGCTCCGCCGGCCTGCTGCATGTGGCGCAGGGCGGGCAGTTCGCGCCGCGTGAACGTGCTGCCTCGGACCAGGAGGTTGTAGACCGACGGCACCCCGGCCATCCCGGTGCAGGCGTGGTCGGCGAGCGCCTGCACGATCGTCTCCGGGAATGCGGACGACGGGTGGTCGACGAGCGAGGCGCCCGCGCGGAGGTGCGTGTGCAGCAGCGAGGCGCCGAACACATAGGTGAACGGCAGCACGACCAGCATCCGGTCGTCGGCGGCGAGCTCGAGGTAGCCGAGGATCGAGTCCGTGTTCGCGCGGATGTTCTCATGCGTGATCCGCACGGCGCGAGGGTCGCCGGTCGTGCCCGAGGTGAAGAGGTACGCCGCGTCGGCGTCCGGATCGACCTCGGTGACGGGGAAGTCGGCCGCCTCTCCTCGGGCCCACGCATCCCCGTCCTCCTCCTCGAGGACGGGGATGCCCGCGACGGCTGCGGCCTCCGCCTTCGCCGACTGCGAGCGTCCGACCAGAAGCGCGCCGCAGCGCGCCCACGATGCGCGGCGAGCGATCTCCCCGGCGTCGAGGGCGGTCGGAAGCGGCACCGCGACCATCCCCGAGGCGAGGATCGCGAGGTACGAGGCGATCCAGAACGTCCCGTTCGCGGCGAGGACCGCCACCGGCTCGCCGCGGTCGAGGCCGAGGGCGGCCACGCGGTCCATCATCGCGCCGACCGCCGCGCGGAGGTTCGCGTAGGAGAGCGCGCCGGTGCCGTCGATCCACGCGGTCGCCTCGCCCGGTGCCTCTGCGAGGAGGTAGGCGGCGACGTTCGTGTGCGACGGTAGGGACGTGAGATCGGATGCGCGCCGCTGGGCGCTGTGGGGCCTGGGCGCGTACGTGCTGGCCGTGATCGTCGTGCTGCTCTCCCCGGTCTCACCCGGAAGAGCCGTCGAGGCGATCACCGAAGCGGTGCGCGAGCTGGGGCTCCCCGGGGTGAGACAGGGCTGGGTGGAGTTCGGTGCGAACATCGTGCTGTTCCTGCCGTTCGGCTTCCTGCTGACGCTGCTGTGGCGGCGTCCGTGGCTCGGCGTCCTCGTTGCGGTGGGCGTCTCGGTGGCCGCCGAGGTCGCGCAGACGGCTCTCGACGGCCGGTTCGCCACCCCGCGCGACGTGCTCGCGAATTCGCTGGGCGCGCTGCTCGGGGCGGCGATCGGATGGGCGGTGCGGCGTCGGCTGGTCAGGCCGGCGTCAGGGCGCGGATCGGCTGCGCCTGGGAACGGCGCACAGCGAGGTACGCCGGCGGACCCTGGATGAGGTAGCGGCGGGCGAGCCGGCGCGGCTCGAGCATGAGGCGGTACGCCCATTCGACGCCGGCGTTGCTGACCCACTCCGGGGCGCGGCTGACGCGCCCGGCGAGGAAGTCGACGACCGCGCCGAACGCCAGCAGCGCGTCGGCGCCGGTCTGCGCGCCGTAGGCGGAGATCCAGCGCTCCTGGCGCGGCTTGCCGAGGCAGACCAGCAGCACGTTCACTCCCGTGGCGCGGATCTCGTCGCAGAGCCGGCGGCAGGCCTCGGGGTCGTTCAGCTCCTCGCGCGAGGGCGACCAGTGGCCCGCGAAGCGCAGCCCCGGCCATCCGTCGGCGAGACGCTGGCGCAGCGGCTCGGCGACCTCGGGCATGCCGCCCACGACGCCCACGGACAGGTCGGCCGCGGCGAGGTCGGTGAGCACCGACGTCACGATGTCGCTGCCCGCCAGACGCGGGTAGGCGACGCCGGTCATCCGCTGCGCCTGGTGCGCGATGGGCGCGCCGTCGATGAGGTTGAGCCAGCGCACCGAGCCGTCGGAGCGGAAGGAGTCCGTGCCGCCGGCGAAGTGGTGGATGTGATCGAGGTTGATCGACGAGACCGCGAGCGGCTTGCGCAGCGGTCGCCGGGTCGCCTCGGCGATGACGCGTCGCGCGACCCGCTCGTCGACGAGGTGGACGGGCGCGCCGCCGATCTCGATGACGGGGAGGCTCGCGAAGTCGTCGCTGACGAGGCGGGGGACGGCCGGCGGCGGCGTCGCGCGTCGGCGGAGGGTCGGCATCACCGACGACAGAGACAGGGTTGCTTGAGACATCAGTACGCCCCTTTCGGACGGACGACCACCGCGGCGGTGCGGAGGATGATCTTCAGGTCGGTCGCGATGGACCAGTTCTCGACGTAGCGGAGGTCGATGCGGACGCTCTCCTCCCACGTCAGGTCACTGCGCCCACCGACCTGCCAGGGGCCGGTGATGCCCGGCTTGACATACAGGCGGCGGTAGGCGGAGCGCTCGTACGCGAACACCTCGCGCGGCAGCGGGGGCCGAGGCCCGACGACGCTCATGTCGCCCCTCAGCACGTTCCAGAACTGGGGGAGCTCGTCGACGGAGAACTTCCGCAGGAAGCGTCCGACGGTGGTGACGCGGGGGTCGTCCCGCAGCTTGAAGAGCGGCCCCGCTCCCTCGTTCGCGGCCTCGAGGCGCTCGCGCTCGGCCTCGGCCGACTGCGACATCGAGCGGAACTTCACCATCCGGAACGGGCGGCCGTCGCGTCCGATGCGCTCCTGCAGGAAGAACACCGGGCCGGGGGAGTCGAGCTTGATCGCGAGGGCGATCACCGGCAGCACCGCGCCGATCGCGACGAGCGCGAGAGTCGACACGACCACGTCGACCGCGCGCTTGGCGAGGTGCGACGCCCCGCGGTAGCGGGGGACCTGCACCTGCACGAAGGGGACGCCCTGGATCTGCAGGAGGGCGAGGCGCGACGGCGCGGTGTCGCGCAGTCCGTTCGCGACGACGATCTCCGCTGCGAGCCCCTCCAGACGCCATCCGAGGCGCTTGATGAGGTCGCTGCCGGCGGGCGGGGCGCTCGCGACGATGACGGTGTCGGTGCCCAGCGACCCGGCGGCCGCCGTCACGCGCTCGATGACCTCGGCGGGGTCGGCGGTGTCCTCGATGAGCACCGAGCCGTCGATCCGGTAGCCGCTCGCGTCGTCGCGGGCGAGGGCCGCGGCGAAGCCCTCGACGTCGACCGCCCTGCCCACGAGGAGGGCCGACGCGAGATCGTGCCCGGCGCGACGGCGGACTGCGGCGCGGAAGCGCAGCGCCTCCCGCGACAGCGCGAGCCCGGCGAGTCCGATCGGAGCCGCGACGAGCAGCACGGGGCGGATCGCTTCGGACTCGACCGCCACGAAGCCCATCGTGAGCAGGCCGAAGGCCACGACGGTCGGGGCGAGAAGCCGCGGGCGAGCCGCCGTGGCGGTCGCCGAGCGGGAGCCGGCGACGCGGAGAGCGGTCCACCACACGGCCGCGCTCAGCGCGCACGGCAGGGCGTCGGGCTGCGCGCCGAGGAACGGTGCGAGAACCCAGGCCAGGAGGGCTGCCGCGGACACGACGACGGCGTCGGCCGCGGCGGTCAGGAGCCGCTGTCCGCGTTCGATGCGCAGGCGACGAGCGAGAGCGGTCGCGGTGCGGGGGGCTGCCGCGGTCGCATACGGCGAGGCGACCGGGCGCTCGACCGCAACCTCGTGCGTCTCCTCCGTCGGCCGCAGCGCCAACGGCTCGCGGCCGACGACCTCGCGCAGCGGACGGAGTCCGATGCGGCGCCGCGGGCGGAGCGTTCCCAGGGTCTCTTCGAGCGCGGTCACCGCGCGCCCCCTGGTGCGGCTCCACGCCGCTGCCGATGCAGAATCGCCATCGCATGCCCCCATCCCTCGAAGAGCCCGTCCGGCACGAATGGGGCCCCGTTCACTGAGGGAGGAGAGCGCTCAGGTCGCGCTGATACGTCGGGGTCGGGAATTGATGCGCGGAGCGTCCTGCCCCGCGCGTCGACAGCGTCGGGCCTGCCGGATACGCTCGGGCCATGGCCTCGCTCGTGCTCACGCTCATCGGACAAGACCGTGCCGGACTCGTCGCCCGGGTGGCGGATGTCGTGGAGGCGCACGGCGGCAACTGGGAGAGCAGCCGGCTCGCCGAGCTCGACGGCACCTTCGCCGGAGTGGTGCAGGTGTCGGCGCCGACGTCGCGAGTCGTCGCGCTGACGGAGGACCTCGAGCGCATCGACGGCCTCGCCATCACCGTGCGCGCGGCCGAGCAGTCCGAGGCGGTCACGGGTGCGAGGTTCTCGCTGCAGGTCCTCGGCGACGACCGCCCGGGAATCGTCCGCGAGGTGTCGGCGGCGCTGCTGCGCGGCGGTGCGAGCATCGAGAGCATGTCGACGCAGACGCGGGAGGCCGCCATGTCGGGAGGCCGCCTCTTCGAAACCGCGGCCACGGTCCGCGTCCCCGAGGGCGTCGCCGTGGCCGACGTCGCGCGCGAGCTCGAGGGCATCGCCGCCGAGATCCAGGTCGACGTCGCCACCGTCGACGAGACCGTGCCCGCGCCGCTGGGCTGAAGCCCACCCCGGCGCACGCGGAGGTCAGCGCGAAGCGCTCACCTCGAGGCGCTCACCTCGAAGCGCTCACCTCGAAGCGCTCACCTCGAAGCGCTCACCTCGAAGTCGGATGTGCCCTGGGCGGTGGTGTCCTCCACCGTCAGTGCGTCCACGCGCGCGCCGACGGGCCCGTGCCGCATCCAGTCGACCACGGCCTGCACGGCATCCGGCGCTCCCTCGAGCTCCGCCTCGACGGTGGTGCTTCCCGCGTTCCGCACCCAGCCGCTCACGCCCAGCCGCTCGGCTTGGCGCGCGGTGCTCCAGCGGAAGCCCACACCCTGCACGCCGCCCGCCACGACCACGCGCACCCGCCTCGCCTCGGCCATCCGATCAATCCAGCCCGAAGGGCCGGCCCTCGGCGACCGCGATCGCATACGCGTGCACGATCTCGGCGCCGGCACCCGGCGTGAGCTGCTCGACGACGGGGCCGGCGTGCTTCTCGATCTCCTCGACGGGCTTCCCGGTCCACTCGCGGCGGAACTCCACGTCCTGCTGGTGCCAGATCAGACTCATGAGCTCACCCTGGCACCGTTGCGGCCGCTTTTCCTGGGCTTGATGGATGGCCGTTCCAGCGGTATCGGAGCCTGCGCTTCCTTCTCCGGCCGGCATCCCCCAAGATAGGCGTGGGGGAATTCAATGCATTCGGAGATATCGGACCGTCAGAGCGAAGACGAGGCCGCGCAGCGGCCGCGTGCGACGCTGGTCGCGCACGTGGGTGTGGCCGTCGCCGCGCTCGTCGCCGTCACCACCGGAGCCAGCGCGCTGGCCGTGGGCCGACCGGTTCCCGAGAGCGCACCGGTCGCCGCCGTGTCGCTCGCGGTGGACCCGTCGCAGGGTGACGAGGCCGAGCCGCCGGAGTCGCCGACGGCGGGGTTCTCGGACGAGGCCGCGCGCTTCGCCGAGCAGACGGTGGAGGTGCCGGACCTCGCGTCGAGCTCGTACGGCGCGACGACGATCGACGAGCTCACCGCCACGCTGCGCAAGGCCCGCGAGGCGCTCATCGGCAACGCGCGCGCGGCCGGCCTCGACGTCGACCTCTCCCGCCTGGGTGACGACAAGGACCTTCCGTCGCTCGGCAAGTTCATCTGGCCGGTCGCCAACCCCACCCTCACCGACCCGTTCGGCGCTCGCGGCGGCCGTCACATGGGCATGGACATGGCCGCGGCCGGCGGGACGCCCATCACCGCGGCGTCTCCCGGCATCGTCGTGCTCTCCAGCGAGAGCCACTACGGCTACGGCGTCGCGGTGATCATCCAGCATGTCAACGGCGTGCGCACGCTCTACGGGCACATGATCCACGGCAGTCGCGCCGTCCAGGCGGGCGACTGGGTGGAGGCCGGCGATCCGATCGGCCTCGTCGGAAACACCGGCCACAGCTTCGGCAACCACCTGCACTTCGAGGTGCACGTCGACGGCGTCCCCGTCGACCCGCGGCGCTACCTCGACGGCGCGGGGGACCCTGTCGACGTGAAGCCGTGGCAGCCGGTGCCCGGTGGCGCGGAGCCCGCCCAAGTGCCGCCCTCCGCGGAGCCCTCGCCGTCGGAGAAGCCGGACCGCACGCCCGAGCCGAAGCCGACGGAGCCGACCCGCACGCCGGAGCCCACGAAGACGCCGGAGCCGTCGAAGACGCCGCCGCCCACGACCGCTCCGCCGAAGTCGCCGCAGCCGACGCCGCCGCCCGCGACCCAGCAGCCCTCGCCGCAGCCGACGAAGCCCCCGGCTACGGCCGAGCCGACCGAGCCGCCGGCCACCACGCAGCCGGAGCCGACGCAGCCGCCGCAGACCTCCGAGCCGGCGCCGAGTGCGCCGCCGACGACCGCACCTCCGGAGCCTTCGGCTCCCGCCCCGGCGCCGTCGGCGCCCGCACCGTCCGCTCCCGCCCCCAAGACCCCCGCGCCCACCGAGACGTCCTCGCCGTCCGGCGCGTGACGCTCGACACCTCCGCTCTCACCGAGCGCGTGCGCGCGCGGGAGGTGCGACGGTTCTGGCGGCGATTCCGGGACGTGCCCGGTGCGCGTCAGCCGGGGCGCGGCGCGCGCGTCGCCGTGGTGACGTTCGGGGCGCTCGTCGTTCCGCTCGGACTGCTGGCGATGTCCGTCGGCGTGGCGCAGGAGATCGAGGAAGCCGCGCCCGACATGGCGGAGCAGCTCACGGGGATGTCCGTGATGATGCTGCTCTTCCTCATCGCGGGCGCTGTGCTCACATGGGCATCGGTCCGCATGGGTGCCCGGCGGCGCAGCCGTCGGGAGTTCTTCCGTCTGGCGCGGTTCGCCGGCCTGAACGGGCTCGACTTCGCGCCAGGGCTCCACGACGGCTCGCACCTCGAGCCGTGGCGCGAGCGGGGGAGGGTCGGCGTCATCGACGCCATGCGGAGCCGCGGCGGGCGCCCCGTCGAGTTCGGGAACTACGAGATCCGCACATCCCAGGGCCACCGCGCGCAGGCGACCTTCGGTGGCTATGCCGCCACGCGCGTCGGAACCGCGCTTCCGAACATCCGTCTCGAGTCCCGCAGCGTGCGACGGGTGATGCACGAGGGTGCCGTGGCGCGCGATCAGCGGCTGAGCCTCGAGGGGAACTTCGAGCGTGCCTTCACGCTCACGTGTCCGCAGGGGTACGAGACGGATGCCCTGTACCTCTTCACCCCGGATGTCGCGGCTCTGCTGATGGACGCGGCGTCGGACTTCGACATCGAGCTCATCGACGACTGGGTCTTCCTCACGTCGCCCGCCGACGTGGTGACCCTGCGCGCGGAACGCTGGCAGAACGTCGAATCCGCGCTGCGCGCGGTCGTCGCGAAGATCGATCAGTGGGAGCGATGGCGCGACGATCGCGTCCCGGCGAATCGGCTCTCCGCGCCCGGCCGCGTGGCGCGCCCGGGGCGACGCCTCCGGATCCGCCCGGGACCGGGCCTCGTGCTCATCGCGTTCCTCGCCGCCCTGTACGGCTCGCTCGTGGCGATCGCCGGCGCCCTGGGCTGAGCTTCCGGATGCTCCCGCGAGCCCTCTGCGCTCCGAGACTGCGCGGACGCTCCGACTGAGCACGCGCGACCCGCGGTGTGGGAGCGGAGACGCTGTCTCGGCGCGCTCGGGCGGCCCGGGAGCGCGTCTCACCCGGCGCGGCACGGCGGACGGAACGAGAAATGCCCCCGGCGAACCGGGGGCATTCTCTCTTCGGTGGCTCCGACGGGCGTCGATCCCGTGACCTCACGATTTTCAGTCGTGCGCTCTACCAACTGAGCTACAGAGCCGAGCTGCAGATATCTGCCGCTTCCTAGACGAAAGGCCTTCTCGAAAGAAGGCCCATCGTTCGGAGCGACCCTGACGGGACTTGAACCCGCGACCTCCGCCGTGACAGGGCGGCACGCTAACCAACTGCGCTACAGGGCCATGATGTGCTTTCGCACAGATTTTCAATTGTATCAGCTCGTGTGACCCCAACGGGATTCGAACCCGTGCTACCGCCGTGAAAGGGCGGCGTCCTAGGCCGCTAAACGATGGGGCCGGGAGTGAACCTCGGGCTCACGCTTGCCGACGATCCAGCATACGCAGACGGTTTCGAAAAATCCAAACCGCGCCCGCGCGCCGGGCGTGCCGCGCCGGGAAGACGCGCGAGGATGGGCTGGGAATCCCCCGCTTTCGCACCCGTGAAGATGCCGGCTGTGACGGAAGTTGCTACTGTTTCGGCTGGTGCGTGTACGTGCGGAGAAGGGTGCGATGAACGTCGAGAAGAACCTCGTGGAGGAGTGCGACTGCGCACCCACCGCCGCAGAGCGACGCATCCTCTGGAACCCTCTCTCCCGACGCAACGCCCTGATCTTCGGCGCCCTCGGCGTCGCCACGATCGGCGCGGGAGTGGGCGCCTTCGGCGCGAAGCAGTCCGCGGCGGCGCTGACGTACAACCCCGACGACTATCCGAGCTGGGACGACGTGGAAGCCGCGCGCGGCGACGAGGCCGCGAAGGCGGCCGAGGTCACCCGCATCGAGGGACTCATCGCCGGCCTCCAGAGCCGCGTCGACGAGACGAAGGCCGCCGCGAAGGCCGCCGCAGACGACTACTACGCCGCGCAGCAGGCGTTCTACGAGGCGGCGTACCGCGCCGATGAGCTGCAGAAGCAGGCCGACGAGCAGGCCGAGAAGGCCGATGCGGCGGCGCAGACCGCCGCGCGGCTCGCCGCGCAGCTCTCCCGCTCCGGCGGCGACGACACCTCGCTCGAGCTTCTCTTCGCGGGCTCCGCGGAGAACGCCGACGAGCTGCTCACGCAGCTCGGGCAGATGGACAAGCTCATCGAGCGGAACGAGTCCGTCTACGCCGAGGCGGCCTCCGCGCGCGACTCCGCTCAGTCGCTGAGCGACCAGGCCGAGACCGCCCGCACCGAGCGGGACCGGCTGCAGAAGATCGCCGAGGAGAAGATGGCGGCCGCGCAGGCGGCGCAGCAGGCCGCAGAGGCCGCGCTCGCCGACCAGGAGGCGAACCTCATCACCCTCGAGGCGCAGCTCGCGGCTCTGAAGGACAACACCGAGAAGACCGTCGCCGAGTACCAGGCGGGTGTCGAGGCGAAGCGGCGGTACGAGGAGGAGCAGCGTCGCCTCGCTGAGGAGCGTGCGCGCAAGGAGGCCGAGCGCCAGCGGGAGATCCTCCGGCAGCAGCAGCTCGAGCAGCAGCGCCAGCTGGAGCAGCAGCGTCAGGAGCAGGAGCGCCAGCAGCAGAACAGCGGCGGCGGACAGCAGCCGGCGCCCGCGCCCGCGCCGCCGCAGGCTCCCGCCGACAACGGCGGCGGCGGTGGCAGCACGCAGTCGGGCTCGAACGGCTGGGTGCGTCCGAACAACGGCGTGCAGACCTCCGGCTACGGGCGCCGCTACCAGATCTGCGGGTCGAGCTACTGCTCGTCGTCGTTCCACGCGGGCGTCGACCTGGCCGCCGGCTGCGGCTCGGGCATCTACGCCGCCCACTCCGGCACCGTGATCTACTCGGGGTACAACGGCGGCTACGGCAACTACATCCACATCGACAACGGCGACGGCACGGGCACCGGCTACGGCCACATCGTCAACGGCGGCCTGCTCGTCGGGCAGGGCCAGTGGGTCGAGGCGGGTCAGCTCATCGCACTCGAGGGCAACACCGGCAACTCGTTCGGCTGCCACCTGCACTTCGAGGTCTACGTCAACGGCGCGACGGTGAACCCCATCGACTTCATGGCCGCGCGAGGCATCTCGGTCTGACGCGCGACGACGAGAAGGGGGCCGCCGATCGGTGATCGGCGGGCCCCCTTCTCGTCGTGGGACTCAGGCGCGGGAGTCGGGCAGCTCGCCCTCGCCCTGCGTGCGGGTCTGGCCCTCGTGCTCCTCGAAGCGCTCGAACGCCTCCTGCACGAGACGCTCGGCCTCGGCGGCTCCGGCCCACTCGTCGACCTTGACCCACTTGTTGGGCTCGAGGTCCTTGTAGTGCTCGAAGAAGTGCGCGATCTCCTTGCGCGTGAACTCCGGGAGGTCGTCGACGTCCTGGATGTGGTCCCAGCGCGGGTCCTTCGCGAGCACGGCCACGACCTTGTCGTCGCCGCCGGCCTCGTCGCTCATCTTCAGCACGGCGACGGGGCGCACCTTGGCGCTGACACCGGGGTAGATGGCGTGGTCGAGCAGCACGAGGACGTCGAGCGGGTCGCCGTCCTCTCCCAGCGTGTTGTCGAAGAACCCGTAGTCGGTCGGGTAGCCGAAGGTCGTGTAGAGCACACGGTCGAGGAACACGCGCCCCGTGCCGTGGTCGACCTCGTACTTCACGCGGCTGCCGCGCGGGATCTCGATGACTGCGTCGTACGCGCCCATGCGAGTGGTGTCCTCTCGTAAGGAAATCTGACGTGCCCAGCGTAGCCGCGCGCGCCGCCGCCCGACGAAGCGCGTGCTCGCGTGCCCGCTAGCGTGGGATCGTGCTCGATCCCGCCATCGCCGCCGTCCGTCTCGCCGTGCGCACCGCGCTCGCACCGCTCGAGGGATCGGGCGCCGCGATCGTCGTCGCGCTGTCGGGCGGGCCCGACTCGCTGGCCCTCGCCGTCGCGACGGCATTCGAGGCGCCCCGACTCGGCCTCCGGGTCGTGACGGCGACCGTCGATCACGGGCTGCAGGACGATTCGGCCGACGTCGCTCGGCGAGCAGCGCAGCAGGCGCGGATGGCCGGGGCCGCGGATGCGCGCATCGTCCGCGTCGAGGTGGGGGCGGAGGGCGGTCCCGAGGCCGCCGCCCGCGACGCCCGCTACGCCGCCCTGCGCGAGGTCGCAGCGGAGGAGGGCGCCGCCGCGGTCCTCCTCGCCCACACGCTCGACGACCAGGCGGAGACCGTGCTGCTCGGCCTCGCTCGGGGGGCGGGCGCGGGAAGCCTCGCCGGCATGCCGCCGCGTCGCGTCGACGCGCGCGGTCTCGCGTGGCTGCGGCCGCTTCTCGGGCTGCGTCGCGCGCAGACCCACGCGTTCTGCCGCGCATCCGACCTCGCGCCGTGGGCGGATCCGCACAACGACGAGGACCGCTTCGCGCGGGTCCGGGTGCGCAGCCGCGTGCTCCCCGTGCTCGAGCACGAGCTCGGCCCGGGGGTCGCGGAGGCGCTCGCGCGCACGGCCGATCAGCTGCGCGAGGACAACGAGGCCTTCGCCGACATGATCGACGAGGTCATCGAGGACATCGTCGAACCGGCGGAGGCCGGCATCGCGATCTCCGTCCCCGCGCTCGCCGCCAACCCGCCCGCCCTCCGGCACCGGATCATCCGGCACGTGGCGCAGAGCGAGTTCGGCGCGAGCCTCACCCGCACGCAGACCCTCGAGGTCGCGCGCCTCGTCTCGGACTGGAGCGGGCAGGGACCCATCGACCTCCCCGGCTTCACGGCCGCGCGCCGAGCGGGCCTGGTGGTGTTCGCCGCCCGCGCCTGACGCCACCGGGATACCGGCCCGTATGACCCGCGCCGCATACGAGAGCGAATACGCTGGAAGGTCCACGCGGCCGCTCCGCCGGCGCGCGCCTACGGAGGATACGTGCCAGGAAACGCCATCGCCCGCTTCGACAACGTCGCACTGCTGTCCGTCACGAGCGAGCTGCCGAGTCGTGTGACGACCTCCGATGACATCGAGGGCCGCCTCTCGGATGCGCTGTCGCGGCTGCGCCTGCGCAGCGGACTGCTGCGACGGGTCGCCGGTGTGCTGGAGCGGCGCAACTGGGCCGAGGGGGAGTCGTCCGACGCCGCCACGATCTCCGCGGGCCGACGGGCGCTGGCCGAGGCCGGCGTCGACCCGTCCGAGGTGGGCCTGCTCGTCAACACCTCCGTCACCCGCAAGCACCTCGAGCCGTCGGTCGCGGTGCGCCTGCACCACGGTCTCGGGATGCCCACCTCCGCCGTGAACTTCGATGTCGCCAACGCGTGCCTCGGCTTCATGAACGGCATGAGCCTCGCGGCCGGCATGATCGAGTCCGGACAGATCCGCTACGCCATCGTCGTGAACGGCGAGGACGCCGACGACATCCAGGTCAACACGATCAACCGCCTGCTGCGCGCCGACATCGGCCGCGAGGACTTCATGAGCGAGTTCGCCTCCCTCACGCTGGGGTCGGGTGCAGCCGCGGCCGTCCTGGGCCGCGCCGATGAGCACCCCGAGGGCCACCGCCTGCTCGGCGGCGTCACCCGCGCCGCGACGCAGTTCCACGAGCTCTGCGTGGGCAGCGTCGACGGCATGTTCACCGACGCGAAGGCGCTGCTCAAGGGCGGCCTCGAGCTCGTCGTGTCCGCGTGGAAGGAGGCCGCGCCGGAGTGGGGATGGGACTCGGTCGACCGCTACATCACGCACCAGGTGTCGTCCGCTCACACGAACGCCATCGTGAAGGCCGCCAAGCTCGACCGCTCCCGCGTGCCGGTGACCTACCCGCGCTACGGCAACGTCGGACCCGCGTCCATCCCGATCACCCTCGTCGAGGAGAGCGCGACCCTGAAGCGGGGCGATCGCGTGCTCCTCATGGGCGTCGGCTCGGGGCTGAACACGGCGATGATGGAGCTCTCCTGGTGACGCAGCCCGCCTCGCCCCTGCCGGCGAGCCTCCCGGGTTTCGACGCACGTCACAGTCGGGTCGCGGTGATCGAGGGGCGGGGAGTCGACGCCGGCGTGAGCCGCACCTGGCATCACGTCGACACCGCGGACGAGCTCGCGAAGCTCGGCGCCCGGCAGCTGGGCACCATCCTCGCCGTTCACGGCAACCCGACGTGGTCGTATCTGTGGCGCCACGTCGTGGCCGCCACGCTGCGGCAGGCGGAGGAGACCGGCGAGGGCTGGCGCGTCGTCGCCGTCGACCAGCTCGAGATGGGATGGTCCGAGCGCACCGATGCGCATCGGCCGCTCGCGCAGCGCGTCGCCGACCTCGCGGCCTTTGCGGATGCCGTCGTCCCCGAGGGGCCGGTCGTCACGCTCGGTCACGACTGGGGCGGCGTCGTCTCCCTCGGCTGGGCGGTCGATCACCGGGAGCGCCTCGCCGGCGTCGCGCTGCTCAACACGGCGATCCACCATCCCGAGGGCGTGCCCATTCCCGCCGTGCTGCGCCTCGCGGGCTCGCGCGCGGCGCTCGCGTCGGCGACCGTCCGCACGACCGCGTTCCTCGACACCACCCTCGCGCTCGCGTCGCCGGCGCTGCCGAGGGATGTGCGCGACGCCTACCGCTCCCCGTACCGCACCGCGGCGCGCCGCGGCGGGATCGGCGCGTTCGTCGCGGACATCCCCGCCGACGCCGGGCACGAGAGCCGCCCCGAGCTGCAGCGCATCGCCGCGGGCGTCGCCGAGCTCGACGTGCCGGCCCTCATGCTCTGGGGCCCGAAGGACCCGGTCTTCTCCGACCGCTACCTCGACGACCTCGTGCGGCGGATGCCGCATGCCGACGTGCACCGCTTCGAAGGAGCCGGTCACCTCGTCGCGGAGGACCGCCCCTGCGCCGACGCGCTGCTGACCTGGCTGGGCGACCGCCTGCCCGATGGCGGCATCGGGTCGGATGGCCGGAGCCGCCTTCCCGAGGACGCCGCACGGCCCGAGGACGCCGCGCCTTCCGAGGGGGCGCCGACGCCCGCGACGCCGCACGTGCCGCTCTGGGCGCCGCTGGACGCCCGCCGCGAGGACGACGACATCGCCGTGGTGGAGCTCTCCGGTCACGCCACGCGGCGCGTCAGCTGGCGGCAGCTGGATGAGCGCGTCCGCGCGATCGCCGCCGGCCTGCACGCGATCGGCGTGCGCCGCGGCGACCGCGTCTCGGTGCTCGTGCCGCCGGGTGCCACCCTCACCGCCGTCGTCTACGCCTGCCTGCGCATCGGCGCGGTCGTCGTCGTCGCCGATGCCGGACTCGGTGTGAAGGGCCTCTCGCGCGCCGTGCGCGGCGCGTGGCCCGCATTCCTCATCGGCGAGCGGAAGGGGCTCGCCGCCGCGCGTGCCCTCGGCTGGCCGGGGCAGCGCATCTCCGCCGTCGCGCTCGCCCCGGCGGCGCGTCGCGCACTCGGCGTCTCGCACACGCTGGGTGAGATCGCGGCGCTCGGTCGGGACGCCGAGCTCCCGGAGGCTCCGGACCCCGCCGATCGCGCGGCCATCCTCTTCACCTCGGGCTCCACGGGGCCCGCGAAGGGCGCCGTGTACTCGCACGCGCAGCTGTCGGCCCTGCGCGACGCGCTCGCCGCGCACTTCGAGGTCGGGCCCGACACCGGCCTCGTCACCGGGTTCGCGCCGTTCGCCCTGCTGGGGCCTGCGCTCGGCACGCGCTCGGTCACACCCGACATGGACGTGTCCGCGCCGCGCACGCTGACCGCGCAGGCGGTGGCCGCGGCCGTTCGCGAGTCCGACGCGCGCATCGTCTTCCTCTCGCCCGCGGCCATCCTGAACGTCGTCGCCACCGCCGATGCCCTGGCCTCGGCGGACCGGAAGGCGCTCGCCGACGTGCGGACGTTCCTGTCCACGGGGGCGCCGATCGGCCGCGCGCTGCTGGAATCGGCGGGCGACCTCATGCCCGAAGCCGTGGCGCACACCCCGTACGGCATGACCGAGTGCCTGCTCGTGACCGACACCACCCTCGACGGCATCCGCGTCGCGGCGGCCGCGCCGGACGGCGGCGTGTGCGTGGGCCGCCCGATCGGCGAGGGGCGCGTGCGGATCAGCGCGCTGGACCCTGCCGGGCGCGCGACGGGCGAGCCGGGTGAGGAGCCCGGCGTGCTGGGGGAGATCCTCATCTCCGCTCCGCACCTGAAGTCGGCGTACGACCGGCTGTGGCTGACCGACCGGGCGGCCGCGCGGGAGGTGCCGCAGGACGGGCGCCGCTGGCACCGCACCGGCGACGTCGGGCATCTCGACGCCGATGGCCGGCTGTGGGTCGAGGGGCGGCTGCCGCACGTCATCGTCACGGCCGACGGGCCCGTCGCCCCCGTCGCGACCGAGCAGCAGATCGAGACCGTCGCCGCCGTGCGGCGCGCGGCCGTCGTCGGGATCGGTCCGGAGGGGGACCGGCGCGCCGTGGCGGTCGTCGAGACCCGTCCCGCGGCGCGCCGCCCCGGCCTCGCGAGCCCCGACCTGACCGCCGCCGTGCGCGCGGCGGCCGAGCTGCCGCTCGCGGCCGTGCTCGTGGTGCCGGCGCTTCCCACCGACATCCGGCACAACTCCAAGATCGACCGCACCCGGCTGTCGGAATGGGCCGAGCGGACGCTGGCCGGCGGGAAGGCGATCCGGCCGTGAGGGTCCTCGTCACGGGAGCATCCGGCTTCCTCGGACGCGCCGTCGTCGAGCAGCTCCTCGCGGCCGGGCACGAGGTGCGCACGCTGCAGCGCCGCCCGTCGGGCGTGGCCGGGGCCGAGGATGCCCTGGGCTCGGTGACCGACGCCGCGACCGCCGAGCGGGCGGTCGCAGGGGTCGACGGGATCGTGCACCTCGCCGCCAAGGTCTCGCTCGCCGGGGACCGGACGGAGTTCCGCGCCGTGAACGTCGAGGGCACGCGGACGATGCTCGACGCGGCCGGGCGCGCCGGCGTCGAGCGCTTCGTGCAGGTGTCGTCGCCGTCGGTCGCGCACACGGGATCGTCGCTCGTCGGCGTGGGGGCGGAGCCGGCGTCGCCGGACTCGGCACGCGGCGACTACGCGCGGACGAAGGCCGAGGCCGAGCTCCTCGCGCTCGCACGCGACGGCGACGCGATGCACGTCGTCGCCGTCCGGCCGCACCTCGTGTGGGGGCCGGGCGACCCGCAGCTGATCGAGCGGATCGTCGAGCGCGCGCGGCGCGGCCGCCTGCCTCTCCTCGACGGCGGCACCGCGCTCATCGACACGATCTACATCGACAACGCCGCCACGGGCATCGCCGCTGCGCTCGACCGGGCGCCGGAGGCGCATGGCCGGGCCTACCTCCTCACGAACGGCGAGCCGCGCCCCGTGGGCGACCTCATGGCGGGGATCTGCCGCGCGGCCGGCGTCCAGCCGCCGCGGTGGAGCGTGCCGGCCGGTGTCGCGCGCGTCGCGGGATCCCTCGTGGAGCGTGCCTGGGCCATCCGACCCGGCGCCGACGAGCCGCCCATGACGCGGTTCCTCGCGGAGCAGCTGTCGACCGCCCACTGGTTCGACCTGCGCGACACGGTGCGCGATCTGCAGTGGCGGCCGACGGTGACGATCGACGAGGGGCTCGAGCGCCTCGGCGCGCACCACCGCTCCCGCAGCGGAACGTAAGCTGGTCTCATGCGTGCAGCCGACATCTCCGGTGACCTCGACCGCGTCCTCGTCACGGAGGAGGAGATCCACGCCAAGCTGCGCGAGCTCGCCGCTCAGGTCGAGAAGGACTACGAGGGCAAGAAGCTCCTCCTCGTCGGCGTCCTGAAGGGCGCCGTCATGGTGATGGCGGACTTCATGCGGTGCCTCAACCGCGAGGTCGTCATGGACTGGATGGCGGTGTCGAGCTACGGCTCCAGCACGAAGTCGAGCGGCGTGGTGCAGATCCGGAAGGACCTCGACACCGACCTCGGCGGCTACCACGTGCTCATCGTCGAGGACATCATCGACTCCGGCCTCACGCTCAGCTGGCTGCTGAGCAACTTCGCCTCCCGCGGCGCCGAGTCGATCGAGGTGCTGGCGCTGCTGCGCAAGCCCGACGCCGCGAAGGTCGAGATCGACTGCCGCTACCTCGGCTTCGACATCCCGAACGAGTTCGTCGTCGGCTACGGCCTCGACTACGCCGAGCACTACCGCAACCTCCGCGACGTCGCGGTGCTCGCGCCGCACGTCTACGCCTGACCCCGTACGCCGTGGGCGAATCCCAGACGGCGCATAGAGAGGCCGCGGTAGCCTGAGACGACTCGACGCCGGTCGCGTCGACGGGAGGAAGTCACGCCAGGCATGGACGTCAAGAAGCTCACTCGCAACCCGCTGATCTACATCCTTCTGGTCGGCGTGCTGCTGATCGTCGGGTTCTCGCTCATCTCCAACCTGGGCGCGCCGCGACAGATCTCCACGCAGCAGGGCCTCGAGCTGCTCGACGGCGACACGGTCAGCGAGGTCGTCATCACCGACGGCGACCAGCGCGTGGACATGACACTGTCGAAGGCGTACGAGGGCGCGACCGACGTGCAGTTCTACTACGTCACCGCCCGCGCCGAGGAGGTCGTCGACGCGGTCGACGCCGCCGCTCCCGCCGACGGCTACGACGACGCGGTGCCGCGCGCGACCATCTGGGACAGCCTGCTCTCGCTGGCCGTGCCGATCCTCCTGCTCGGCCTGCTGTTCTGGTTCCTGATGTCGAGCGCCCAGGGCGGCGGCCGCGGCGTGATGCAGTTCGGCAAGTCCCGCGCGAAGCTCATGAGCAAGGAGCACCCGGACGTGACGTTCGGGGATGTCGCCGGTGCCGACGAGGCCATCGAGGAGCTCCAGGAGATCAAGGAGTTCCTGAAGGACCCGGCCCGCTTCCAGGCCGTGGGCGCCCGCATCCCGAAGGGCGTGCTGCTGTACGGCCCTCCCGGAACCGGCAAGACCCTGCTTGCCCGCGCGGTGGCCGGCGAGGCCGGTGTGCCGTTCTACTCGATCTCCGGCTCGGACTTCGTGGAGATGTTCGTCGGCGTCGGCGCGAGCCGCGTGCGCGACCTCTTCAACCAGGCCAAGGAGAACTCGCCGGCCATCATCTTCATCGACGAGATCGACGCGGTCGGCCGCCACCGCGGCGCCGGCATGGGCGGCGGTCACGACGAGCGCGAGCAGACGCTGAACCAGATGCTCGTCGAGATGGACGGCTTCGACCCCAAGGTCAACGTCATCGTCATCGCGGCGACGAACCGCCCCGACATCCTCGACCCCGCACTGCTGCGCCCCGGCCGCTTCGACCGGCAGATCGGCGTGGACGCCCCCGACCTCAAGGGCCGGCTGCGGATCCTGCAGGTGCACAGCCGCGGGAAGCCGCTGGCCGACAACGTCGACCTCGAGGTCGTCGCGCGGAAGACGCCCGGGTTCACCGGCGCCGATCTCGCCAACGTGCTGAACGAGGCGGCTCTCCTCACCGCGCGCTCGAACGCGCAGCTCATCGACGACCGCGCGATGGACGAGGCGATCGACCGCGTCATCGCCGGCCCGCAGCGCCGCACCCGCGTGATGAAGGACAAGGAGAAGCTCATCACGGCGTACCACGAGGGCGGTCACGCCCTCGCCGCCGCGGCGATGAACTACACCGACCCCGTCACGAAGATCACGATCCTCCCGCGCGGCAAGGCGCTCGGCTACACGATGGTGCTGCCGCTCGAGGACAAGTACTCGGTGACGCGCAACGAGCTGCAGGACCAGCTCGCCTACGCCATGGGCGGCCGCGTGGCGGAGGAGATCGTCTTCCACGACCCCACCACGGGCGCGTCGAACGACATCGAGAAGGCCACGAGCATCGCCCGCAAGATGGTCACCGAGTACGGCATGACCACGGCCGTCGGCCCCGTCAAGCTCGGCAGCTCCAGCGGCGAGGTCTTCATGGGCCGCGACATGGGCCACGGGCGCGACTACTCGGAGCGCCTGGCCGAGCACATCGACGGCGAGGTGCGCGCGCTCATCGAGCTCGCCCACAACGAGGCGTACGAGGTGCTGAACGCGAACCGGGAGATCCTCGACCGGCTGGCGCTGGCGCTCCTCGAGCAGGAGACGCTCGACCACCTGCAGATCGAGGAGATCTTCAAGGACGTCAAGAAGCTCCCCGAGCGGCCGCAGTGGCTGTCGTCGAGCGACCGGCCGGTCTCTGCGCTCCCGCCCATCGACGTGCCGCGCAAGCGCCAGGTCGACGGCATCGCCGCCTCGACGACGGCGGAGAGCTCCGCCACCCAGCCGGTGACGCGGCCCGCGACCGGACACGCGCGCCCCGCCACCGCGTGACGGTGCGCGCGTGACCGTCGACCGGGAGCGCGTCGCGGCGCTCACCCGCGAGCTGCTCGTCGCGATCGGGGAGGACCCCGACCGCGCGGGGCTGCGCCAGACCCCGCAGCGCGTCGCCGACGCGTACGCGGAGTTCTTCGCGGGCGTGGGGGAGGACCCGGCAGCGCCGCTCGCGCACACGATCAGCGTGAGCCGCGGCCCCGCTCCCGACACACTCCCGTCGGGTGCGGTGCTCCTGCGCGGGGTGCGCTTCCGGTCGGTCTGCGAGCACCATCTGCTGCCCTTCGCCGGTCACGCCCACATCGCGTATCTGCCGGGGGAGCAGGTCGTCGGACTCGGCGCGCTCCCCAAGGTCGTCGACGTGCTGGCCGCGCGCCCGCAGGTGCAGGAGCGGCTGGGCGAGCAGATCGCCGACACCATCGCGGGCTCGCTCGACGCGCGCGGCGTCGTCGTCGTCCTCGACGCCGTGCACCAGTGCGTGACCATGCGCGGCGGGCGCCAGAGCGACAGCTCCACCGTCACCGTCGCGGCCCGGGGCGAGCTCGCGGAGCCGGCGGCCCGCGGGGAGATCGTCTCCCTCATCGCGCTGGGCGGCGGTCTCGCGCACGAGGAGCTGCCGTGACCTCGATCTGGGGCATCGTGAACGTCACCCCCGATTCCTTCTCGGATGGCGGCGCCCACTTCGCGGCGGATGCGGCGGTCGCGCACGGACGACGACTCATCCAGGACGGCGCGACCGTGCTGGACGTCGGCGGCGAGTCCACGCGCCCCGGCGCGGAGCCGGTGGGCGCTGCGGCCGAGATCGCGCGCGTGGAGCCGGTGATCCGCGCGCTCGCGGCGGACGGCGCGACCGTGAGCATCGACACGTATCGCGCGGAGACCGCCCGATCCGCGATCGCCGCGGGCGCGGCCATCCTCAACGACGTCTCGGGCGGCCTCGCGGACCCCGCGCTGCTCGAGGTGGCCGCCGCGCACGACGTCGACGTGGCGCTCGGGCACTGGCGCGGCCCGTCCGCCGACATGTACCGGGAGGCATCGTACGGGCGGATCGGGCGCGAGGTCGCGGCCGAGCTCTCGGCCCGGGTCGACGCCGCGGTCGCCGCCGGCGTCCGCCGCGAGCGGATCATCCTCGACCCGGGGATCGGATTCGCCAAGCGCGGCGAGCAGAACTGGGCGCTGCTGCGCGAGCTCGACGAGATCATCTCGCTCGGCTTCCGCGTGCTCGTCGGCACCTCCCGGAAGGGCTTCCTCACCGCCGCGCTCGGCGACGCCCCCACGCTCGCGCAGCGCGACCTGGCGACCGCGGTCACCAGCGCGCTCGCGGCCGATGCGGGTGCGTGGGGGGTGCGCGTGCACGACGCGGCGGCGACGCGCGATGCGCTGGCGGTCGCGCGGGCCTGGCAGGGTTGACCTCATGGAAGCGCTCGACCGCATCGAACTGACCGGACTGACGGCCTTCGGGCGCCACGGCGTCTTCGGCTTCGAACGCGAGAACGGCCAGGACTTCACGATCGATCTGCGGCTGTCGCTGTCCACACGTCGCGCCGCGGAGTCGGACGACGTCACGGACACCGTGCACTACGGCGAGCTCGCCGAGCAGGTGGTCGCGATCGTGGCGGGCGAGCCCGTGAACCTCATCGAGACCCTCGCCCACCGCATCGCCGACGCGGTGCTGGCCGATGAGCGCGTGCGGGCGGTCGACGTGACCGTGCACAAGCCGCACGCGCCGATCGCCGCCCAGTTCTCCGACGTGTCGGTCACGGTGCGCCGCTGTGCGCTCGATGCGACCCGCGGGCAGGACGCCCGATGAGCCGCGACCTGGCCCGGCCGCTCGGCTCGGCGCCCGCACGCGTGCGCCGCGCGCCCGTCGCGGCCGTGGTCGCGATGGGCGCCAACCTCGGCGACCGAGCGGCCACCCTCGCCGCCGCCGTGCACGAGCTCGAGCGCCTGCCGCTGACCGAGGACGTGACCTGCTCGCGCCCGCACGAGTCGGTCGCCGTGAAACTCGACGGCCCCGACGCCGATGCCCCCGCCTACCTCAACGCGGTGGCCCTGGTGGTGACGCGGCTCGCGCCCACCGTGCTGCTGGGGTACCTGCAGGCGATCGAGGAGCGCCACGGGCGCGTGCGTCGCGAGCGGTGGGGCGACCGCACGCTCGACCTCGACCTCATCGCCTACGGCGACGTGCGCTCCGACGACACCCGGCTGATCCTGCCGCACCCGCGTGCGGCGGAGCGCGACTTCGTCCTCGCCCCGTGGCTCGAGGTCGACCGTGACGCGGTGCTGCCCGGCGTCGGCCGCGTCGACGCCCTGCTCGCGCGCCTGCGAGGGGGGAGCGCATGAGGCGCACGAACGCGGTGTCGCTGCTCGTCGCGGCCCTGCTGGGCGGCGGTGCCGGATTCCTGCTCGATCACGTGCTCACGGCGTCGGGGCGGGCCACCTTCGCGCCCTCGCTCATGCTGCCCGTCCTCCTCGTGCTGCTGGGCGCCCTCGTGCTCGCGCTCGCCTGGCCGGTCCGTCGATCCGTGCGCGACCCCGAGGCGCCGCGGGTGGATCCGTTCCGCGCGCTGCGGATCGCCGTGCTGGCGAAGGCGTCGAGCATCGTGGGCGCCGTCGTCGGAGCCGCGGCGCTCGGTCTGCTGCTCTACGGAGCCACGCGGCCGGTGGCACCCGCGCTAGGGTCGGTCGGGACGACCATCGCGTGCGCGATCGCGGGTGCACTCCTCGTGGCTGCCGCACTGCTCGCAGAGCACCTCTGCACGCTGCCGAAGGACCCCGATGAGCGCGATCCCGACGAACCCGCAGCCGGAGCCGAGCCCCGCTGAGGTCTCGACCCCCGTCCTCGATGACCGGACCTACCGCGGCATCCGCGAGCCGCGTCGAGGCGGCGGGCTCGCCCTCGACGGCACCTGGCATCAGATCTCGCCGAAGTACGTCGTCTCGCAGCTGCTGCAGAACGCGATCTTCCTCGTCGTGATCTGGGCCGTCGCGATCGTCGTCTGGGCGCTCGCCGACGCGGAGGTCTGGCCGTGGATCGTCGCGGGTGCCATCACGCTCGTGACCGCGCTGCCCCTCGCCATCCTCCCGCGACAGGCGCGCGCTCTCGGCTACATGCTGAGAGCCGACGACATCGTCTTCCGCAAGGGGATCCTGTGGCAGCGGATGGTCGCGGTGCCGTACGGACGGATGCAGCTGGTGGACATCACGGGCGGTCCGCTCGACCGCGCCTTCGGCATCGCGAAGCTGAAGATGGTGACGGCTGCGGCGACCACGGGCGTGGAGATCCCCGGGCTCGGTCAGCAGGCGGCCGAGGCGCTGCGCGACGCGCTCATCGAGGTGGCCGAGACGCGGCGGACGGGACTGTGAGCGCCGCGGCGCCCCCGCCCGGAGCCGGCCCGGAGACGGCCGTGCTGCCGGGCGGCGGCACGTCTGCCGTCGCCGACGGCGAGTGGCACCGGCTGCACCCGCTCACGCCGCTGTTCAAGGGCGGCCTCGCGCTGCTCATCGTCGCGGGCATCGCGCTGAACAACATGCGCGACCGTCTCATCTTCTGGGCGGTGTCGCTGTTCACGCCGCCCGAGGCCCACGTCGACGAGTACCGGGGCGGGGACCCGTTCGACTGGGTGCTGGCCAACAATCTCGTCCTCGTGGCGCTGCTCGTGACTCTCGGCGTGGTCGCGGTGCTCGTGCTCGTGTTCTGGCTGGTGTGGCGGTTCCAGCAGTTCCGCATCACCGACGAGCACGTCGAGGTGCGCAAGGGCATCGTCTTCCGCTCCCACCGTCGGGCGCCGCTCGACCGCGTGCAGGGCGTGAACCTCACCCGCCCGTTCCCCGCACGACTCATCGGCATGGCCAAGCTCGAGGTCGTGGGCGCCGGCAGCGACGCGAACGTGGTGCTCGAGTACCTGGCGACCTCCCGCGCCGAGGACGTGCGGGCGGACATCCTCCGCCTCGCCTCCGGCGCCCGTGCGGCCAGGGCCGCCGCGCGCGCCGGTGCGCCCGCGCCCGCGACGGGGCTGCGCGCGCAGGTCATCGGGCATCTCAACGAGGGGGTGAGCGGCCTCATCGAGGGGGTGGACCTCACCGACGTCGCGCCGGAGAGCGTCGTGAAGATCCCGACCGGGCGGCTCGTGGGATCGCAGGTGATCGGCGGCGTCATCTGGTTCGTCTTCTTCCTGCTCGTCTTCGCCGCCGTCATGCTCGGGCTGCTCCCGATCGCGCTCGCGAACGAGGACGGCGACGGGCTGCTCGTGCTCCTCGGCGCCGGCCTCGGAATGGCGGTCCCGTTCGTCGTGGCGACGGCCGCCATCGTCTGGGCGCAGATCTCGCGCTCGCTGCGCTACGCCATCGCGCCGACCCCCGACGGGGTGCGCATCACGTTCGGGCTCTTCACGACGGTCACCGAGACGCTCCCGCCCGGGCGCATCTTCGCGGTCGAGGTGTCGCAGTCGCTGCTGTGGCGGCCGTTCGGATGGTGGACCGTGAAGATCAACCGCATGACGGGCAAGAGCCTGTCGCAGCAGACCAGCAGCACCGCGCAGCAGTTCAACGTGGTGCTGCCGGTCGGCAAGCGCGAGGACGTGGAGCGCGTGCTCGCGCTGATCCTCCCGGACGCCCCGATCGCAGATCTCCCGCTGGTGTGGGAGCACGGGATCCTCGGCCCCGTCGAGGGCGACCCGTACCGGCGCATGCCGGCTCGCGCCGCATGGCGGCGCCCGCTGTCGTGGCGGCGTCACGGCTATGCGGTCACCGACTTCGGCCTGCTGCTGCGTCGCGGCCGGGTCTGGCGGAAGCTCGCGATCTTCCCGCTCGCGCGCCTGCAGGGCGTGTCGATCGCGCAGGGGCCGGTCGACCGGCTGCAGCGGGTCGCCTGGGGGCAGGCGCACACCGTGGTCGGGCCGATCTCCGGCCAGATCGTGGGCCTCGAGCGCGAGGACGCGATCGCCCTCCTGCAGGAGACCAGCCGCGGCGCGGCGGAGGCCGCCTCGCGCGATCACACCCACCGCTGGGGCGAGCACATCGCGCCGATCGCGATGGATTCCGACGCGGATGTCGATTCCGGTCTTCCTCGTTCGACGCACTGAGTGAGAGGGTCGAGACGCGACCCCCGCGAGAGGTGGAGAGACCGATGAAGTTCATGATGATCATGCGCGCGACCGACGAGGCCACTGCGGCGTATCGGGAGGTGCCGTTCGAGGAGATCCTCGAGCAGATGGGCCGGTACAACGAGGAGCTCATGAAGGCCGGCGTCCTCCTCGCGGGCGAGGGCCTCGCCGACATCGACGACAACGCGTTCGTCGTCGA
This sequence comes from Microbacterium oryzae, assembly GCF_009735645.1. Taxonomy (NCBI): domain Bacteria; kingdom Bacillati; phylum Actinomycetota; class Actinomycetes; order Micrococcales; family Microbacteriaceae; genus Microbacterium; species Microbacterium oryzae. Next base: position 1,949,100 of record NZ_CP032550.1, on the reverse strand, counting down.
CTTCTCGAGCGAGCCGCCGCTCGTCACGGACGGCCCCTATGGCGAGACGAAGGAGCTCTTCAGCGGCTTCTGGATCATCGAGGTCGCCACGAAGGACGAGGCCGCGCACTGGGCTCGTAAGGTGCCGCTCGGCGCCGGCTCGAAGATCGAGGTGCGCCGGGTGACGGAGATGACCGACTTCCCCGCTGACAACGAGTGGATCGAGAAGGAAGCAGGATGGCGCGAGGAGCAGGCGAACCGCGCGCAGTGACGGCGGCGCCGTGAGCGGCGCGGCGGATGAGGCTCGCCGCGCCGTCGCGGCCGTCTGGCGCGCCGAGTCCGCGCGCGTCGTCGCGACCCTGACGCGCTACACGGGCGACTTCTCCCTCGCGGAGGACCTCGCTCAGGAGGCGGTGGCCGACGCGCTCGCGCAGTGGCCGAGCTCGGGCATCCCGCGGAATGGCGCCGCGTGGCTGACGACGGCGGCCAAGCGCAAGGCGATCGACGTCTGGCGACGCCGGGAGCGCTACGACGCACGCGTGGCGGCGCTCGCGCACGCGCTCGACGAGGCTCAGCCGGACGCCGACCCATGGGACCCGGACGAGATCGACGACGATGTGCTGCGCCTCGTGTTCGTCGCGTGCCATCCCGTGCTCGCACCGCCGGCGCGGGTGGCGCTCACGCTGCGCGTGGTGGCCGGCCTCGAGGCCGACGAGATCGCGCGGGCCTTCCTCGTGCCGACGGCCACCGTGCAGCAGCGGATCGTGCGCGCCAAGCGCGCCCTCGCGGAGGCGGGGGTGCCGTTCGAGGTCCCGCCGCCCGCAGAGCGGCCGATGCGGATGGCCGCGGTGCTGGGTGTGCTCTACCTCGTCTTCAACGAGGGCCACTCCGCGAGCGCGGGCGAGGACCTGCTGCGGCCGGACCTCGCGCGCGAGGCCATCCGCCTGACCCGCATCCTCGCTGCGCTGCTGCCCGGGGAGCCCGAGGCGCACGGCCTCCTCGCCCTCATGGAGCTCACGGCCTCGCGGTTCGCCGCGCGCATCGACGCCCGCGGCGAGCCCGTGCTGCTGGCGGATCAGGATCGTCGCCGCTGGGACCGCGGCGCCATCGCGCGCGGCCGCGCGGCGCTCGCCCGCGTCGACGCGATGGGCAGAGGTCGCGGCCCGTACGCGCTGCAGGCCGCCATCGCGGAGTGCCATGCCCTCGCGCCCGACGTCGCCCGCACCGACTGGGCGCTCATCGTGCGGCTGTACGAGGCGCTCGCGCAGGTGGCGCCCTCGCCCGTGGTCGACCTCAACCGCGCCGTGGCCGTCGCGGAGGCATCGGGGCCCGAAGCCGGACTGCGCATCGTCGACGAGCTCGTCGCGGGCGGACGGCTGCGCACCTACCATCTGCTGCCGGCGGTGCGCGGCGAGCTGCTCGCGCGCCTCAGCCGGGACGATGAGGCGCGAGCGGAATTCGCGGCGGCCGCGGAGCTCGTCCGGAACGAGCGGCAGCGCGCGGTGCTGCAGGCGCGCGCGGCCGCACCAGGCGCAGCTACCAGCCGTGCCCGTTGAACCACTCGCGCCGGTGCGCGACCTCCGCGTCGCTCTCGCCGGCATCCGATGTGTCGTGGGGGAGGAGGCGCCCGCGCGGATCGAGCTCGATGAACCTGCCGCAGGTGGGGCAGAGCGCTCGTCCGTGCGGATAGCCGTCGTCGAGGGGCGGCGCGGGCGTGCCGCGCTCGCCCGTGCCCGGGCACCCCGCGGCGTCGGCGGTGAGATCGCTCCACATGATCGCGCGGTGCCGGTGCAGACCGGGGTGGTCGAGGGGACGGGTGCAGCGCGCGCCGTCGTGACGGCTGCGGCAGAAGCGCATCATGACCACGAGGATGCCAGGTCGACCCGAGGGCACGGCGGCATCGCGTAGGGTCGACGCCGTGCGACGGGACGGGCGACTGGGAGTCGGGATCATCGGAGCCGGCCGGGTGGGGCCCGTGGTCGGGGCCGCGCTCGCGGGCGCGGGGCATGCGATCACCGGCATCACGAGCGGGTCCGACGACGAGCGCGTCTCCGCCGTGCTGCCCGACGTCCCCGTGCTCGACGCGCTCGAGGTCGTGCGCCGCTCCGAGCTCGTCGTGCTCGCGGTGCCGCATGCCGAGCTCCCCGGTCTCGTGCGCGGGCTCGCCGACCTGGGGGCGTGGCAGCTCGGGCAGCTCGTGCTCCACACCGACGCGGCGCACGGGATCGAGGTGCTGCGTGCGGCCGCCGAGAAGGGAGCCATCCCGCTGGCCGTGCACCCCGCGATGGCCTTCACCGGCACGACGATCGACCTGCGCCAGCTCTCCGCGTCGTACGCCGCGGTGACGGCGCCGGCTCCGGTGCTGCCCATCGCGCAGGCGCTCGCCGTGGAGCTGGGGTGCGAGCCGGTCGTGGTCGAGGAGGCCGACCGCGCGGCGTACGCCGAGGCGATCGCGACGGCGTCGGAGTTCTCGCGGCAGATCGTCCGCCAGGCGACGGGGATCCTCCGCGGCATCGGAGTGGAGAACCCCGGCGGCTATCTGTCGGCCCTCGTGCGCTCGACCGTCGACCAGGCGCTCACGGAGGCGAGCCCGGCCATCCCCGACCTGCCGCCCGAGGAGTGACCAGGACCGGCTGACTAGACTTGCAGGCAGACTTTCTGAGGAGCTTGCATGTCTGAGACGCCCGTCGAGAACGCCCCCGAACCGACCGAGGAGGACGTCTTCGAGCAGAAGGCTGTCCGCCTGGCCAAGCGCGAGCGGCTGATCGCCGAGCGCGGTTCGGCGGCCGGCGGCGCCTACCCGGTGACCGTCCCCGTCACCACGACCATCCCCGCCCTGCGCGCGGAGTACGGCGAGCTCGAGGCCGGCGCCGAGACCGGGGTGACCGCGGGCGTCGCGGGGCGCGTCGTGTTCAGCCGCAACACCGGCAAGCTCTGCTTCGCGAGCCTGCAGTCCGGCGACGGATCCCGCATCCAGGCGATGGTCTCGCTGGCGAACGTGGGCGACGAGTCGCTCGCGCGCTGGAAGGAGCTCGTCGACTTGGGCGACCACGTCTTCGTCTCCGGCGAGGTCATCTCCAGCCGTCGCGGCGAGCTGTCGATCATGGTGACGAACTGGGAGATCGCGGCCAAGGCCGTCCTGCCGCTGCCCAACCTCTACACCGAGCTGAGCGAGGAGGGCCGCGTCCGCAGCCGCTTCCTCGATCTCATCGTGCGCGACCAGGCGCGCGCCACGGTCCGCTCGCGCGCGAAGGTCAACGCGAGTCTGCGCGCCACGTTCGACCAGCACGACTTCGTCGAGGTCGAGACCCCGATGCTGCAGGTGCAGCCCGGCGGCGCCACCGCGCGTCCGTTCATCACGCACTCCAACGCGTTCGACACCGACCTGTACATGCGCATCGCTCCCGAGCTCTACCTCAAGCGGGCGGTCGTGGGAGGCATCGACCGCGTCTTCGAGATCAACCGCAACTTCCGCAACGAGGGCGCGGACTCCACGCACAGCCCCGAGTTCGCGATGCTCGAGGCCTACCAGGCCTACACCGACTACAACGGCATCGCCGACCTCACGCAGGAGCTCATCCAGAACGCCGCGATGGCGGTCGCAGGGGACACGAAGGTCACCTGGGCGGATGGCACGGTGTACGACCTCGGCGGGCAGTGGGACCGCGTCTCGATGTACCCCTCCCTCTCCGAGGCCGCGGGCGTGGAGGTCACCCCCGACACCCCGCTCGAGGAGCTGCTGAAGCTCGCCGAGGCGAACGACGTCGACGTGCCGTCGCACGCCACGCACGGCAAGCTCGTCGAGGAGCTGTGGGAGCACTTCGTCAAGCAGCACCTCACCCGGCCGACCTTCGTCATGGACTTCCCCGTCGACACCAGCCCGCTGGTGCGCGAGCACCGGAGCATTCCCGGCGTCGTGGAGAAGTGGGACCTGTACGTGCGAGGCTTCGAGCTCGCCACAGGCTACTCCGAGCTCGTGGACCCCGTCATCCAGCGGGAGCGGTTCGTGGAGCAGGCCAAGCTCGCCGACCGCGGCGACGACGAGGCCATGCGCATCGACGAGGAGTTCCTCCGCGCGCTCGAGCACGGCATGCCGCCCACCGGCGGAATGGGCATGGGCATCGATCGTCTGCTCATGGCGATCACCGGTCTCGGCATCCGCGAGACGATCCTCTTCCCGCTGGTGAAGTAGGCGCTCCGGCGACCGGATCACGGTCGCTGGAACGCCCACGGCGGAAGGTAGGCCGCGTTCAGCATCGACGCGATGATGCTGGCGAGGCCGTGGTCGGGATCGATCTCGGCGACGAGCGACACGTAGTACTCCGCGTGGGTCGCGCGGCCGAGCGCCCAGCTCAGCCACGCCGCCGAGACCAGCGGGCCGACGCGCGCCTCCCGCGGCGCCGCGGCCGCGAGCCGGCGCACGAGCGCGAGGGCGAGCTCCAGCCGCTCGGGATCGGGCCGCGGCCCCTCGCCCATGAGCCGGATCGGGCCATCCGGCTCCGACCGGTCGCCAGCCCGCCACCGCTCGTTGAACTCCAGCGCGCGGTAGCCCTCCGCCAGGTCCGCGCTCCACTGCGACAGGGCGACGTCGCGGTAGAAGGGGCGGTCGAGCGCCCAGACCAGCGCGGCCGCAAGGTACGGGTCGAGCGCGTCGGGGTCCCAGTCGACGCACTCCTCGAACACCTCCGGGAGCTGCCCGAGCAGGCACGCCGCGGCGAGCGCGCGCGGGGGGAGGCCGCCGATCCCCGCCCGGCTCTGGCCGCCGAGCACATCGGCGGCCTGCTCGATCCCTCGGAGTGCGCGTGCCAGCCGCTCCCGCTCCGCGAGGTCCGACGCCGGCAGCTCGACGCCGTCCGCCTGGTGGGCGAGCACCGGCGACGGCGCGGCATCGTCGGGAAGGGCGCCCTCGTGCGCGATCTCGGCGAGCGGGCGCGGCTCATCCGGTGCGTCGAGGTACGAACCCCAGCCGTCGGCCGCCACACAGAGCGCGTCGACGACATGGAGCCCGCAGCGGTCCGCGAGCTCGCGGAGACGCCGCATCAGCCCGTCGAATGCGACGCCGCCGGCGTCGTCGTGGAAGGGGCGGTCGGTGTACACGACCGCGGTGAAGCGCGACGCCTCGGGCAGGCGGCAGACGATGCTGATCGCGTTCGCGGCGACCGCACCGGCCTCCTCGTCGGGTGGGAGGTCGAAGCGCGCGACAGCCGCGGTGTGCCCGTCGACGATGGGCACCACGACGAGGCTCCGGCGCGGGAGGTAGCCGCACACGTGCGGGAGGACGGAGAGGAACTTCTGCGCGGACTGCGCGCGGATGATGGTCGTCATGTCTCGAGGCTCTCGCCGCGCCCGTCGCCGTCGGCCGCGTCCACAGCCGGACAGTCACGGCACGCCGCGGCACGCCGCCCTGTGGAGAGGGCGTCGTCGTGCGGCGCCCGGGCAGCTCCCACGCAGGCCCCGTAGAATGCCACCGTGGACAGTTTCTGGGTGGCGGCGCTCTGGTCGCTCGCGCCCACCGTGGCGATCGCGCTGGTGTTCTGGTTGATCCTGCGGAACATCCTCCGCTTCGATCGCACCGAGCGGCGCACGTACGCGGCCATCGAGGCCGAGGAGCGCGCGAAGCGCGGCCTGCCGCCTCGCGAGGACTGACCGGGGCCTGTCAAGGCTCTGCCGCCGACGGCTCGCGCACGCGAAGCTCGAGGCATGTTCATCGGCTACCACGCGTCCCACGAGCAGCTGCCGCCGAGCGCGCTGCTGTCCGCCGTCCAGCTCGCGGAGTCCGTGGGCTTCGACGGGGCCATGTGCTCCGACCACCTCGCGCCGTGGGGGCGCGCGCAGGGCGAGTCGGGGTTCGCCTGGTCCTGGCTCGGGGCGGCGCTCGCGACCACCCGCTTCGGCTTCGGTGTGGTCACCGCGCCCGGCCAGCGCTACCACCCCGTGATCACGGCCCACGCCATCGCGTCGCTGGGCGAGATGTTCCCCGGCCGCTTCTGGGCGGCCCTCGGCAGCGGCGAGCGCATGAACGAGCACGTCACGGGCGACCCGTGGCCGGAGAAGCGCGACCGCGACCGCCGCCTCGACGAGTGCGCGGCGATCATCCGCCGGCTGCTGGCCGGCGAGTGCGTGAACCACGAGGGCACGGTGCGCGTGCACGAGGCGCGTCTGTGGAGCCTCCCCGCAGCCATCCCGTCGCTCGTGGCCGCGGCGATCTCGCCGCGGACCGCGGCCCGTGTCGCGGGCTGGGCGGATGGCCTCATCACGACGGGCACGGACGCGCACGCACTGGGGGAGACGGTGAGCGCCTACCGGGCCGCGGGCGGGAAGGGCGAGGTGAGCCTGCAGCTGCACCTCAGCGTCGACGCGTCGCGAGAGCGCGCGGCGGAGATCGCTCGCGATCAGTGGCGCCACGGCGCGGTCACCGAGGTCTCGCCGTGGGACATCGCGCAGCCGGAGGACTTCGACCGGCTCGCCGAGCGGGCCGCCGAGGACCCGGCCGAGACCGTGCTCGTCGGCGACGACCCCCGCGAGCTCGCCGACGGGATCCGCGCTCTCACCGCGGGCGTCAATCGCGTCTATCTGCACCACGTGGGGCAGGACCAGCGCCGCTTCCTCGAGGAGCACGCGCCTGCCCTTCTCGCCGAGCTGCGGAGCGCGCGATGAGGCGCGAGAACGTGGCCGACCTCTGGTGGCGATCCGCCGTCGTCTACTGCCTCGACGTGGAGACCTTCCTCGACGCAGACGGCGACGGCGTCGGAGACCTGCCGGGGCTCGCCCGCGCCGTCGACTACGTCGCGGACCTGGGCGCCACGGTGATCTGGCTCATGCCGTTCTATCCGTCTCCGAACCAGGACGACGGCTACGACGTGGCGGACTTCTACGGCGTCGACCCGCGCTACGGCACGCACGGCGATCTCCTCGAGGTCATCCGCGTCGCGCACGGTCGCGGCCTGCGGGTGATCGTCGACCTCGTCGTCAACCACACCTCCGACGAGCACCCGTGGTTCGCCTCCGCGCGCCGGTCGCGCACCTCGCCGTATCGCGACTTCTACGTCTGGCGCGACGATGCGCCCGACGACGCGGAGAACACCGTCTTCCCCGGCGAGGAGGCGAGCATGTGGGAGTGGGAGCCGGAGACCGAGCAGTACTTCCTGCACAGCTTCTACCGGCATCAGCCCGACTTGAACTTCGCGAACCCGCGGGTGCGGGATGAGATCGCGAAGGTGGTCGCGTTCTGGCTGAGCCTCGGCATCGACGGCTTCCGCGTCGATGCGGTGCCGTTCCTCGTGGACCCCTCGCCGGAGCGGATCGCGGACCCGCACGAGTACCTGCAGGACATCAAGCGATTCCTCCGCCGGCGCTCGCCGAGTGCGGCGCTGCTGGGCGAGGTCGCGCTCGACCACGATGGCCAGGAGGCGTACTTCGGGTCGGGCGGCGACGAGCTCGACCTCCAGTTCGACTTCCAGACCAACGTCGCGCTGTACCTCGCGTTCGTCCGCGGCGACCCCACCCCCATCGTCCGCTCCATCGAGAGCCGCAGGGCGCCATCCGACGACGTGAGCTGGGCGCTCTTCCTGCGCAATCATGACGAGCTCTCCCTCGCCCTTCTCAGCGAGGAGGAGCGGCAGGAGGTGTTCGAGGCGCTCGCACCCGACGAGGCGCAGCGCGTCTACGGCCGCGGGATCGTGCGGCGGCTGCCCACCATGCTCGACGGTGACCAGCGTCGGATCCGGCTCGCCTACAGTCTGATGTTCTCGCTGCCGGGGGCCACCGCGCTGCTGTACGGCGAGGAGATCGGGATGGGCGAGAACCCGGACCTCGAGCGGCGCCGCGCGGTGCGCACGCCGATGCAGTGGACGGCGAGCGGCGGCTTCTCCACGTCGCGCGAGCCCATCGCGCCGTTCCCGGAGGGCGCCTGGTCTCCTCGACAGGTGAACGTCGCCGACCAGCGGCGCGACCCCGACTCCCTGCACCGGTTCCTGCGGACGGTGATCGCCGCCTACCGCGCGACGCCCGCGATCTCCTGGGGCGCGTTCGAGGCGGTCCCGTGCGGTGCGGCGGGCGTGCTCGCGCACCGCATGCGCTCGGATCTGGGGGACGCGCTCTTCCTCCACAACCTCCGGGATGAGCCGGTCGAGGTACGGCTGGACGTCGACGGCGACGACGACGTCCTCCTCCACGACCTGCTCGACTCCGAGCCGCCGCGCGCGCTGCCGCGGCCGCTCGAGATCCCCCTCGAGGCCTACGGCTTCCGCTGGTACCGGCTGCGCGGCGCGTCGGAGATCGGGCCCGAGGAGGCGGGCCCGACGCGCGCCTGAGACGCGGCGCCGGACCCGCGTCCGGTCAGGTCGAGATCTCCTCGACCGTCTCGCCGGTCTCGACCGGCGCGAGCGCGAGAGCGACGTCGGCCTGGCTGATGATGCCGACGAGGCGGTGATCGTCGAGCACGGGGAGCCGGCGCACCTGGTGATCCTGCATCAGGGTGAGGGCGTCGCGGATGTCGTCGCCCGCATCCACCGTCACGGGCGCGCCCTCCGCGAGCTGTCCCGCCCGCGTCGAGGCGGGGTCGCCACCGGAGGCGATGCACTTCACGACGATGTCGCGATCGGTGAGCATCCCCTTGAGCTTCCCGTCCTCCCCGCAGATCGGCAGAGCCCCGACGTCGAGGTCGGCCAGCAGCTTGGCCGCGTCGACGAGGGACTCCTGCTCGCCGATGCACCGGGGATCGGAGGTCATGATGTCGCGTGCCGTGGTCATGGTCGTGCTCCTTCGTCCGCTTCCAGGGTCGGTCGCGACGATACGAGGCGCGGCGGCCGCCGGCAGGACGGTTGACAGACGCGGAGTGCGCGCTCTCGCCGCCCGTGCACCCCGGCCCGCGACCGCGCAAGCCCCTATCGCCGACCGATTCACCTGGATACTGTCGGCGGCATGACCGTCACACTCACCGGCCTCGCGACCGTGGTGCCCCCGACCGTTCTCCATCAGGACGAGGTGAGGGAGGTCTTCGGATCGCAGCCCGAGCTGTCGCGGCTGGCAAAGCGGCTGGTCAGCACGTCGTTCGGCGTCTCCGGGATCGAGCGCCGCTACACGGTGCTCACCGAGCTCGGTGAGCGCACCGCGCAGCCCGGCGTCGAGCGCGTGTTCTACGACGCGGAGTCGGGCCTGCTGATGTCGCCGGGGACCAAGGCGCGCAACGACATCTACGCGCGCGAGGCGAGCCGGCTCTACGTCGACGCCGGACGCGCGGCGCTGGCGAACCAGGAGGAGTTCTCGGCCGAGGACGTCACCCACGTCATCACCGTGTCGTGCACCGGCTTCTACGCGCCCGGCCCGGACTTCGTCGTCGCGCGCGACCTCGGACTTCCCGCCGACGTGCAGCGGTTCCACCTCGGGTTCATGGGCTGCTACGCGTCGCTCCCCGCCCTGCGGCTGGCGACGCAGCTGTGCCAGGCCGATCCCGAGGCCGTCGTCCTCGTTGTGAGCGTCGAGCTGTGCACGCTGCACCTCCGCACGTCCGATGACCCCGACACGATCATCGCGACGTCGCTGTTCGGGGATGGCGCGGGTGCGGCCCTCGTGTCGGCCCGCCCCATCCCGTCGCACGAGCCGGGCTTCGAGCTCGACAGGTTCGCCTCGCGGGTCGCCCCGGAGGGCGAGTCCGACATGGCGTGGCGCATCGGCGACCACGGATTCGAGATGGTCCTCTCGAACATGGTCCCGGCCATCCTCGGCCAGCACGTGACCGGCGCCGTCCGGCCGCTCTTCGCTCCCGAGCCCGACCTCGCGCGCGCGCTCGACGAGCAGCGCGCGGGCGAGGTCATCCCGCACTGGGCCATCCACCCGGGTGGTCGCAGCATCCTCGACAAGGTCGAGTCGGCCCTCGAGCTCAGCGAGGCGCAGCTGCTGCCGGCACGGGCGACCCTGCGCGACTTCGGCAACATGTCCAGCGCGACGGTGCTGTTCGTGCTGCGTCACATCCTGGACTCGCCGGCCGCCTCCGCCGGGGAGCGCGTCGCCGCCATGGCGTTCGGTCCGGGCCTCACCGTGGAGTCCGCGCTGATGACCATCCGGGGCTCCTGATGGCCGGACGGCTCGCCGCGCGCGACGCCGTCGTCGCCGAGCGGATGGACGACCCCGACTGCGACCCGGACCGGCTCGCGCGCACCTACGCGCGCTTCGGGCTCATGAACGCGGTCGTGGCCGCGCCGCACGGGGCGTATCGGCGCTGGATCGCGCCCCGCCTGCGGGAGGGAGACGTGCGCCTGCTCGACGTCGGCACGGGCGGCGCCGACTTCCCGCGCGCGGTGTGCCGGTGGGCGCGACGGAAGCCCGGGCGGCTCGACGTGCTCGCGATCGACCCCGATCCGCGTGCGTTCGCGTTCGCCGAGCGCGTGCCGCCCACGCCGGGCCTGCGCGTGCGCCGCATGGACACCACCGCCGTGCTCGCGAGCGGCGAGCGGTTCGACGTCGTCATGTCGAACCACGTGCTCCACCACCTCTCCGACGACGAGGCCACCGCCCTGATGGCGGAGACCGCGCAGCTGCTGCGCCCCGGTGGTGTCGTGGTGCATCGCGACATCGAGCGGTCGCGCGGCGCGTACGTCGCCTTCGCGCTCGGCACGCTGCCCGTCCATCCGCTCCTCCTGCGCGGCACCTTCCTGCGCGAGGACGGACTCACATCCATCCGCCGCAGCCGCACCCGCGCGGAGCTGGCGGCCATCGTGCCGCCCGGCTGGCGGGTGGAGCGAGGGCGGCCCGCGCGCCTCGAGGCGGTGCACGAGGCATGAGCGCGTCGCACGACGTCGTCGTCGTGGGCGCGGGGCCGGTCGGCATGCTGCTGGGATGCCTCCTCGCGCAGCAGGGGGCGGACGTCGCGGTCCTGGAGCGCTCGCTCGCTCCGTCGGCGAGCTCGCGCGCGGTCGGCATCCACCCGCCCGGCTTCGCCGCGCTCGCCGCGGCGGGCATCGGCGACGACATCGAGCACGCGGCGCTGCGCATCCACGAGGGCGTCGCGCTCTGCCGCGGGCGGCGGATCGGGACCCTGTCCTTCGCGGACCCCGTGCGGATGCTCACCCAAGACCGCACGGAGGCGCACCTCGAACGGCGTCTGCGCGAGGCCGCTCCCCGCGCCCTGCGCCGCGGGATCGAGGTCCGCGACCTGCGGACGACGACAGCCGGCGTCGAGGTGGAGACGTCAGAGGGCGCCGTCGCCGCGCGGCTGCTGGTCGGGGCGGATGGCACGCGCAGCTTCGTCCGAGAGCGCGCGGGGATCGGGTGGGAGCGCCGCGATCCCGACGTCCGATTCGTCATGGCCGACGCCGACGACCTCGGCGAGCATCGCGGCAGCGCGCTGCTGCATCTCGAGCCCGACGGCGTGGTGGAGTCGTTTCCGCTTCCGGGAGACCGTCGCCGCTGGGTCGTCCGCACCGACGGGTTCCGCGCCGACGGGCCCCGTGCCGATGGTGCGGCGGGCGAGCGCACGTGGTCTCGCGCGGCTTTCGCCGCCCTCGTCGAGGAGCGGGTGGGCGCGCGGCTCGACACCGCCACCCTGAGCGAGCCCAGCCCTTTCGCCGCACGTCAGCAGCTCGCCGCGACCTTCGCGCAGGGCCGCGTGGCGCTCGCGGGCGACGCCGCGCACGAGGTGAGCCCGATCGGCGGACAGGGGATGAACCTCGGCTGGCTGGATGCGCGCGCACTCGCGGACCGCCTCCGGCCTCGTCAGGGCGGCGATGACCCGTGGGGCGCGTACGCGCGAGATCGCCGCGCGGCGGCGGGGCGAGCGATGAGACGCGCCCGTTTCAACATGACGATGGGCGCGCCATGCGGGGGCGCTCTGCTCGCGGCGCGCAACGCCGCGATCCGGGGCCTGGCAGGTCCGCCCCTCCGCGGCGTGCTCGCCGGAGCCTTCACCATGCGCGGGCTGTGACGGAAGTGACTGATGTCAAGCCCTTTCCCCATGCGTCCGCGCGCGGTTCCCTGGAGACGCCAGAGAGTCCGCACGCAGCAGCAGAGGAGAGGGTAATGAGCCACAGAACCACCGATCGGGTCGGCTACGCCGAGACCCCGGTCCAGAAGGCCGCGCTGATCCTGGGAGTCGTCTTCCTCCTGGTGGGCATCGCGGGCTTCATCCCGGGGATCACCTCGGGCGTCGACCAGCTGGAATTCGCGTCGCACACGTCGGAGGCGATGCTCCTCGGCATCTTCCAGGTGTCGATCCTGCACAACCTCGTGCACGCCCTGTACGGCGTCGCCGGCCTGGCGATGGCGCGCACCGCGTCCGCGGCGCGCAGCTACCTCATCGTCGGCGGCATCGTCTACGCGGTGCTGTTCATCTACGGCCTGTTCGTCCCGCACGACAGCGCCGCGAACTTCGTCCCGCTGAACAGCGCCGACAACTGGCTGCACCTGGTGCTGGCCGTCGCGATGATCGCGCTCGGGTTCCTCCTCGGACGGAACACGGCGCGACGTCACGTCTGACCGGAGCCGCCGAACCGCCGTCCGCTCGCGCGGACGGCGGTTCGCTGTGTCCGGCCGTCGCGCCGTCGCAGACGGCCCCGTCCGGAGCGTCCACCTCGCTTCGCTAGGCTGGCCAGGACGAGGAGGGTGCGGATGGACTGGGTGGTGAGCTCCGCCTTCTGGCTCGGCGCCTACACCGTCGTCGACGTCGTCGTGCGCGTCCTCGCGCTCATCGTCGTCCCGGCGAATCGCAAGCCCACGTCGGCGATGGCGTGGCTGCTCGCGATCTTCCTCGTGCCGATCCCGGGCATGATCCTCTTCCTCCTCATCGGCAACCCCCGCCTGCCGCGGGAGCGCCGCGAGATGCAGACCGAGATCAACGGCGTCCTCCGTCAGGCGAACGAGCACCTGGAGCGCGGCACCCCGCGTCCGAACGAGCCCGGCTGGTTCAGCGCGATCGTGCGCATGAACCGCGAGCTGGGCGCGCTGCCGCTCTCCGGCGACAACGGCGCCCGTCTGGTGACGGGATACCAGGAGAGCCTCGACGAGATGGCCGAGGCCATCCGCTCGGCTCGTCGGTACGTGCACGTCGAGTTCTACATCCTGAAGTCCGACCGGTCGACCGAGAACTTCTTCCAGGCGCTGGAGGAGGCGTGCGGGCGGGGCGTCGCCGTCCGCGTGCTCATGGACCACTGGGCGAACCTGTCCAAGCCGCTGCACCGGAAGACGCGCGACCGGCTCAAGCGGATGGGCGCGGACTGGCACTACCTGCTGCCCCTGCGTCCGCTGCGGCGTCGCTGGCAGCGGCCCGACCTCCGCAATCACCGGAAGCTCCTCATCGTCGACGGCGAAGTCGCCTACATGGGCTCGCAGAACGTCACCGACCGGAGCTACAACGTGCGCTCCAACATCAAGCGCGGGCTCCAGTGGGTGGACCTCATGGTCCGGCTCGACGGCCCTGTGGTCTCCAGCGTCGATGCGGTCTTCCTCAGCGACTACTACAGCGAGACCGGTGAGACCCCGCCCGGGGTGGACCTGCGCGACATGGCAGCGGGAACGGGCGACTTCGACTGCCAGGTCCTGCCATCGGGGCCCGGGTTCGAGGTGGAGAACAACCTGCGGCTGTTCCTCGCCCTCCTGTACGCGGCGCAGCGGAAGATCGTCATGGTCAGCCCGTACTTCGTCCCCGACGAGGCGCTCATGCTGGCGGTGAGCGCGGCGGTCTCCCGCGGCGTGCGCGTGGAGCTGTTCGTCTCGGAGATCAGCGACCAGGCGATGGTGTACCACGCGCAGCGCAGCTACTACGAGGCGCTGCTCAAGGCCGGCGTGCACATCTACCTCTTCCAGCCGCCGTACATCCTGCACACGAAGACGGTGTCGGTCGACGACGAGGTGGCCGTGATCGGCTCGAGCAACATGGACATGCGCTCGTTCGGCCTGAACTTCGAGGTCTCGCTGCTCGTGCGCGCCGAGGAGTTCGTCCGCCAGCTGCGCGACGTCGAGGACGACTACCGCGCCCGCAGCCGTGCGCTCGAGCTGGACGACTGGGTCTCGCGGTCGTTTTGGAGCAAGGTGCTCGACAATCTCGCCCGCCTCACGTCCGCTCTGCAGTGAGCCGGCGCCGCCCGGTCAGAGCCGGGCGGTCGGATGGCCGTGGGGGACGGCCATGAGGAGGGCACCCTTCTCGATCCGGCAGTGGAGCCGGGTCGCCTGACCGAACTCGTCGCCGTCGAGCTCGACCGGCTGGATGGCCACCGGTGCGGTCTCCATCTCGGTGCCGCGCAGGAAGCGCACCGACGAGTCGCGCCGCCGCTCGACCACGCGGCGCCCCAGCCGCGAGCGGCGCAGCACCGAGTTGTCCCACCACACCTTGCGGAAGACGCCGAGCCACCCGAACATGCCGGACGGCTGGATGAGGGCGATGTCGAGCACGCCGTCGAAGATCGAGGCCTCCGGGATGAGCTCGATGCCCGCCGGCAGTGCGCCGCAGTTGGCGAACAGCACGCTCTGCACCTTCGCGGCGTGGAGCCTCCCGCCGTCGAGCTGGTAGACGACGCGGAAGGGCTCCGCTCCGGGGAGCGACCGGGCCGCGCCGTCGACGTAGGCCACCCATCCCACCTGCCGCTTCAGACGTGCGTTGGTGTTGGCGATCATCGCCGCGTCGAGTCCGATGCCCGCCATGACGACGAAGGCGTGCTCCTCCACCTCGCCGGTGAGGCGACGCAGCCGGGCGACGCCGATGTCGGTGGCCACGACGTCGCCCTCGATCGCCGCGCGCACCATCTCCTCGGGATCGGTCAGCGGCAGTCGGAGGTTGCGGGCGAGCAGGTTGCCGGTGCCGCTCGGGACGACGGCCAGGCGCACGCCGGTTCCCCTCATCGCCTCGGCCACCGCGCGCACGGTCCCGTCGCCGCCGGCGACGAGGACGGCGGCGACCCCCTCGGCGAGGGCGCGCTGCGTGGCCTGCTGCCCGGGATCCTCGATCGTCGTCTCGAAGACGAGCGGCGGCAGCCATCCGCACTCCTCGGAGATGAGCGTGACGGCCGAGCGCAGCGCGTCGGCCGAGGCGACCTTCACGGGGTTGTAGACCAGCGCGGCCCGCGGCGCGGGGGCGGCTTCGGCGGTCATGCTCACACTCTAGGGCGGCGCGTCGTCCCGCCTCCGGGAGTCCGCGCGCGCCGCGCGCCTAGACTCGGAGGATGATCGACCCCGTACTGCTGCGCGAAGACCCCGAGCTCATCAAGCGTTCTCAGGCGGCGCGCGGCGGATCGCCCGAAGCCGTCGACGCCGCGCTCGCCGCGGATGCCGCCCGTCGCACGGCGATCAGCGCGTTCGAGGACCTGCGCGCGGAGCAGAACGCGTTCGGGAAGACCGTCGCGAAGGCGCCGAAGGACGAGAAGGCCGCGCTCGTGGCGCAGGCGAAGGATCTCGCCGACCGCGCGAAGGCCGCCCAGGCCGCCGCGAACGAGGCAGAGGCCGCCTTCCGCGCCGCGATCGACGCGATCCAGAACGTCGTCATCGACGGCGTGCCCGCCGGCGGCGAGGACGACTTCGTCGAACTGCGCCGCGTCGGCGACATCCCCGCCTTCGACTTCGAGCCGCTCGACCATCTCGCACTCGGCGAGAAGCTCGGCGCCATCGACATGGAGCGCGGAGCGAAGGTCTCCGGCGCCCGGTTCTACTTCCTCAAGGGCATCGGCGCGCGCCTGGAGCTCGCGCTCATGAACTACGCGCTCAACACGGCCCTCGAGCACGGCTTCACGCCGATGATCACGCCGACGCTCGTGCGGCCCGACATCATGGCCGGCACCGGCTTCCTCGGCGCGCACGCCGACGAGATCTACCGGCTCGAGGAGGACGACCTCTACCTCGTCGGCACGAGCGAGGTCGCCCTCGCCGGATACCACAAGGACGAGATCGTCGACCTCTCGGGCGGGGCCATCCGCTACGCGGGCTGGTCGACCTGCTACCGGCGCGAGGCCGGGTCGCACGGCAAGGACACCCGCGGCATCATCCGCGTGCACCAGTTCAACAAGCTGGAGATGTTCGTCTACACGACCCCCGAGGACGCGGAGGCCGAGCACGAGCGCCTGCTGGCCATCGAGGAGCAGATGCTCAGTTCGCTCGGACTCGCGTACCGCGTGATCGATGTCGCTGCCGGCGATCTCGGCTCGAGCGCGGCCCGCAAGTACGACACCGAGGCCTGGGTGCCGACGCAGGGCGCGTACCGCGAGCTCACGTCGACCTCCAACTGCACCACCTACCAGGCGCGACGCCTCGACATCCGCCACCGCCCCGACGGCGGGAAGACCCGCCACGTGGCGACGCTCAACGGGACGCTCGCCACCACGCGCTGGATCGTCGCCCTCCTCGAGACGCATCAGCGCGCCGACGGATCCGTCGTCGTCCCGGAGCCGCTGCGGCCGTACCTGGGCGGACTCGAGATCCTGGAGCCGATCGCATGACCTACCCCGTCGACGCGTCCGCCCGTCTGCTGATCGCCCTCGACATCGACGGCACCGTCGTGCTCGAGGACGGCACCTTCAGCCCCGGTGTGCAGGAGGCGGTCGCCGAGGCCGCCGAGCGCGGCCACGTCGTGACGATCGCGACCGGGCGCAGCTGGGAGTCCGCAGCCCCCGTGATGGAGGGCCTGGGCATCCTCCCGCCGTACGTCGTGTGCGCGAACGGCGCGACCATCATGTCGCGCGATCCCGAGGACCCGACCGGGTACATCCGCCACACCACCGAGACCTTCGACGCCACCGAGGTGCTGCAGTTCATCCGCGAGCACCTCCCCGGCGCGAGCTACATGGTCGAGCTCGCCGACGGCACGCGCCTGTTCACGCAGTACATGGACGACTGGGATCTGAACCGCCCTGGCGCACGCCACGTCGAGTTCGAGGAGATGCTGGGTCTGCGCGTGACGCGCGTGGTCGTCGTCTCGCCCGAGCACGACGGCGAGGAGTTCAACGCGTTCGTCGAGCGCATGGGCCTGCAGCAGGTGACCTACTCGGTCGGCTGGTCGGCCTGGCTCGACATCGCGCCGCAGGGCGTGAACAAGGCCACCGCGCTGGAGAAGGTGCGCGAGTGGCTCGAGATCGACCGCGCGCAGGTCGCGGTCATGGGGGATGGCCGGAACGACATCGAGATGCTGGCGTGGGCCGGCGAGGGCGGCGGCAGCGCGGTGGTGATGGGCCAGGCGCCGCCCGAGGTGCAGCAGTACGCGACGCAGCTCACGCTCCCCGTCGAGGGCGGCGGCGTCGCGGCTGCGCTGTCGGAGCTCGGCGTCGCGACGGCGACCATCGTCTGAACGGCGGACCTTGACAGCGACCCCTCAGGGGCTCCGCCGACAATAGCGGGACGGCCGTTCCACTAGACTCGACGCCGTCCGCGCTCGCGCGGGCACGGAGGGTTGTCCGAGCGGCCGAAGGATCCGGTCTTGAAAACCGGTGGGCAGAGATGTCCCGTGGGTTCGAATCCCACACCCTCCGCGGAAGGCGGCTCGCGTCAGGGCGCGGGCGGCCACCGTCCAGCCCGAGAGGACGCGAGTGAGCGACAACCGGAAGCACGACACGCGGCGCACCATCGCGCGCCACGGCCGGCTGACCTCGCCGAGTCCGCTCCGCCAGCTGCTGCGCGTGCTCGGCGTGGCGGTCTCCGTGCTCCTCGTCAGCGGCGTGGGCGTGGCGAGCTACGCCGCGTGGGACTTCGGCTCGACGTTCAGCGCCGACGCGGTCGTGCTCGAGGGGCAGGACGCCTCGCCGCCCGACATCGGCGCGCTCGACAACGAGGGCGTGAACATCCTCTTCGCCGGCCTCGACGCGTGCGAGGAGGAGTACAAGCAGTACTTCGGCGGCCGCTGCCCGGATGACGCCGCGTACGACCCCGACTCCCGCGACAGCGTGCTGAACGACGTCAACATGCTCGTGCACATCTCACCCGAGCCGCGGCGCGTGACCGTCATCAGCTTCCCCCGCGACCTCATGGTCGAGGCTCCCGAGTGCACCGACCCGCAGGGCGACGTCGCGTCCGCCCTCACCCGCAGCCAGCTCAACGAGGCGTACTACCGCGGCGATCTCGGCTGCATCGTGAAGACGATCGAGCAGCTCTCGGGGCAGACCATCGACTACGGCGCGACGGTCACCTGGGGCGGCGTGATCGAGATCACCAACGCCATCGGCGGCGTGAACGTCTGCGTGGGCGGCAAGGGCATCTACGACGAGCACACCGGCCTCGCCATCCCGCCGTCGGAGAACTACACCCTCGTCGGGGTCGAGGCGCTGCAGTTCCTCCGCACCCGCCACGGCGTCGGCGACGGCAGCGACCTCGGGCGCATCAGCAACCAGCAGGTCTACATGTCGGCGCTGGCCCGCAAGCTCACGAGCGAGGAGGTGCTGACCAACCCCGCGACGCTCCTCACGCTCGCGCGCACCACCCTGCAGAACGTCGACCCGTCGTCGAGCCTGACGAATCCGGTCACGCTGGTGCAGATCGCGATGGCGGCGAAGGACGTGCCGCTGAACGAGTTCACGTTCGTGCAGTACCCGGTGGTCGACGACCCGTACGACGTCAACCGCGTGGCCCCCGACTACGCGTCGGCCGAGGCGCTGTGGGCGGCGCTCGAGCAGAACGTGCCGCTCGAGCTCACCGGCGACACCGGCGGCGGCGCGATCCTCGCCGAGGGCGAGGACGGCACGCAGACGCCCGCTCCCGAGGACACCGGCGCTCCCGTCGAGACCGAGGCGCCCGTCGACCCGTCGGCGACGCCGGGTGCGACGGAGGCCCCCACGGACGGCGAGCTGGGTGCGAACGTGCACGGTTCCGACGCGAGCCAGGTCACCTGCTCCAACGGCGCCGGCTGAGCTGGTTCGCGACACCGGCTCAGACCCGTTAGGATGGTCCCTGTGCCTGTTCGCAGGCGCTGGAGACGTCGCATAGTCAGGCCTAGTGCACCACCCTGCTAAGGTGGAGTCCCCTTATGGGGACCGAGGGTTCAAATCCCTCCGTCTCCGCCAAAGAATCCCTGATCAGGTGTCTAAATTCCGATGCGCTCTTGCTTCGCGTAAGGGGCGCTCGGGGCCTCATTTGAGCCCGAAGTGTACGTGGAGTGAACGGACTTTTGAAAAGTCTGTTCTGCGGCGGCCAGCCGCTGAGCAAAACCATGGCGCTGTTCTTCGCCGAGGATGTGTGCGTACACGGTGAGAACCGTGCGGGGGTCGTCACCGAGATATTCGGCGACCTCGTTGACGGGAGCGCCGAGCCGCAGCCAGGTGGATGCGGCGAAGTGTCGGAGCGCGTGGCGACGGAAGCCGAGCGGAAACTTCCGTGCGATGCCTACCTTGAGTTGTCCACCTTGCTGGTTCGTGAACAGATAGTCCGTCGGCTGCTTTTCGGCAGCGTGTGTGCGGAAGATCTCGAGAGCGCGAGGTGAGAGGGGGATGGATCTCTTGCCGCGCCACGACTTCGGCGCCTTCTCGGCGTACCCGTCCGAGTGCGAGCGCTCGACGTTGAGTTGAGCGAAGCTGCTTTCACTGAGCCAGTGGACGCGTATAGCTCGGGCTTCGCCCCAGCGAACGCCGGTCAGAGCCATGAACTCGAACAGATCCGCGATGTCGGAGCGTCGCTCGCGCAGGGCTGCAATCGCGGCCGCAACCTGTTGCGCCGTCGGGATCTCGCTGAGCTTGAGTGAGCGTTGCGCAATCGTGCCGAGTTCAGGAATCTTCTTCATCGCACGCACCGGGTGCGGCTGTTGGAGCAGGCCTTGCTCTTCGGCGAACGCGCTCGTACTCGGCGAGAGCCAGCTCGATCGCCGCGATCGCGTCGTACTGGTTCGCGGTCGGCGACACATGGAACGGGTGCTCCAGCTTCGAGAACCAGTCCCGACACCCCGCGATCCGCCAGGTCCCACCCTCGGTGGTCTCGAACTCGCTGAAGTCCAGCTGCCACACCTGGTTCGGCCCGGTCGGGGTTCTCGCGATCGCCGCCTTGCGGTCCTTCGCGAGCTGGCGGCGCTGCTTCCTGGTACTCCGAGGGCAGGATCAGCCCGTCATCGCGCAGCAGCCGCAGCACGGTCGCCTGCGACACCCGGTGCCCGTCGTGCCGGGTCAGCGCCCAGATCTTCCGGTGACCCCACTCCGGCTTCGCCAGCGCGTGCTTTGTCGCCAGCGGCCGGGCGGCGTCCTTCGCCGGCTGCGGCCACGGACCCTTCGGCCAGGCGCCGACGCGAGCCTTCGCCTGCCAGCGGCGATACGACCGCTCGGGCACGCCGATCAGCTTCACGAACCTCGCGGTCGGCATGCCCGCATCCACGCGGATCACCTCGAGGTCCTCGAAGGGCCCAGCCGGCCTCCGCGCTCTTCTTCCACACCCGGATCTCGACCGCGGCCTCACCGAGAGCCTGCGTCAGCTCCGCGACCTCGTCCTCGAGCTGCTGCTCCCGGGTCGATGGGCCGGACTTGCCCGCGACCAGCGCGGTCTTCCCGCCCTCGAGGAAGTCCAGCTTCCACCGCCCGATCGACTGCTCGGACACCTTCTCACGCCTCGCAGCCTCCGCGATCGTGATCTCATCAGCGAGGACGCTCAGCACGGTCCTCGTCTTCTTCTCCACCGGAATCTGAGGTGGTCTTCCCATGTCGGACTCTCCGTTCATTACTCAACTAACAGCCCTGCCACATAGTCTGACGCGCGACATCAGTACACCTAGGCCCCGATCTGCAGCCCGAGCGGAAGCATCGTGGAGTCGGCCGGACGGGTAAGGTATTGGATGCCGCGGGGCGAGAGCACCTGCTCGATGCCCGAGATCATCCCGCCAATAAGTCCGGCCTCGTTTCCGAGCGAGCTATGCGTGATGGAGAGGTCGCGGGTTGCCAGCGGTTGAGCCTGCTGGTACACAACACTCCGGATCTGCGAGAGCACGTCTTCGGTGCACTCGGTGACATCTCCTCCAATCACGATCCGGGCCGGATTGCAGAAGTTCACGAGGTCGGCGATCGCTCGCCCGAGCGTCGCGGCGGTCTCCCGCACGACACTCACGGTCGTGGCGTCGCCAAGCACGAGCCGACTGATGAGATCCTTTGACACGATGGGAGTGGCGAGCGCCTCCGACACGCGATCTGCCATGGCACCGACTGATGCGATCGCCTCGAGGCATCCGCGGTTCCCGCAGCTGCAGAGTACGTCGCTCATGTCTCGCATCTGTATGTGGCCGATGTCTGCGGCCGCCCCATCAGCCCCGTGTAACAGCAGACCGCTTTCACTGACGAATCCGGCGCCGACTCCGGTGCTGATGTTGATCATTAGCAGGGGAAGGTGGGCGCCCCCGTCGGCGCGCGCCTCGCCCAGTGCCATCAGGTTGACATCGTTGTCGACGATGACGTCGCAGACGAAGCGTTCCGCCATGTACTTGCAGACGCTGAAGCCGTCCCACCCCGGCATGAGCGGGGGGCGAACGGCAAAGCCGCGACGCGAATCGACCGGCCCGGGGAGTCCGACGGATATCGCCAAGGCATCGTCGGCGACGAGCGAGTTGGCGTGCAGCATCTCAACGAAGGCGTCGCAGATGGTGTCGAGCAGCACCGAGGGGCCCACTTCGACGTGCACACCGATGTCGCGCCGCTCGACGACCACCTTGTCCAAGGTGGTCAGCGCCAGGCGGGTGACCTCGATCGACACATCGGCCACCAGCACTACCCCCTTGGCTGCACTGATATTGAAAACTTGGGCGGGTCGGCCCCGGAGATTACCCCCGCCAAGACCGCCGACTTCAATGAGGCCGTTCTCGAGCAAGACGGCGAGGTGCCCATCGATCGTCGACCGCGCGAGCCCCGTCGCTCTTACGATCTCCCGTCGGCTTACCAGTCCGCCGTCTGCGATCATCCGAGCGATGACGCTGCGGGCGGCATGTGCATCGGGTGCGAGGCTCCGGTCCGGCTTTAGAAGCTGAACTTCTGTCCATAGTGTCCCCATTGGCGTGGCTTCAACCCTTCACTAGCCCCGAATTATGCCGAAAAGAAAATTATTCGGGCGCTTTTTTCTGTTTGCGACTCTACCTACGGTAGAGGGAGTCAGCAATAAGACGGTCACAGACGACTGCCGAACGAAAGAGGTCGACGATGACGCTCCGACTTGAGGTGAAAGGGCTCTCAAAGCACTTCCTCGGAGTCCAGGCATTGGACGACGTGAGCTTCGGTATCGAGCCCGGACAGGTAGTCGCTCTGATCGGTGAGAACGGAGCCGGGAAGTCCACGCTGATCCGAATACTTTCAGGTGCCCATGCTCCGGACGCCGGCGAGATCTTCGTCAACGGACGTCGCGCGACGATCAGCGGTCCCGCAGCCGCGGAAAACCTCGGCATTGCGACTGTCTACCAGGAGCTCAGCCTCTTCCCTGACCTCTCGGTCGCCGAGAACCTTCTCTTCGGGGCGTACCCCGGAAAGGGGATCATCAACTGGCGGGCGGCCAACAAGGAAGCTGCCGCGTTCCTGAGCGATCTCGGACTGGCCGTCGACGTAACCATGAAGGTGCGTCAGCTCGGCATCGCGGAGAAGCAGATGCTCGAGATCGCGAAGGCGCTGCACAGGAAGGCGCAGATCGTGATCCTCGACGAGCCCACGGCGGTTCTCGGCGGAGAGGACGTCGACCATCTTCTCGCGCTCGTCCACGGCCTCAAGGAGCGCGGGGTCAGCGTAATCTTCGTCTCGCACCGCCTTGAAGAGGTCTTCGGGCTCGCGGATCGCTACGTCGTGCTGAAGGACGGCAAGCTGACCGGAGCCGGAAAGATCTCCGAGACCGACCATGACGACCTTGTCTCGAAGATGGTCGGCCGGGACTTCACCCGGGCGCCTCGTGCGGTCAACCAGTCCTTCGGGGACGTGGCGCTGGAGGTGAAGAACCTCTCGCGCGCGGGCGTGCTCGATGACATCTCGTTCTCCGTCCGTTCGGGGGAGGTGCTGGGCATCGCGGGCCTGCGCGGCGCGGGACGCACCGAACTCGCGCGCGTTATCTACGGCGCGGATGCGATCACGAGCGGCACGGTCGCCGTTGCCGGCACCAAGACCACGATCAACAGTCCACTGCGGGCGATCCGTGCCGGAATCGGGCTGGTCCCCGAGGAGCGGAAGAGCCAGGGCCTGTTCATCGCGCTCTCCACAGCCGCCAACATCCCGATCGTGCGGATGCTCAAGCGCGGAGCCGTGCGGTCTCAGCCCGCGGCCGATCGCCGCACCGCGGCCGAGTACGTCACGAAGCTGCGCATCAAGGCCGGCGACGTCGGCGCGCCCGTCGGCACCCTGTCCGGGGGCAATCAGCAGAAGGTCGTGCTTGCGAAGTGGCTGGAGGCGGGGGCCGACGTGCTCATCCTCGATGAGCCGACACGCGGCATCGACATCGGTGCGAAGCAGGAGATCTACGAGCTCATCCAGACGCTCTGTGAGCAGGGTCGTGCGGTGATCGTCATCTCCTCGGAGCTGCCCGAGGTGCTTGCGCTGAGTCACCGGATCCTCGTGATGTATCACGGCGGGATCGCGGCCGAGCTCGACGGCGCGACCGCAACCGAAGAAGAGATCATGTTCCACGCAGTGGGAGGAAACCGATGAACACGTCTACCGCAGGCAACGGCGCCTTGAGTTCTTTGTCGATGAAGGTACGCGGAAACTGGCTCCCCATCGTGATCTTCATCGGGATCGTCGTGCTCGTCGCGATCTTCGTCCCGGCCTTCTTCCAGCCCAGCAACCTCCTGAACGTCGGCCGTCAGTCGGCCATCGTCGGGGTGATCGCGATCGGGATGACGTTCGTCATCCTGACCGGCGGGATCGACCTGAGCGTCGGATCGATCCTGGCGCTCTCGGGTGTCACGACCGCCATGCTGATCAACAACGGAATGGTCGTCCCCCTCGCCATGATCGTCGCGTTGCTCGTCGGCGTCGGCGTCGGCATCCTGAACGGGATCGGCGTCGCGGTTCTGGGCATCCAACCCTTCATCATGACGTTGGCGACGATGGTCGCCATCCAGGGACTGTCGCTGCGGCTGACCAACGGCGGACCCCAGCAGTTCAGCAATGCGGCCGAGATCTTCCGGGTGATCGGCAGCGGAAACGTGCTCGGCATCCCTGGGCCCTTCCTCGTGTTCGTCATCGTCGCGATCGTCGGCATCCTGGTGCTCCGCTATCTCTCCTTCGGTCGCTACATCTACGCGATCGGCGGAAGCCTCGAGGCCGCACGCCTCTCGGGCGTACGCACCAAGCGCACGCTGGTCATGGCGTACGCGATCAGCGGCCTCTGCGCGGGGCTGGCCGGAGTGATGACGGCGTCACGACTCGGCGTCGGCGACCCCACCGCAGGCAGCCTTGCGAACCTCGACGCCATCACCGCGGTCGTCATCGGCGGGACGAGCCTGATGGGCGGCACCGGCGGCGCTGTCGGGACGGTGTTCGGCGCTCTCCTGCTCGCGGTGCTTTCGAACGTCATGAACCTGATCGGCATCTCGCCCTTCGACCAGCAGATCGTCAAGGGCGTCGTCATCGTCATCGCCGTGCTGGTCGCGGTGCAGGCGACGAGGCGACGAATGAGCGAGAGGAAGGAGTCCGCGCCGAAATCGGGAGCGAAGCCGACCTCGCCCCAGTCCGGTTCAGACGACACGCGCGGCGCCATGGCAGGCATGTAGCGAAGCACTTCCCCGAGCCCCGGGCTCACGAGAAGATCCCCCACCACCGCCAAGAAGAAAGGTGCAACGATGCACGCCCTGAGAAACAACAGAGGAAGTCGGCTCGTCCTAGCGGCGGCCATCGGTTCCATCGCCCTGATGACCGCGGGTTGCACGTCGAGCGGGTCTGCAGAATCCACATCGGAGAACGAGGCGGTCGGTGACGAACTCGCTCCGAGCATCTATTGCGGCGAGGAGTGCCAGGAGCAGCTCGCGCTCGAGGCGGACCCCGCGTCGATCGACTGCTCGGTCGGCGTCTCGTGGAGCAGCGCCTCCTTCCCGTACGGCGCGAAGTCGACGCAGCAGATCCCCGAGTTCGCGGAAGCGTTCTTCCCGGGCATGGACATCACCGTGAGCGACGGCCAGGGGGATTCCACGGTCCAGTCCGGTCAGGTCGACGACATGATCGCGCAGGGCATCGACGTGCTGATCATCTCCCCGCAGGACGCAGCGGCACTGGCCGGGGCCGTTGACCGAGCGACCGCCGCCGGCATCCAGGTGATCGCGGCCGATCGCGCCGTCGACACCGAGATGTCGACCTACATCGGGTCCGACAACGTCGAGGCCGGAATCGTGAGCGGCGAGGCCATCGTCGCCGACTTCCCCGACGGCGCTAGCGTCGTCGAACTCGCGGGCA
Source organism: Microbacterium oryzae (assembly GCF_009735645.1). Lineage (NCBI taxonomy): Bacteria > Bacillati > Actinomycetota > Actinomycetes > Micrococcales > Microbacteriaceae > Microbacterium > Microbacterium oryzae. The sequence continues at coordinate 1,923,835 of NZ_CP032550.1, read as the reverse complement.
GCCTGGGCGCATCGCCGACGATCGATCGCGGTGACGGATTCCGCCAGGCCCTCGAGGGCTCGAACGTCGAGATCATCGCCACCCAGACGGCGAACTACGATCGCGCCGAAGGTCTGCAGGTGATGGAGGACTTCCTCCAGCGATACGGCTCCGGCGAGATCGACGCCGTCTTCACGCACAACGACCAGATGTCCTTCGGCGCCATCCAGGCCATCAAGGAGGCCGGTCGCGAGGGCGAGATCAAGGTCTACGGGATCGACGGAGAGTCGGGCGCCCTCGACCTCGTTCAGGCGGGGGAGTACGCGGCGACAGTCGGATACCCGCTCGTCGTGAAGGAGTCGGTCATCGCCGCCGCGAAGCTGTGCGCCGGCGAGCCCATCGACGAGCGCATCGTGCTCGATTCGACCCTCATCAACGCCGACAACGTCGAAGAGTACACGGGGCGCGCTCCCCAGTGATCGCGCCGGGGCAGGATGCGTCGGTGAGCGTCCGGCCCCACACTTCTCCCTGAAAGGACACACGCAATGAAGATCTCCTACAACACCTGGGCCTACTCCAGCTTCTTCGTCTGGGTTCCGGCCTACACCCTCGACGAGACGATCAAGCGCATCGCGGGACTCGGCTACGACGGAATCGAGATCGGCGCCGCTGCGCCGCACGCCTACCCTCCGCACCTCGGCGCAGACCGGCGCAAGCAGGTGCGGGAACTCCTCGACGAGCACGGCCTCCAGCTCTCCAGCATGCTGCCCGCTCCGTCCGGGGGGCCCGGGAACAACCCCGCCTCGCCGTACATCGAAGAGCGCCGCGCGACGGTGGAACACTATAAGGAGCTCGCCGAGATTACCGCGCAGTGGGGCGGCAAGACCCTCATCTACCTGCCCGGCTGGATCATCTTCGGCACCACGCGTCGTCAGGCCTGGAAGTGGAGCCGCGAGGTTCTCACCGAGGTCGCCGACGCGATCGCGCACACCGGGGTGACGCTCGTGATCGAGCCGACCTCGCACGACACCAACCTGTGCATGAGCGCCGACGACGCGATTGAGCTGATGGAAGACGTCGACCGCCCCAACGTGAAGCTCATGTTCGACACCTTCCACATCATGTACAACAAGGAGGTCTTGAGCGACTACGCCTACAAGATGGGGGAGAACCTCAAGCACATCCACATCTCCGACAACGACCGGCTTCCCCCCGGGTCTGGTGTGGGCGACTTCCCGTCCCTGATCGACGCACTGATCGATGTGGAGTTCGACGGGTTCCTGACGATGGAGACCGGATTCCACCGCCGTGGCATCGAGCCCGACGAAGACGCGCGCACCTCCATCGAGTACTTGCGTCCGCTCGTCGAGCAGAAGCTGGCAGCCCGCGCGAACCCAAGCGCGTAGTCCGAACGACGAAAGGCAGTGATGATGACCAGGTCGACGTTTCACCCCGACTTCGCCCTTCTCTTCCTGAATCCGCGGGAAGCCGCGACCATCGACGCGATCGTCGGCCACATCATCCCCTCCGAGGAGGGGTCGCCGGGGGCGCGGGAAGCCGGGGTCACGGAGTACATCGACCGTGCGTTGTCGGGGTTCATGCGCGACCTTCAGCCGGTCTACCGGGAGGGGCTCGCGGAGTTCGAGGCGTTCGCCGTGGAGACCGCGGGAGCCACATATCTCGACCTCGATGGCGAGCAGCAGCTCGCGGTCATCGCAGAGCTCGACGAGCTCAGCGGCGCTCGACCGGACGCCTTCCTCGGGCAGTTCTACCGCATCGTCCGCGAACACACTGTGCAGGGGTTCTTCGGCGATCCGGCCTACGGCGGCAATCGTGACGTCGTGGGCTGGAAGCTGGTGGGCTTCCCCGGCGCGCAATGGGGGTATACGCCGGAGCAGATGCACCCCGGGGTGGACTCTACGAGCATCCCCATCCTCACCGTCAAGGATCTGTACTCCCGGATAGGAAGCATGAAATGAGAGCGGAATACGACGCGATCATCGTCGGAATGGGTTCGGCCGGAGGAATCATCGCCGAGCAGCTGACCAAGGCCGGTGCACACGTGCTGGCACTCGAGAAGGGTCCTGACTACACGCAGGAGGACTTCATGGTCAAGCAGGACGAACTGCGCTACTACCAGCGCGGGGCGATCGTGGCCGGCGTGAACGTCGATCCTGTTACGTGGCGTCCGAACGAATCGTCGACCGCGCGTGTACTGCCCTGGTCGGCGGGCGCGCTCGGCACCGACGAGCCGCTCTACGGCCTGCCCTCGATCGGCACGGGGGGCGGGACCCTGCACTGGGGATGCGCCGCGTACCGGTTCCGCGAGGCGGATTTCCGGATGCGGTCGGCCATCGCGGAGAGGTTTGGGGAGGCCGCGCTGCCGGAGGGGTCCTCGCTCGCCGACTGGCCGATCAGCTATGCCGACCTCGAGCCCTACTACGAGCGGGTCGAGCAGGAGCAGGGCCTCTCCGGGCGGGCAGGGAACGTCGGGGGCGTGCTCCAGGAGGGCGGAAATCCCTTCGACCCGCCCCGTGAGCGCGATTACCCGATGCCGCCTGTCGCACAGGGGCCGGGAGACGTGCCGTGGGTGGCGGCGACGGAGCGCCTCGGCTTGCATCCGTTCCGTCAGCCCCTCGCCATCAACTCCGAGGAGTATCGGGGTCGTCCTGCCTGCGTTAACTGCGGGTTCTGCCATGGCTTCCCGTGCCATGTGAAGGCGAAGTCCACGACACAGGTGACGTCGGTGCCCGCGGCCAAGGCCACGGGCAACCTCGAGCTCCGCGCGCGCAGCCGGGTGCTGCGCATCAACCGCTCTCCCGACGGGCGCGAAGTGCGCGGGGTGACCTACGTCGACGCGCTCGGCGAGACGCACGACGTGTTCTCGAACACCGTCGTGCTGACGGCGTACGCGCTCGAGAACGTTCGGCTGATGCTCATCTCCGGCATCAATTCGAACGGTCAGGTCGGTCAGCACTTCATGACGCACAATTTCGGCTGGTTCACCTCGGTGCTGCCGGAGGTCACCAACCCGTTCATGGGGACGTTCAACGCGTCCAGCGCGATCGACGACTACACCTCCGAGCTCGTTCCCGACAACGACCTCGGTGTGCTGTGGGGATCGCCGATCATCAGCGTCACCGGTGACCTTCAGCCGATCGAGGCGTATCACAACATCAACCCGGGCGTCGCGAAGTTCGGCCTCGAGTTCAAGCACTGGATGCGCGACAAGTACCGTCACATGCACCGCATGTACTCGCAGACCACCAACTTCCCCTACGCGCGTCACTACGCGGACCTGGACCCGGTGGTCAAGGACCGCTGGGGTCAGCCGGCCCTGCGCATCACGCACGATTGGGAGGACCACGACGCGAACTCCGTGACTCTGATGGGTCGGTACAAGGAGCGCATCGCGAAGGAGATGGGCGCGACGGAGTACTGGATGGACTCGCCGCGGCCGCCGTACCACCTGTCGACCCACGACGTGGGTGTGCACCGCATGGGTCTCGACCCGGCGACATCGGTGACGAACGTGTACGGCGAGGTCCACGAGTGCCGCGGCCTGTTCGCCGTCGGCGGGGGCCAGTTCGTCAGCTACGGCGGATACAACCCGAACCAGACCGTGCAGGCACTCGCGTATCTGAGCGCCGAGGGTCTGCTCGCCTCGAACGGTCTCCGGCTCGCCAGCTCGACGCCGATGGTCGCATAGTGGGTGACCGCTTCAGCGGCCGGGTCGCGTTCGTGACGGGCGCGGGTCGTGGGCAGGGTCGCAGCCACGCGCTTCGGCTCGCCCGCGAAGGAGCGGATGTCGCGCTCGTCGACCTCGGAGGCGCCGGGGCGATCGATCACCCGCCCTATCCGACCGCGACGAGCGCCGACCTCGCCGCCGTGGCCGCGGAGGTGCGCGCGATCGGTCGCTCCGCCGAGGTCTTCGAGGTCGACGTGCGCGATCCCGCCGGGCTCCAAGCGGCCGCCGATGCCGCCGCCGAGAGGCTCGGCGGGATCGACCACCTCGTGGTGAACGCGGGCATCACGGACCGTTTCCACAACACGTGGGAGCTCCCCGTCGAGAACTGGCGCACGATGATCGACGTTACGCTGTCGGGGGCCTTCTACACCTGTCGTGCGGTCGTGCCCCATCTGCTGCAGAGGGCGGAGAACGCATCCATCGTCCTCATCGGCTCAGGGGTCGCGATCAAAGCAGTGCCCGGACTCAGCCACTATGTGGCGGCCAAAGCCGGTCTCGTGGGGCTGGCGGAAGCGCTCGCCGCGGAGCTTGGACCCTACGGCATCCGGTGCAACTCCGTTCACCCCGCCGGGGTCGACACGGACATGACGACCGCGATGGTCGAGCTGAACGGGATTCCGCGTGAGGAACTGCTGAGCGGGTTCCGCGAGCGACAGCTGATCGCGCGGAACGTCGAGATCGAGGACGTCACGGCAGCGGTCACCTGGTTGCTGTCGGACGAGGCGCGCCGCGTCACCGGGCTCGCGATGACCGTCGACGCGGGAGAAACGAAGAAGTGAGCAGCTCCGTCGGAGCAGGAAAGGACGAGAACATGGCCACCAAGGACGTGTACCGAGTGGGCATCGTGGGACTGGAATTCGGTGCGGAGTTCATCCCCATCTACCAGCGGCACCCGAATGCCGAGATGTATGCCATCTGCCAGCGCACGCAATCGAAGCTCGACGAGGTCGGGGACCGGTACGGCGTGGAAGTCCGCTACACCGACTACGACCGGATGCTGGCCGACGCATCCATCGACATCATCCACATCAACACCCCGCTGCAGTTCCACGCCGACCATGTTGTCGCCGCTCTGGAGGCGGGCAAGCACGTCGGCTGCACCATTCCGATGGCGATCTCCGTCGAGGACTGCAAGCGCATCGTCGACGCCCAGCGTCGCACGGGCCTGACGTACATGATGATGGAGACGACGGTGTACAGCCGTGAGTTCCTCTTCGTCCAGGACCTCTATCGCTCGGGCGCGCTCGGCAAGCTCCAGTTCCTGCGCGCCTCGCACCACCAGGACATGACCGGGTGGCCGTCGTACTGGGACGGCATGCCGCCGATGTACAACGCGACGCACGCGATCAGCCCCACGCTCGCGCTCGGCCGCCACCAGGCCGAGTACGTCCAGGCGCTCGGATCGGGCTCGGTCTTCGAGCGGATGAAGTCCGCCTACGGCTCGCCGTTCGCGATCGAGTCGACCCACATCAAGTTCCTCGACGCCGATCTGGGCGCGGAGGTCACCCGGCATCTCTGGGCCGTCGCCCGGGAGTACCGGGAGAGCTTCGACGCGTACGGTGCGATCCGTTCCTTCGAGTGGTCGCAGACGGAGGACGGTTCGCACGTCGTCTACCTCGGCGAGCGTGCCGAGCGGATCGAGGTGCCCGACTTCGCGAGCCAGCTGCCCGCCGAAATCCAGTCGTTCACGACCGCGGGCGTCTACACCGATGAGGGCGAGTCGGAGCACCGGTCGTTCGTGCAGGGCGGCGGTCACGGGGGATCGCACCCGCATCTCGCCCACGCGCTGCTCATGGCGGTCGCCGGCGAGGGGGAGACGTTCCCCAACGCGGTGCAGGCGGCGAACATCACGTGTGCGGGCATCCTGTCGCACGAGTCGGCCGTCAACGGTGGCCAGAAGACCTACCTGCCGGAGTGGACGCTGAGCGATCAGAGGCCGTTCGATGTAGCTCTCGACGAGGGACGCGAGCCGGCCTGGGAGGGCGAGACCGAGGTCGTGCCCTCCTAGTAGTACTTGGTTAGGTTGGTCCAGCTCGTTGGCAGTAGGGACGGCATGACATAAGACGGATGATCGCGGTCTGGAGCTCGCGGAGGGTGTCGTAGAAGCTCAGGCTGCCCCCGCCGCTTTTGGGTCGGCGGTGAGGCGCTGGGTCGTGATGAAGAGGTGCGCGGCGGTGACGAGGGCGACGTGGTGGTGCCAGCCGGGCCAGGTGCGGCCTTCGAAGTGGTTCAGGCCGAGGCCGTGCTTGAGTTCGCGGTAGTCGTGCTCGATGCGCCACCGGATCTTGCCGAGCCGGACCAGCTCGGCGATCGGGGTGTTCTCCGGGAGGGTGGAGAGCCAGTAGTCGGTGGGCTCGGTGGCGTCGTCGGGCCATTCGACGAGCAGCCAGCAGCCGGGCAGTGACGGGTCTGCTGAGGCTTTGATTGAGTCCTTGACCGCGTAATCCTGGGAGGGTTGCGCTGGAAGGATGGCAGTCATGCCGATCAAGTACACGGACGAGTTCAAGCGGGATGCGGTCGCGCTTGTGGAGTCCGGCATCGCGCAGAAGGTGGTGTGCAAGGACCTCGGAGTCTCGAAGACCGCGTTGCAGACCTGGGTGCGTGATGCGAAGTTCCAGTCTCATGGGATGACCCCGTCGACCGATCCGCAGGAGCGGCGTGAGATGGCGGCCGCGCTCAAGCGGATCCGGGAGCTGGAGATGGAGAACGAGGTGCTCCGTCGGGCTGCGGCGTATCTGTCGCAGGCGCATATCACGCCCTCAAAATGATCTACCCGCTCGTCCGCGAGATGGCCGCGGCCGGTGCCCCTGTCAGGGTGCCGGTCGCGGTGGCGTGCCGGGTGCTCGGGTTCTCCGAGCAGGCGTACTACCAGTGGCTCAAGAACCCGGTCTCGGCGCGGGAAGCAGAGGAGCAGCATCTCATCGAGGTGCTGCGGCAGCTGCACGAGGAGGACCCCGAGGGCGGGTATCGGGTGCTTGCGGATGACCTCGCCGATCTCGGCTATCGGGTGTCCGAGCGGCGCGTGTGGCGGCTGTGCCGCCTCGCGGGGATCCGGTCGGTGATCACGACCCGCAAGCGCCGTTACCGGAAGGCAGGCCCGCCGGTGCACGATGATCTCGTGCACCGCGACTTCACTGCCGACGCCCCGAACCAGCTGTGGCTGACCGACATCACCGAGCACTGGACCGCGGAGGGCAAGCTTTACCTCTGCGCGATCAAAGACGTGTGGGCGAACAAGATCGTCGGCTACGCGATCGACTCGCGGATGAAGGCCAGGCTGGCGGTGAGCGCGCTCGAGATGGCCGTCGCGCACCGCGGCAACCCGACCGGTGTGATCGTGCATTCGGATCGAGGCAGTCAATTTCGTTCCAGGAAATTCGTGAAGGCCCTCAAGCGCCACTACCTTCGTGGATCGATGGGCCGGGTCGGGGCATGCGGAGACAATGCCGCCATGGAGAGCTGGTTCTCGCTGCTGCAGAAGAACGTCCTCGACCGGCACCCCTGGGCCACTCGACACGAGCTCAGACTGGCGATCTTGAGATGGATCGAAGGGGTCTACCACCGCAAACGCCGCCAGCGTCGCCTCGGAAAACTGACCCCAGTCGAGTTCGAGACCATAATGATGGAAGCCGTCGCCCTGGCGGCATAACACCGGACTCAATCAAAGCCTCAGCAGACCCGATCGTCGGGTGGCGGACGATGTCGAAGATGCCCACCGACCTGCCGTTGGACGCCCTCGAGATGGCATTGTGGGTGCGCGACCGGGCCGGTCAGAACATCACCGGCGTCATCCAACATTCGGACGCCGGGTCGCAGTACACCGCGTTGCGCTACACAGACCTGCTCGCTGAAGTCGGCGCGATCGCATCGATCGGGACCGTCGGCGACAGCTACGACAATGCCCTCGCAGAGAGCGTCGTCGGGCTCTACAAGACTGAGTGCGTGAAGATCGACGGTCCGTTCCGCGGCGCCGATGACCTCGAACTCGCCACGCTGTCCTGGGTGCACTGGTTCAACGAGAACCGGCTGCACTCATCGATCGGATACCTCACGCCGATCGAAAAGGAGAACGAGTACTACCGTGAGGTCAACCCCCAGCGCCAGCCGGCGCTGGGAGAACTCGCCCTCCACTAAACCCGGGGCGATTCAGGGAGCTGGCGTCCGTAGTTCCAGGACAGGATGGCCGGCTGCTCGCGGTAGAAGCTCAGCACCGACACCGATCCGGCATCGAGCGTGATCTGCGCGGCGAAGCGGGGTGTCATCCGCAGGAACACCGCCGTCAGGATACGCAGGAAGTGGCCGTGCGCGACCAGCGCCACATCTCCCTCCGCCATGGCGGGGAGCACGCGCGTGAGCACGCGCGATGCCCGTGCGGCGACCTCCTCCACGGTCTCTCCGGGCGTCTCGCCGCGGATCACCCCGTGGGTGAAGGCGCTCCAGTTGTACCCCAGCTCGCGGCGGATGTCCATCGTCGTGCGCCCCTCGTACCCGCCGTAGTCCCACTCGACGAGGAGCGGATCGACCTCGGCGTGCAGATTCGCGAGCTCGGCGGTGCGGCGCGCCCGCTGCAGCGGCGACGTCAGGACGAGGGAGAAGTCGTAGTCGGCGACCAGCTCGCCGGCGCCGCGGGCGAGATCCTCGCCGCGCGCGGTCAGCGGGATGTCCGACAGCCCGGTGTGCCGGCCATCCTTCGACCACTCGGTCTCGCCATGGCGCAGGAGGACGAGCTTCCCCTGCGGGTTGTCGGGAGCCGGGTGGTCGAGCAGTGGATCGTTCGCGAGCACACGGCAACCGTAGTCTCCCTGCGTCTCCCGGGCGCCGCTCCGGTGCGCACCTCGTCCCGATGCCGGGTGGTGTCAACCCCTGTCAGCGGCCCTGCCCGCCTGCATACCGTGAGCGTGCCGCCATCCCACCAGGAGGAGTCACGACCATGACCTACATCACGCGCATCGGCGACCTCGAGCAGATCTCGGAGCTGCACCGCGGCGAGGGCGAGCCGTACGCCCGGGCCCGCGTGCTCGTCCTCGACGAGGTCGACCGCGCCGCCGGCGTGAAGGAGGGGCGACCGGCAGCCGCGTACGACGTGCTCGTGAGCGGCGCTCAGGCGACCGCACTCGTGGAGGCCGCGCAGCGCAGCACCGGGCGCATGCGGGTCTTCTTCGCGGGCACCGGGGAGGATGGCGCTGCCGACGAGGCCGCGCATCGCGTGCGCGCCGACGAGGTGGGTGTCAGCCTGCTCGACCAGACCGTGACCGTCCACGACTCCGACCAGACGGTCGCGCAGGCCGAGCCCTGGGACGCGCCGCTTCCGCCCGAGGCCTAATCTCCTCCGGCGCTCGGGTCAACCCGTGGTGCCAGGGCCGCTCATCCTCCAGGATGGTGGCGACACGAGGAGGCCGTATATGACCGATGCAGAACGCCCGTCCACGGAGACGTCCACCGAGAACGAGGAAGCCGTCGACATGCGCCCCGAGGAGGAGCGCGCGGACGCGACGCTGGAGGCGCCGAGCACCTCTCAGGAGCCCGGCGAGGAGCCCCGCGCCGACGAGCCGCAGGTGAACGACGACGCCAGCCACCACGCCATCGGGATCGGCGTCATCGACGCGGAGATCCCCGGCGAGGAGGGCGCTCCGGAACCGGAGTGACCCCGAGACGATCAGCGAAGGAGCGATCATGAGCACGCAGACGGGTCGAGACGACCAGCAGGACCCCGGGGAGTACACCGACGTGGAGGAGCCGGACGGGCAGGAGCGTCCGAACCGCACCGTCGAGCAGCCGGGGCAGTACACCGACGTCGACCGCGACGAAGAGGTCTGACCCGCGCCCACGGGTTCGATTCAGGCCGGCCGGGACTCCGCGAGAGCGGAACCGGCCGGCCTACTTCTTTCCGTGCCCCTTGCCCTGGTTGCCGTTCCCGTTCCCCTGGTTCCCGTTCCCATTGCCGTTGTTGCCGTTCCCGTTGTTCCCGTTGCCGTTGTTCCCGTTGCCGTTGTTGCCGTTCCCATTGCCCTGATTCCCGTTTCCGGGGTTCTCGGGCTCGGTGACCTCGGGCTCGGTGACCTCCGGCTCCGGGCTTTCCGGCTCGGGCGCCTCGGTCTCGGGCTCCGGCGCCTCCTGTTCGGGCGCCTCGGTGACGGGCGCCTCGGGAGCAGGGGGAGCCTCTTCCTCTGCGGGCGGCTCGGTCGCGACCTCCTGCACGGGCTCGCTCGGCGTCGGTGAGGGCTCGGGAGCCGCGAGCGTCTCGAGGTCCGCACGCACGACGTCGATGGCATCCCGGATGGCGACCGCTCGGCCGCCGTCGATGTCGCCGGCCACGAGAGCGTCGTCCACGTCCTGCGCGAGCGCGTCGAGGGAGGAGAGGGCCGCGTCGTGGTCGCCCGAGGCGGCGCTCTCGGCGATCTCGACGACCCCGTCCTGCAGCGTCGCGGTGGTCTGCGAGTCGGACGCGTCCGCCGCGCATCCCGTCAGCAGGACGCCGGCGAGGACGACGCCGCCGGGGAGCAGGAGCCGCCTCACGGGATCACCGCTTCCATGAGGTCATCGAGGTGACCGCCCAGCGGGTCGTCGACCTGCGGCAGGGCGGGCGGATCCGGCTGCTCGGACGAGCCGAACAGCGTGGGCCCGCCGATCGCCAGCGCCAGCGCGACGAGCGCCGCGGCGATCACCGCGGCCACGGTGATCGCGAGCGCCCGGCGACGGGAGGGAGCGCGCTCGGGGGCGCTGCCGAAGGAGGAGAGCGGGGTCGCCGAATCCGCACGCGCGATCGGAATGACGAGGCTCGACGGCTCGACGGGGAACGGGCGCGTCGCGTCATCGGCGGCGGCAGGCGCGTCGGCCGTGACGAAGGCGCGATGAGCGGCGTCGGGAGGCGCGGTGTCGAGCAGGGCGGTGCCCGGGGCCACAGCGCTCAGCTGCGTCGTCTCGAGAGACGCGGTGTCGGCGTCGCGCTCTCTCTCCTCCGCCGCGAGTGCGCGCGCGGCGTCGGCGACTTCGGCGGCGGAGGGCCGGCGATCCGGCTCGCGATCGGTCATCGCCGTCAGCAGGGCCCGCCACTGCGGCCCGAGGTCGGCCGGGATCTCGGGCTCCCCGGTCAGTCGGAGCGCGAAGACCTCCTGCGGGGTGCCGGCCGGGAAGGGATGACGTCCCGTCAGCATCTCGAGGAGCATCAGCCCGAGCGCGTAGATGTCCGACGGCGGCGCGGGCTGCTCGCCGCGCACCTGCTCCGGCGCGATGTACGCCGCGGTTCCGATCATCGTGCCGGGCGTCGTGATCCTGCTGGAGTCGAGCAGGTAGGCGATGCCGAAGTCGGCGAGCGTCACCGAGGGGGCGATCCCGGGCAGCTGAGCGGTGCGCAGGAGCACGTTCGACGGCTTGACGTCGCGGTGGACGATGCCCGCCTCGTGGACGACCGCGAGGGCGTCGGCCAGCGCCGCGCCCGTCTCCGCGACCTCTCTTCTCGAGATCGTGCCCGCGGCCATCCGATCGCGCAGCGTGGGCCCTTCGACGTACTCCATGACGAGGTACGGATGGTCGTCCTCGTCCACGCGCGCGTCGAACAGCGTGACGAGCGAGGGATGGTTGAGGGTCGCGAGCAGGTGCGTCTCGGCTCGGCGACGCTCGCGGGACTGCGGGTCGTCGGGCATCGGCCGGAACAGCTTGACGGCGACGTCGCGCCCGAGCAGCTCGTCTCGCGCGTGGTAGACCGTGGCCATCCCGCCCGCGCCCACCCGGGAGACGAGGCGATAGCGCCCGTCGAGGAGCTCGCCGGTGGCGGGCCCGTGGAGGAGGTCGGACATGGCGTCAGGCGAGCGGCTCTCCGTTGTCGGTGGTCCGCCGCGTGGTGATGCGCTCACCGCTGGCCGGGTCGACAGCCGTCCGCTGGGTGGAGACCGCGCTGCGTCGCCGCATCATCAGGACGAGGCTGATGAGGAAGACCAGCACACCGGCGGCCATGAGGATGTAGCCGATCATGGTGAGGTCGATGGCCGCGATGTCGACGTCGATGGCGAACGCGATGATGGCGCCGATCGCGATGAGGGCGATGCCGGATCCGATTCCCATGGTGGTGCTCCTTCCGCGCTCTGAGCGCTGTGCGCCGGCCGACGGACGGGCTCGGGTCGCCTGTCACCGCGTCGACGGCTCATCAAGATGTACCGGCAATGCCGCGCGCACGTCGCGCGGTTGACATGGCGGTGACGGGAGGGTAGCCCTCCCGTGCCCACGCTCAGTCGTCGATGGTGGAGGGCGGGGTGCCGAGCTTCTCCACCTCGGGCCAGAAGTCGTCGGGAATGGCCGTGGCGTGGAGCTTCTCGAGCTCGCGGATGCGCTCGGGCCGGCCGACCCCGACCACCGTCGAGTGGATCCCCGCGTGGCGGAGGGAGAAGTGCAGCGCGGCCGCGGGGACGGCGAGCCCCCACTCGGCGCAGAGTCCGCGAAGCCGGCCCAGCCAGGCGAGGAGGTCGGCGGGAGCCTCGCGGTAGGCATAGCGGGTGCTCGCGCCGGCGAGCAGCCCGCCGCCGAAGGGCGCCGCGTTGAACACGCCCATGCCGCGCTCGTTCGCCTCCGCGATGAGCTCCTCGGCGCGCCGGTCGACGAGCGTGAACCGGTTGTGCGTGAGCAGCGCGTCGAACACCCCGGTGCGCACATAGGCGGTCTCGAGGCTGATCTCGCCCACCGCGATGCCGATCGAGCCGACGAGCCCCTGCTCGCGCAGCTCGACCATCCCCTGGATGGCGCCGCCCGGCGCGCTCGCCTCCTCGACGGTGGTCGCCCATGGGTCGTGGAGGTGCACGAGCGGGAAGCGCTCGATGCCGAGCCGCTCGACGCTCTCCTCGAACGAGCGCCACACCCGATCCCGATCGAAGCGGCCGTCCGGGCCGACGTCGACCTTGGTGACGATGCTGTGGCCGTCCGTCAGCCCGCCGCGCGCCTCGAGAGCGCGGCCGAGCGCGGTCTCGCTCGCGCCGCCCGCGTAGTTGTTCGAGGTGTCGACGACCGCGAAGGGGGCGTCGAGCATCTCCTCCGCGAGGGCGACGGGATCGGCGGGGGAGCGCTCGGGGTTGCCGAGCGACGAGGCGCCGAGCGTGATGGGGCTGACGACGAGCGGCGTCGAGCCGAGCGGGCGGGGGTCGAGCACGGACATGGGCGCCTCCATCGGTCGCGAATCGCCTCCAGCATGACGCACGACGGCCGCGGTCGTCGAGAATGGGCGGATGCCCATCATCGACAACGCCGTGTACGTCGACGGCGTGCGCATCGCCGATCCGCCGAGCCTCGACATGACCTTCGAGCACGTGCGGGCGCAGGACGGGATGGCGTGGATCGGGCTGCTGCGCCCGACCGCGGAGGAGCTGGCGACGGTCGCGGCGGAGTTCGAGCTGCACGCGCTCGCGGTCGAGGATGCCCGCAAGGGGCATCAGCGGGCGAAGCTCGAGCGCTACGGGGAGACGCTCTTCGTCGTGCTGCGGCCGGCCTGGTACATCGACGCCACCGAGACCGTGGAGTTCGGCGAGCTGCACGTCTTTGTCGGGCCCGACTTCGTCGTCACCGTGCGACACGGCGAGGCGCCGAACCTCGCCCGCGTGCGGCAGCGGATGGAGGCGGAGCCGGGCCTGCTCGCGCTCGGCCCGGAGGCGGTGCTGTACGCGATCCTCGACGAGGTCGTCGACCAGTACGCGCCCGTCGTCAGCGGCGTGGAGAACGACATCGACGAGATCGAGGACGCGCTCTTCACCGAGACCGACACGTCGCTCTCCCGCCGCATCTACGAGCTCTCGCGCGAGGTGATCGCGTTCCAGCGCGGCACGCAGCCGCTCGGCGGGATGCTCGACGGGCTGCTGCGCGGCGGGGAGAAGTACGGCGTCGTGGGGGAGCTGTCGCAGCTGCTGCGCGACGTGCACGACCACGTGCTGCGGCTGAACGACCGGATCGCGGCGTTCCGGGCGATCCTCGACAACGCGCTCACCGTGCACGCCACGATCGTGACGCAGCGTCAGACGGAGACGTCGCTGCAGCAGAACGAGCAGGTGAAGAAGATCTCCGGATGGGCGGCCATCCTCTTCGGGCCGACGCTCGTCGGCGGGATCTACGGGATGAACTTCGAGCACATGCCCGAGCTGGAATGGGTCTGGGGGTACCCGATGGCGCTCGCTCTCATGGCCGCGACGAGCGTGACGCTCTGGGGCGTCTTCAAGTGGCGGAGGTGGATGTAGCGGCGGGCGCCGTCGCGTCGACGAGCTCCGGCACCGCGCGTCCGCGCTCGCGGACGAACAGCGTGAACGCGAGCCACAGCACGCCGAGCCACACCACCCCCACGACGAGCGCGGGCCGGGTTTCGGGGACGATGCCGAGCACCACCACGACGAACAGCACGAACGCGGTCGCCGCGTACGAGGCCGCCGGCCACAGCGGCACCGGGAACTCGGACGGCAGGCGCCGCTCGCGCGCGATCTCGCGCTTCATCCGCACGTGCGCGAGCAGGATCATCAGCCACACCCAGACCGTCGCGAAGGTCGCGACCGACGCGATGAGGAGGAACGCCTGCTCCGGGATCACGGCGTTCAGCACCACGCCGACGAGCAGGGTCGCGACGAGGATGAGCACCGGCACGAGCGGGGCTCCATGGCGCGACGTCCGCGCGAAGGCGGCCGGCGCCTGACCCTGCTGGGCGAGGCCGAACATCATGCGCCCCGCACCGAAGATGTCGGAGTTGATCGCCGAGACCGCGGCGGTGATCACGACGGCGTTGAGGATGTGCGGCGCGAACGGGATGCCGAGGGTCGAGAAGATCGACACGAACGGGCTCGCCTCGCCCGTGATCGACGTCCACGGCACCAGGGTCATGATGATGCCGAGCGTGAGCACGTAGAACAGCAGGATCCGCAGCGGCACGGTGTTGATCGCCTGCGGCAGCACGCGCTTGGGCTCCTGGGCCTCGCCCGCGGCCACGCCGATGATCTCGATGCCGCCGAATGCGAACATCACCACGGCCAGGCTCGCGACGATGCCGCCCAACCCCTCGGGGGCGAAGCCGCCGTGCGCCCACAGGTTGGCGACGCCCGAGGCGTTCTCCGACTGGTTGCCGAGTCCGAACGCGATGATCGCGACGCCGCCGACGATCATCGCGACGATGGCGGAGACCTTCACGAGCGACAGCCAGAACTCCAGCTCCCCGAAGATCCTCACGCTCAGCAGGTTCAGCGCGCCGATGAACAGGATGATCGACAGCACCCAGATCCACCGCGGCACGTCGGGGAACCAGAACCCCATGTAGATCCCGAACGCGGTGACGTCGGCCAGGCAGACGATCACCATCTCGAAGGCGTAGGTCCATCCGGTGACGAACCCGGCGAGCGGCCCGAGGTAGCGCGCGGCGTACTGCCCGAACGAGCCGGCGACCGGATGGCGCACCGCCATCTCCCCGAGCGCCCGCATCACCATGAACACCGCGGCCCCGCCCACGATGTACGCGAGCAGCACGGCAGGGCCGGCCGCCTGGATGGCCGCGGACGATCCGTAGAAGAGGCCGGTGCCGATCGCGGAGCCGAGGGCCATGAAGCGGATGTGACGAGCGGAGAGGCCCCGGCGCAGGGTCGCGGATTCAGACATCGTGCCTCCATTCTCCCAGCGGATGGCCCGGAGTCGGGTGAGAGGGCGGCTGGGGCCATAGGGTGGGCGCGTGGACAGCGCAGCGAAGCAGATCGTCATCACCGGAGGCAGCGGGAAGCTCGGGCGGGCGGTCGTCGCGCACTTCGCCGAGCACGGGTACGCCGTGACCGCCGTCGATCGGGTCCGCCCCGCGACGCTCCCCGACGGCGTGCGCTTCCTCCAGGCGGACCTCAGCGATTACGGCCAGGCCGTGCAGGTGCTCACGCACATCGACGAGCACTACGGTGCGCTCCCCGTCGGCTCGGGGCGCGGCGTCGACGCGCTCGTGCATCTCGCGGCCATCCCCGCCCCCGGTCTCATCCCGGATGCCGCGACCTTCGCCAACAACACCGCCATCACCTACAACCTGTTCTCCGCCGCGCGCCTGGCGGGCGTCCGCCGGGTGGTCTTCGCCTCGAGCGAGACGCTCCTCGGGCTGTCCTTCGACGAGACGCCGCCGCCGTATCTGCCGGCCGACGAGGAGTACGCGGTGCGCCCGCAGACGTCGTACTCGCTGAGCAAGGCGGTCGACGAGGAGAACGCCCGCCACTTCGCGCGCTGGTGCCCGGACGCCGGCTTCATCGGCCTGCGGTTCTCGAATGTCATGGAGCCTGCGGACTACGCGGCGTTCCCCGACTTCGATGCGGACCCGCGGCTGCGCTCCTGGAACGCCTGGGGCTACATCGACGCGCGAGACGGCGCGCAGGCGTGCCGTCTCGCGGTCGAGAGCGAGATCGTCGGCGCGGAGAACTTCATCATCGCGGCCGCCGACACCGTGATGTCGCGCGCGTCGGCCGAGCTCGCCGCGGAGGTGTTCCCCGAGATGCCACTGCAGCGGGACGTCGCGGGCACCGAGACCCTGCTCTCGATCGACAAGGCGCGCCGCCTCCTCGGATTCGCGCCGCAGCACTCCTGGCGCGACGAGGTCTGAGGCGCTACGCCGCGACGTCGACGATCCGCTCGACGCCGACGACCGGCGCGAGCACGCCGCCGGAGGCCGCGGCGAGATCCTCGGCGAGGCGACGCAGGCCATCCGCCGGCACCCACAGCTCGAACCGCGCCGCCGCGCCGTAGGTCGTCTCGCCGAGCGTCGCGCCGTGGTGCAGCACCCAGTCGCGCAGCAGATTGTCGACGCGACCCGCATCGGCGTGCGGCACGTCGACGAGCGCCTGCGTGAGTGCCTCGCGGCGGACGATCGCGGCGAGGTCCAGCGCCTCCGACACCGCCGATGAGTACGCGCGCACGAGCCCGCCCGCGCCGAGCTTGATGCCCCCGAAGTAGCGCGTGACGACCGCGACGACGTCGGTGAGCTCGCGGCGGCGCAGCACCTCGAGCATGGGGATGCCGGCCGTCCCCGACGGCTCGCCGTCATCGGACGAGCGCGCCTGATCGCCGAGGACGCCGGTGACCATGGCCACGCAGTTGTGGCGTGCATCCCACGCGCGCTTCCGCACGGCCGCGATCACGGCGTCGGCCTCCTCCGGCGAGGCGACCGGCTCGAGGTGGGCGATGAAGCGCGACTTGCGGATGACGAGCTCGTGTTCCACCGTCGCGGCGATCGTGGACGGGAACCGGCGGGTCATCCCGTCGAGGATACCGACCCGCCCCCGGCGTGATGAGATCGAAGGATGAACGCGCACGCTCGCAGAACCGGCGGGATGGCGGCGCTCGTCTTCCTCGTCGCGCTGTGCCTCCGCCCCGCCATCACCTCCGTCGGACCGGTCCTCGGCGACCTCGGGGCCGACACCGGTCTCGGCGAGGGCGCCCTCGGCATCCTCACGGCGCTGCCGCTCCTCGCGTTCGCCGCGGTCTCGCCGCTGGTCCATCGGATGGCCGCGCGCTTCGGCGACGACCGGGCCGTGCTCGTCGCGCTCGTCGCGCTGGTGGCGGCCACCGTGGTGCGCTCGTACGCGGGCGACGCCGGTCTCTGGATCGGCACCTTCGCGATCGGCGCGGCCATCGCCGTGGGCAACGTGCTCACCCCGGTGCTCGTCCGCCGCGACTACCCCGAGCGCGTGTCGCTCGCGACCGGCTTCTACACGGCGTTCCTCACGCTGGCGGCGTCCGCCGGATCGGCGCTGTCGGTGCCGCTCGCTCACCTGGTGGACTGGCGGTTCTCGCTCGTCGTGTGGGCCGGTCTCGCGCTCCTCGTGGCGCTGGCGTGGCTGCCGCGCATCGCGGGACCGGCCGTCCACTCGCCCGCGCTCGAGCCGGTGCCGGTGCCGCACCATCCGAGCATCTGGCGCTGGGGCACCGCGTGGCTCGCGACGGCGTACATGGGGCTGCAGTCCACGACGTTCTACGTGCTGGCGACCTGGCTGCCGACCATCGAGACGTCCTGGGGCACCCCCGCCGCCACCGCGGGCCTGCACCTGTCGGTCTTCCTCCTGCTGGGCGTCGTCGGCGGGCTCCTCATCCCGCGGCTGCTGCGGGATGGCCGCGACCAGTCCGCGGGGATGCTCGTGGCGACCGCGCCCCTCGCGATCGGCACCGCCGGCATGCTCGTGTGGCCGGATGCGCTGCCGCTCTGGCTCGTCCTCCTCGGCCTCGCGCAGGGCGCCTCGCTCGTCGCGGCGCTGACCATGCTGAGCCTGCGCGCGCGCAGTCACGGCGAGGCCGCGAAGCTGTCGGGCATGGCCCAGTCCCTCGGCTACCTGCTGGCCGCGGCGGGCCCGTTCGCGGCCGGGTTCCTCGCCGAGCACACCGGCAGCTGGACGCCGACGCTCGTGCTCCTCGTGGTCATCACGACGAGCCAGACCGTCGTCGGCGTGGTCCTGGGGCGCGGCGGCCGCCGCTGAGTCGGCCGCCGACCCTCCCCAAATCGCGTCCCGCCGCATAACCTGGCCTCACGACACCCACCGCCGCGATGTCGCGGCCCGAGCCTCACGATCGGAGGTTCCCATGTCCATGAGCCAGGTGCGCAGCACGAAGGCGATCATCGGTGAGCCCGAGGTCGTCGAGGACGGCCGCCTCGAGGACGGCCGCATGGAGGACGGCCGAGTCGAGGACAGCCGCGTCGAGAGTCGCCGCCTCGAGGGGGCCGGGGCGGATGGCCCGGTGGCGGAGTCCGCGGCGTGGCTCCGTCTCAAGGCGGCCGCGATCGCGATCCAGGGGATGCAGGCGTCGGACGGCTCCGTGCCGGACGCCGCGCATCATGGGGCCGCCCGCGCCGAGGTGGAGCGCGTGCAGGAGGCGGTGCGCGAGCTCGCACCGCGCTTCCCGCACGACGCGGCCTACCTCGATGCCGTCGTCGCCGACCTCGAGCGCTGGGTCGACGACGGCTTCGGCGTGCCGGACTTCCATGACGCGCTCGTGGCCTTCCACCCCGAGGAGCACCGCGTCGACGGCCTCGGCCACCTCGTCGTCTTCCCGATGTACACGCAGAACGGCTCCCGCGACCGGCATCTGGAGGCGCTCCTCGTCGAGGTGATCTGGCCGCCGTTCGTCGCGCGACTCGAGGCGACCTCGTACAGCAATCGGCTCTTCGTGAGCCTGCGCCTGGTCGACTTCACACCCGGATACGACACGAACTCCGCGGTGCTGTTCCCCGAGACCGTGTCGGTGCGGGAGGTGCCGACCTTCACCTGGGGCGCGATCTTCCAGGATCGCGAAGCCGCCCGCTACCGCCGCGTCGTCCGCGCCGCGGCGGAGATCACCAAGCTCGAGCTGCCGGACGAAGCCGCCCGCATGCTCGACGATCAGCGGCTGACCGAGCAGACCTTCGTCATGTGGGACATCATCCACGACCGCACCCACATGCGCGGCGACCTGCCCTTCGATCCGTTCATGATCAAGCAGCGGATGCCGTACTTCCTCTACGCGCTGGAGGAGCTGCGGTGCGACCTCACCGCGTTCCGCGAGAGCGTCGCCATCCAGCGGCGCCTCACGGCGGCGAAGGAGCTCGATCCGGACGGCCTCGATGCGGTGGAGGAGGAGACGCTCGCGCAGGCGCGGCTCGTGCAGTACGCCGTGATCTTCGACCGCATCTTCCGGTTCGCGATCACGGGCAGCCGCGTCCGCAACTACGACGGCCTGGGCGGCCAGCTGCTGTTCGCGTGGCTGCACCAGCGGGGCGCCCTGCACTGGACCGACACTGCGCTCGCCTTCGACTGGAAGGCCGTGCCGGCGGCCGTCGTGGCGCTCGGCGACGCGATCGACGAGCTCTACTGGCGCTCGATCGACCGGCCGAAGGCCGCGCACTGGCTCGCCGCGTACGACCTGGTGCGCTCGGTCCTGACGCCGCACCCCGCCTCGAGGTGGGCGCGGGGGCTTCCCGATGAGGTGCTCGCGGGCCCGCTGCGCGGCTACACCGACGCGGTCCTCGACGACGAGTTCCCGCTGTCGATGTTCTACGAGGCGCTCGAGCGCAAGATGCGCGACGTCATCGCGCAGACCTCGGGCATCCGCGGGACGGATGACTGAACCCGCCTCCGCCGGCCGCGCCGTGCTCCCCTCTGCAGATCCGCCCCGTGCGGTTCTCCTCACCGGGGGCACGAGCGCGGCCGGCCGCGCGGTCGCGCGGCGGCTGGCGGATGGCGGCGCCCGCGTGATCGTCGCCGGCCGTGACACCGAGAAGCTCGCCGCTCTCGCCGCGGCCGGCTTCGACACCGTCGAGGCCGATCTCGTCGATCCGGGGCAGGTGCGCGTGCTGGCCGAGGCCGTCGGACCTCTCGACGGTCTGCTGCACCTCGTGGGCGGATGGCGCGGAGGCGGCGGGATCCCCGGTCAGAGCGACGAGGACTACCGCGCGCTCGAGGCGTCGTTCACGTCGCTCCGCCTCGTGACGCGAGCGCTCTGGCCATCCCTCATCGCCTCACCCGGCGCGCGGGTGGCGATCGTCTCGTCGACGGCGGTTGCGCGGCCGCTCGCGGGCGGGGCGAACTACGCGGCGGTGAAGGCCGCGAGCGAGGCGTGGGTGCGTGCGATGGCCCACGGGTTCGCGAAGGAGGCGCCCGCATCGGCGGCGACGATCTTCCGCGTGAAGGCGCTCGCGGGGCTCGAGGGCCGGCTCGCCGACGCCTACGCGGGGCTGTGGTCGATGCCCGCGGATGAGGCCAACGACCGCGTGAGCGAACTCCCGCCGTGAATGGCGAGAATAGGCTGGGTCGGTGACCTCACTGCATGACCCGAATCTCCGCAGCTTCGCCTCCGACAACTACGCCGGCATCCATCCCGACGTGCTCGCCGCGATCGCGGCAGCCAATGACGGCCACCAGATCGCCTATGGCGAGGACGTCTACACCGCGCGCCTGCGCGAGGTGCTGACCGAGCAGCTCGGCGGCCCGCTCGAGGTCTACCCGGTGTTCAACGGCACGGGCGCCAACGTCACCGCGCTGCAGTCGATGCTGCCGCGCTGGGGAGCCGTCGTCGCGGCGACCACCGCCCACATCAACACCGACGAGCAGGGCGCCCCCGAGCGCATCGGCGGCATGAAGATCCTCGGCGTGCCGACGGAGGACGGCAAGCTCACCCCCGAGCTCATCGACCGCGAGGCCTGGGGATGGGGAGACGAGCACCGCGCGCAGCCGCTCGTCGTGTCGATCACGCAGGCGACCGAGCTCGGCACCATCTACACGCCGGAGGAGATCCGCGCGATCGCCGACCACGCGCACGGACTCGGCATGCACGTGCACCTCGACGGCGCGCGCATCGCGAACGCGGCGGCCGCGCTCGACGTGCCGCTGCGCGCCCTCACGCGCGACGCCGGCGTCGACGTGCTCTCGCTGGGCGGCACGAAGAACGGCGCGATGCTCGCCGAGGCGATCGTCGTGCTGAACCCCGAGGCGACCACGGGGCTCACGTACCTCCGCAAGCTCAACATGCAGCTCGCCTCCAAGCTGCGCTTCGTGTCCGCGCAGCTGCTCGCGCTGTTCGAGGGCGACCTCTACCTCCGCAACGCGCAGCACGCGAACGCCATGGCGCAGCGGCTCCGCGCCGCCGTCGAGGCGGGTGTGGCGGACGGGTCGATCCGCGGGGTGCGCTTCACGCGCGAGACGCAGGCGAACGGGCTCTTCGCCATCCTGCCCGCGGGCGTCGCCGACCGGCTGCGCGAGACCGTGCGCTTCTACGACTGGGACGCCGCGACCGCCGAGGTGCGCTGGATGTGCAGCTTCGACACGACGGAGGAGGACATCGACGCCTTCGTGGCGGCGATCGCCCGCGAGACCACGCGCTGATGGCCTCGCTGCTCGAGCGAGCGCGGGCCACCGCCGGCGACGCGGACGCGCTCTACGACGCCTTCGTCGAGTGGGCGGACGAGCGCGGGTTCGCGCTCTACCCCGCGCAGGACGAGGCGGTCATCGAGCTCGTCTCGGGCAGCAACGTCATCCTCGCCACCCCGACCGGAACCGGGAAGTCGCTCGTCGCGATCGCCGCGCACGCCGTCGCGCTCGCCGGGGGCGGCCGCACGTACTACACGGCGCCCATCAAGGCCCTGGTCAGCGAGAAGTTCTTCGCGCTCGTCGACATCTTCGGCGCCGACAACGTGGGGATGGTCACGGGAGATTCGTCGGTGAACCCCGACGCGCCGATCATCTGCTGCACGGCGGAGATCCTCGCGAACCTCGCCCTGCGTCACGGCGCCGACACCGAGGTCGACCAGGTCGTCATGGACGAGTTCCACTACTACGGCGACAGCGACCGCGGCTGGGCGTGGCAGGTTCCCCTGCTCCTGCTGCCGGGCGCGCAGTTCCTCCTGATGTCCGCCACGCTCGGCGACACCACGGCCATCCAGGAGGACCTCTCGCGACGGACGGGCCGGCAGACGACGCTCGTCGCGGGAGCCGAGCGGCCGGTGCCGCTGCACCACACCTACTCCGACCATCCCGCGCATGAGACGGTCGAGAGGCTCCTCGAGGAGCGCGAGGCGCCGATCTACATCGTGCACTTCTCGCAGGCGGCCGCGATGGAGCGCGCGCAGGCCCTGGCGAGCGTGAAGGTCACCACGCGCCAGCAGCGCGACGAGATCGCCGAGGCCATCGGCGGCTTCCGCTTCACCACCGCGTTCGGCAAGACGCTGTCGCGGCTGGTCCGCTCGGGCATCGGCGTGCATCACGCGGGCATGCTGCCCCGCTACCGCCGGCTCGTCGAGACGCTCGCGCAGCGCGGGCTCCTCCGCGTCATCTGCGGAACCGACACCCTCGGCGTCGGCATCAACGTGCCCATCCGCACCGTCATGATCACCGCGCTGTCGAAGTACGACGGCACGCGCATGCGGCGGGTCTCGGCGCGCGAGTTCCACCAGATCGCCGGTCGCGCGGGCCGCGCGGGGTACGACCCGTACGGCAACGTCGTGGTGCTCGCCCCCGAGCACGACATCGAGAACGCCCAGGCGCTGCGGAAGGCAGGGGACGACGCCGCCAAGCGGAAGAAGGTGCAGCGCAAGAAGGCGCCCACCGGCTTCGTGTCGTGGAGCGAGCAGACGTTCGAGAAGCTCGTCGACGCCGAGCCCGAGCCCCTGCAGCCGCAGCTGCAGATCACGAGCGCGATGCTCATCAACGTCATCGGCCGTGGCGGCGACGTCTTCGGCAACGTGCGCTCGCTCGTCTTCGACAACCACGAGTCGCGTGCGCGGCAATACGCGCTCGCTCGGCGGGCGCTGGCGATCTTCCGGACCCTCCGTGAGGCGGGCATCGTCGAGGTGGACGCCGATGGGCGCATCCACCTCGTCGTGGAGCTGCAGCCGAACTTCGCCCTCAACCAGCCGCTGTCGCCGTTCGCGCTCGCCGCGATCGAGCTGCTCGATCCGGCGGGCGGTGCGGATGGCGTGGGCACCGGCTCGTACGCCCTGGACGTCGTGAGCGTGATCGAGGCGACGCTCGACGATCCGCGCGCCATCCTCTCGCAGCAGGAGTTCAAGGCGCGCGGCGAGGCTGTCGCGGCCATGAAGCGCGAGGGGATCGAGTACGAGGAGCGCATGAACGCGCTCGAGGAGATCACCTACGCCAAGCCGCTCGCCGACCTCCTGCAGCAGTCGTTCGAGGTGTTCGCCTCGAGCCAGCCGTGGGTGCGCGATTTCGAGCTGCGCCCGAAGTCCGTCGTGCGCGACATGTTCGAGCAGGCGATGTCGTTCGCCGAGTTCGTGAACTGGTACCAGCTCGGCCGCAGCGAGGGCCTCGTGCTGCGCTACCTCAGCGACGCATACCGCGCCATCCGCCAGACCGTGCCCGCCGAGGCGCGCACGGAGGAGCTGCGCGACATCATCGAATGGCTGGGCGAGCTCGTGCGCCAGGTCGACTCGAGCCTCGTGGACGAGTGGGAGGCGCTCGCGTCCGGCGCAGACGGCGACGACGCGACGTCCGTCGTGCCGCCGGCGCCGCCATCCGTCACGGTCAACCGCCGTGCGTTCACGGTGCTCGTGCGGAACGAGATGTTCCGGCGCGTGCAGCTCGCGGCGCTCGAGAAAGATGAGGAGCTCGCGGCGCTCGACCCCGAGATCGACTGGCCGCACGCGCTCGACCGGTACTACGCCGAGCACGACTCGGTCGGCACAGGCGGGGCCTCGCGCTCGCCGGCGCTCTGCCGCATCGAGGAGGACGGCATGACGTGGCGCGTCGAGCAGACGATCGACGATCCTGCCGGGGACCACGACTGGCGGATCCGCGGCGAGGTGGATCTTGAGGCGTCCGCAGAGGCGGGCACCGCCATCCTGCGCGTGACCGAGGTCGTGCGGCTGTAGGGCAGTTCGGCACCACCGGACGGGGGCTGGAGGGCGCGGTCTGGCTCGGTGGTGCCGAACTCGCACTTAGGGCCCGGTATCGGGCAGTTCCGCACCACCGAGTACAGGAGCGCCAGATTCGGTGGTGCCGAAGTCGCAGTTAGGGCCTAGTATCCGACAGTTCCGCACCACCGAATCCGAGAGCGCCAGATTCGGTGGTGCCGAAGTCGCAGTTAGGGCCTTGTATCCCGCAGTTCCGCACCACCGAATCCGAGAGCGCTCGATTCGGTGGTGCCGAACTCGCGTTCAGCGGCGGCTCAGCAGGGTCAGTCCGCGTCAGCCGCGCAGGGTGTCCAGGCCGCGGGCGATGCTGGCGCCCGCGGAGAGCCAGGCGCGCTGGGTCGCGGGGCGGAGCGCGCCGTAGTGCAGCAGCCCGCCGATCATCGCCGGGTCGTACGGGATGCCGACGACGTCGCGGGAGATCGACCGGTACCCGTCGATGACCTTGCGCTGCTCGCTCGGGTGCGCGTTCGGGTCCGCCTGGCTCACGATCGTGACGGCGTTCTGCGCCAGTCGCGCCGAGCGCTCGTCGCGCGAGGCGAGGGCCTCGAGCAGCAGCGCGCCCGCCTCGGCGTGCTCCGCGCGCGACGTGGTCGCCACGACGATCTGGTCGGTGTGGTCGATCATGCGCAGCCACATCGGGTCGGACTCGTCGTTGCCGGAGTCCATGACGATGAGCCGGTAGTACTTCGCGGCGACGGCGTGGATGCGGTCGACATCCGAGGAGTCGAGGCGCTGCCGGCCGGCGAGGACCATCGGCTGCGAGCGCAGCACGTCGAATCGGTCGCGCGTCTGGTGGTGCACGTATCGCGCGAGGTCAGCGGCCTGCGCGCCGGCGGAGAGCAGGTGGTCGGTCTCCGGCAGCAACTCATGCAGCGTGGCCTCGTGCGGACCCTGCTCGGTGCGCCATCCGAGGGTGCCGCGCGTCTGATTGTTGTCCCATGCGAGCACGCCCGCGCCGCCGAAGCGCGCGAACACCGCCGCGGTGAGGATGGTGGCCGGGGTCTTGCCGGAGCCGCCCTTGCCGTTGACGACGGCGATGGTGCGGGGGCCGGCCCAGTGCCGGGCGACGGCCGCGATGTCCTCGCGTTCGGCGAGCTCGGCGGGGCCCGGGGCCACGCGGACGCCCGCGCGGACGAGCGCACCGCGCCAGCCGCGCGTCGCGGGCTCCTCCACGTGCTCGGAGGTCAGGAAGGACTCGCGCGGCCCGGCGTTCCCGGGCTCGGCGGGGGCGGTTGGCGCGGGTACGGCGGTGGGCGCAGGTGCGGCGGCGCGCGTCGGCTGAGCTGCCGCAGCGGGCGCGGGCGCGGGCGCCGGTGCAGCGGCGGCGGGCGAAGCGGGGGCGGCCGGTGCTGGCGCGGCTGCAGGCCGGGGTGCGGCGACCGGGGCGGGAGCAGCGGCCGCGGAACGGGGTGCGGCGACCGGCTGCGGCGCGGGGACGGGCTGCGATGCCGACGCGGGCCGCGGCGCCGCGGCGGGGGAGGAGCCGGCGGCGCCCTCGGAGGAGTCCACGCGGCCGTCGGGGTGGACGACCAGCGGCCAGTCGCCATCCGGCTCGTGCACCATCACGTGCATGGGGGTGTCGAGCATCGCGGCGATCTCCGCCGCGCGTCGCACGATCTCCCGGCGGGCGTCCTCGACGAGGGTGGTGTCGATGGGCTGAGGGGTCTCGTCGACCGTGAGCACGGCGGATCCGTCGGAGCGGATCACCGCCGAGAGCCCGGACCGCGTCGCGTCGTCAAGCATCTGGTCGTCTCCTCGGAGGATTGGCCGACGTGATCGGCGGATGTCCGATTCAGCCTACAGACGTCGCTCGGAAGCAAGGCCAGCAGGCGCCGCCGCCGGCGACGCTCAGAGCTGCCCGGTCCGACGCGCGACGACGACGTCGACCAGTGCTCGCAGGCGGCGGTCGAGCTCCGGGACGTCGAGGTCGAGCCGCAGAGCGGGCGCGAGGGCGTCGGCCCACACCCGGCGGATCCGCGACAGGTTGTCCTCGGCGAGCTGCGTGATGCTGACGACGACGCCGCGTCCGTCGCCGTCCGGCCGAGTGCGCGTGATCAGTCCGAGGTGCTCGAGCTGGCGCAGCGCCTCGCTCACGTTGGGGCGCTTCACGCCCAGTCGGACGCCGATCTCGCTGGGGGAGGACGCCGGATGGTGGTGGACATGACGCAGGACCATCCGCGCCGTGGCCGTGAGGGTGATGATCTCCGAGTCCTCGAGGAGGTGGAGCTCGATTTCACGAGCCAGCGTCAGCACGGCATCTGCGAGATCGGCGAGCTGAGCATCGGCGGCGTCGGACATGTAGACGAGCCTATCCGCCTCGGATGATACGGTTATGCACACATAACTGATTGAGGGGCGTATGAGCACGGGAACGATCGAACAGCCATCCGCACGAGCCCGGAGGGAAGGCGCGATCGGCGTCGGACTCCTGCTGGTGCTGGCGCTGCTGTCAGCAGTGGCGCCATTCGCGACCGACCTCTATCTGCCGGCCTTCCCGCAGATGGCCGCCGACCTGGCGGCCGATGCAACGGGTGTCCAGCTCACGCTGACGGGCTTCCTCATCGGGGTCGCCGCCGGTCAGCTCGTCTTCGGTCCGCTGTCGGACCGCGTCGGTCGTCATGGCCCGCTTCTCGTCGGCGCCGTTGCGCTCGTGCTGTCCAGCGTCGTCGCGATGTTCGCGCCCACGCTGGAGGTGCTCGTGGTGGCGCGGGTCGTGCAGGGGCTCGCCGGGGCTGCGGGCATGGTGCTCGGACGCGCGATCATCTCCGACCTCGCGACCGGCGCCGCGGCCGCCCGCGCGTTCAGCCTCATGATGATCGTCGGCGGAGTGGCCCCCGTGATCGCGCCGCTGGTCGGGGGCCTCATCTCGGGACCGCTCGGGTGGCGCGGAGTGCTGGGCGTGGTCCTCGGGATCGCGGTGCTCATGCTGATGGCCGTCATCCTCGTCGTGCGCGAGACCTCTCCCGCGTCCTCGCGTGTGCGGCAAGCGAACGGGGCGGATGGCGGTGCGCGCGCGCTCCGCACGCGCGGGTACCTCGGCTACGCGTTCGCGTTCGCGTTCGCCTTCGCCGTGATGATGGCCTACATCTCCGCGTCTCCGTTCCTCTATCAGTCGATGATGGGGCTCGACGAGATGCAGTACGGTCTCCTCTTCGGCGTCAACGCGCTCGCCCTCATGCTCACCAGTGCGCTGTCCGCCAGCCTTGCAGCCCGCGTCGCGCCGCGCCGGCTCCTCGGCTGGGGGCTCTCGGGCGCCCTTGTCGGGTCGGTCCTCTTCCTGGTGATCGCTCTGACCGCTGCGCCGGTGTGGCTGCTCGCCGTGGCGGTCTTCCTCGCGATCGCTCCGCTCGGGTTCGTGCTCGGCAACGCCACCGCGCTCGCGCAGGGGGCCGCGCCCGGGGTGGCGGGGATGGCCTCCGCCGTGCTCGGCGCGCTGCAGTTCGGCCTCGCGGCGCTCGTCTCGCCGCTCGTGGGGCTCGGCGGCGAGACGACCGCGGTGCCGTGCGGTCTCGTGATGGCAGTGTCGGCCATCGTCGCTCTGGCGGCCTTCCGCGTGGCTGGGCGGAGCGCCTGAAGCCCTACCCGCGGTGACGCGCCCTTTCTGATAGGTAAAGAGTCGCGTTTCTTGCGTCGTCGCTTCGCGGAAAGAAACATCTCGACCGCCCTACCGTGGAACCACGGAGGATGCGGGCACGGGTGCCCGCCGATCGAAGGAGACGACCAGCGTGAGCCAGCAGTTCGAAGCCCGCCGTGCCGAGTGGATCGCGCGGGAGGAGCTCGCTGAGCGGATGATCCCGCTGATCGGGCGCCTGTACCGCGAGCTGGGAGTGGTCACGTCCATCCACGGTCGTCGCCTGCTGAACATCTCGCCGGTCGAGATCCTGCGCACGCACCGCGACACCCGCGAGCACGGCGGCGACGCGCTGCGTCCGGAGAAGACCTTCGCCGTGCTCGAGGCGCTGGAAGCGCTCCGCCCCGGGCCCGCCTCGGTCGACGTGGCGCGTCTCGTCGCGCGGTTCGACGCGCGCGGCGGCTCGTACGGCACGACGGACCTCGTGGACTTCCTCCGCCAGGAGCTCGCGCCCGTGCTCGAGGCGCGCGACGCGAAGCCGACGGACGTCGTCCTCTACGGCTTCGGACGGATCGGGCGGCTGCTCGCGCGGATCCTCGTCGCCCACCAGGGCGACGGCTCGGGCCTCCGGCTGCGGGCCGTGGTCGTCCGCCGCGGCTCGGAGAACGACCTCCTCAAGCGCGCGAGCCTGCTGCGCCGCGACTCGGTGCACGGCCCCTTCGCCGGCGCCATCGAGGTCGACGAGGAGAATGACACCCTCCTCGCCAACGGCACGCTCATCCAGTTCATCTACGCGAACGACCCCGCCGAGGTCGACTACACGCGCTACGGCATCGAGGACGCGATCGTCGTCGACAACACCGGGCGCTGGCGCGACGAGGAGGGCCTCGGGCAGCACCTCCGCGCCCGCGGCGTCTCTCGAGTGCTCCTCACGGCGCCCGGCAAGGGCGCGATCAAGAACATCGTCTCCGGCATCAACAGCGACGATATCTCGGCCGACGACGTCATCCTGTCGGCGGCGTCGTGCACGACGAACGCGATCACGCCGATGCTCGCGGCCGTCGACGAGGCGTTCGGCATCCGCCACGGGCACGTCGAGACCGTGCACTCCTACACGAACGACCAGAACCTCATCGACAACTTCCACAAGGGCGACCGTCGTGGCCGCTCCGCCGCGCTCAACATGGTCATCGCCGAGACCGGAGCCGCGAAGGCCGTCGCCAAGGCGCTGCCGCAGCTGGCGGGTCGCCTGTCGGGCAGCGCCATCCGCGTCCCCACCCCGGATGTCTCCCTGGCCATCCTCAACCTGCAGCTCGCGCGGCCGACGACCAAGGACGAGGTCAACGCCTTCCTGCGGCAGACCTCGCTCACCTCGCCGCTGCGTCAGCAGATCGACTACGTCGAGTCGCCCGAGGTGGTCTCGACGGACTTCGTCGGCAGCAACCGCGCCGGCATCGTCGACGGCCTCGCGACGATCGCGGGCGAGGAGAGCGTCGTGCTCTATGTCTGGTACGACAACGAGTACGGATACTCGTGCCAGGTGGTGCGAGTGCTGGAGAAGATGGCGAACGTGCACCCGACGATCCTCCCGGTGCGCGAGCCGGTCGTGCTGGGGGCGGAGCCCGTTCCGGTCTGAGCCCGCGCGCGGCCGGGGCTCGCCCGGCCGCCGCCCTGGCCGCCGCTACTTCGCGACGAGCGTCGTCTCGAAGCTGTACATGTCGGGCCGGTAGCAGTGGTGCCCGAATTCGACGGCGCGTCCTGACGAGTCGTAGGCGACGCGCTCCATCGTGAGCAGCGGCCCGCCCTTGTCGACGTCGAGCAGCTCCGCCTCGTCGCCGTGCTCGCGCCGCGCGCCGATGCGCTGCTTGGCGACCCGGATGGTCACGCCGCGCGATCGCAGGATCTGGTACAGCCCCTGCTCTTCGAGGAGCTCGAGGGAGATGTCGGCGAAGTCGCTGGGCAGCCAGTTCTCCAGCAGCGCGACCGGCACGCCGTCGGTGCTGCGCTGGCGGCGGAGGTACAGCGCCTCGGAGCCGACCGGCACGCCCAGCTGCTCGGCGACGTCGGCGGGCGCCGCGCGGAGGTCGCGCGTGAGCACGCGCGTCGTGGGCGCGTGCTGCGTGTTCTGCAGGTCCTCGTAGAGACTCGTCAGCTCGACCTGCCGGGTGACCTGACCCTGCACGACCTGCGTGCCGATCCCGCGGCGGCGGACGAGAAGGCCCTTGTCGACGAGCTCCTGGATGGCGCGGCGCACGGTCGGGCGCGACAGCCCGAGGCGGTGGCCGATCTCGATCTCGTTCTCGAGGCGCGCGCCGGCGGGGATGGTCCCGTTGCGGATGGCCGCCTCGAGCCGGCTGGACACCTGGAAGTAGAGGGGCACCGGGCCCGTCCGCTCGAGATCGGCGAACAGTTCGTCTGGCCACACTGCCGGCTCTGCCATGAGGGCGCTCCTTCTCGGCCGTCGCTCGGCCTTTGTTGGGACAACGTTACTAGGCCCGGTCTTTGTCATGTCGAACTTCCCCCTTGCGCGTCGGCCTGCTTGTGATATTGTCATGACATAGACGTAAGCCGGGCGGAGCCGCCCAGTCAGGACAACGGAGCATGACGATGAGCAACTCACCCGACGTTCTCGCGATCGGCCGCCTCGGCGTCGACATCTACCCGCTGCAGGACGGTGTCGGACTCGAGAAGGTCGAGACCTTCGGCAAGTACCTCGGCGGAACCGCCGGCAACGTGACCGTCGCCGCCGCGCGCTACGGGCACCACTCGGCGCTCGTGTCCCGCGTGGGAGACGACCCCTTCGGTCGCTATCTCCTCGGCGAGCTGACGCGCCTCGGCGTCGACAACCGCTACGTGGCGACCGACCCGACGCTGAACACCCCGGTCACGTTCTGCGAGATCTTCCCGCCGGACGACTTCCCGCTCTACTTCTACCGGGAGCCCAAGGCTCCCGACATGAACGTCGACGCCGCGCAGATCGACCTCGACGCCGTGCGCGACGCCCGCATCTTCTGGTTCACGACGACGGGCCTGAGCGAGGAGCCGAGCCGCGAGGCGCACCACACCGCCCTCGCCGCCCGCGAGCGTCGGACCCACACCATCCTCGACCTCGACTACCGCCCGATGTTCTGGGAGGACCCCTCGCTCGCGACCGAGCAGATCGGGCAGGTGCTCGACAAGGTCACCGTCGCCGTCGGCAACCGCGAGGAGTGTCAGGTCGCGGTCGGCGAGACCGAGCCGCAGCGCGCGGCCGACGCGCTCCTCGAGCGGGGCGTCGAGATCGCCATCGTCAAGCAGGGCCCCAAGGGCGTGCTCGCGAAGACCCGCGATGAGGTCGTCCAGGTGCCCGTCCACGCGGTCGAGGTCATCAACGGCCTCGGCGCCGGCGACGCCTTCGGCGGCGCCCTCTGCCACGGCCTCCTCGAAGGATGGGGTCTGGAGCGCACGCTGCGCTTCGCCAACGTCGCCGGAGCCGTCGTCGCATCGCGTCGCGAGTGCTCCACCGCCATGCCCACGGCCGAAGAGGTCGAGAACCTGCTGCAGGGAGCCTGAGATGACCACACTCACCGAGGCCGACTTCGCGCGTCTGCGCGACATCCGCGCGCAGCGCCCGCACGAGATCGGCGAGGCCTTCTCCTCGCGCCGTCGTCGCGACGTGCTGCAGGGCGACGGCCGCCTGTTCATCATCGCCGCCGACCACCCGGCCCGCGGGGCCCTCGCGGTCGGCAGCGAAGCCACCGCAATGGCGAACCGCTACACGCTGCTCGAGCGCCTCGCGACCGCCCTCAGCCACCCCGGCGTCGACGGCGTGCTCGGCACCCCCGACATCATCGACGACCTCGCGGCCCTCGGCCTCCTCGACGACAAGGTCGTCGTGGGCTCGATGAACCGCGGCGGACTGCGCGGCGCCTCGTTCGAGATGGACGACCGCTACGGCGCGTACGACGTGGCGACGATGAGCGCCAAGGGCATCGACTTCGCCAAGACGCTCATCCGCGTGAACCTCGACGACCCGGGCACCGCCCCCACGCTCGAGGCGACGGCGAAGGCCGTGGGCGAGGCCGCCGCCGCGCGGCTGCCCATCATGCTCGAGCCGTTCATGAGCCACTGGCGCGATGGCCGGATCGTGAACGACCTCTCGACCGACGCCGTGATCCTCTCGGTCGCGATTGCGTCGGGCCTCGGCGCCGACAGCTCCTACACGTGGATGAAGCTGCCGGTCGTCGACGACATGGAGCGCGTCATGGCCGCGACCACCATGCCCACGCTGCTGCTCGGCGGCGACTCCGGTGCCGACCCCGATGAGACGTTCGCCGCCTGGGAGGGCGCTCTCGCGCTGCCCGGCGTCAAGGGCCTCACCGTCGGCCGCACCCTCCTCTACCCGCCCGACGGCGACGTCGCCGCGGCCGTCGACACGGCGGCCCGTCTCGTGCACACCTCGCTGCCCGCCGCCGTCTGACGCATCCGCCCCACCTCACCGAAGGACATCTCATGACCAACACCATCGGACACTGGATCGACGGCGCGCACCGCGCCTCGCGCTCGGGCCGCACCGCGCCGGTCTACAACCCCGCCACCGGCGCCCAGAGCGCCGAGCTCTCCCTCGCCGACGCCGCCGAGATCGAGGAGGCCCTCGCCTCCGCGCAGCGCGGCTTCGAGGTCTGGAGCCGCCTGTCGATGGCCAAGCGCCAGACGGTCATGTTCGCGTTCCGCGAGCTGCTGAACGCGCGCAAGAAGGAGCTCGCGGCGATCATCACCGCCGAGCACGGCAAGGTGCTCTCCGACGCGATGGGCGAGATCCTCCGCGGCCAGGAGGTCGTCGAGCTCGCCACCGGGTTCCCGCACCTCATCAAGGGCGCCTTCAGCGAGAACGCCTCCACGGGCATCGACGTCTACTCGATCAAGCAGCCCCTGGGCGTCGTGGGCATCATCAGCCCGTTCAACTTCCCCGCGATGGTCCCGATGTGGTTCTTCCCCGTCGCGATAGCGGCCGGCAACTCGGTCGTCCTCAAGCCCAGCGAGAAGGACCCCTCCGCGGCGCTGTGGATGGCCGAGCTGTGGAAGGAGGCCGGTCTCCCCGACGGCGTCTTCACCGTTCTCCAGGGCGACAAGGAGGCCGTCGACGGCCTCCTGACCGACCCCCGCGTGCAGTCGATCTCGTTCGTCGGGTCGACCCCCATCGCGCAGTACATCTACGAGACGGCCTCCAAGCACGGCAAGCGCGTGCAGGCCCTCGGCGGCGCGAAGAACCACATGCTGGTCCTCCCCGACGCCGACCTCGACCTCGTCGCCGACCAGGCCGTGAACGCGGGCTACGGCGCGGCCGGCGAGCGCTGCATGGCGGTCTCGGTCGTTCTGGCCGTCGAGCCGGTGGCCGACGAGCTCATCGCGAAGATCTCCGAGCGCATCGCCAACCTCCGCATCGGCAACGGCGCGGGCGTCGACGGCGTCGAGCCCGACATGGGCCCGCTCATCACGGCGCAGCACCGCGACAAGGTCGCCGGCTATGTCGACATCGCCGAAGCGGATGGCGCGAAGATCGTCGTCGACGGACGCGACTTCCGCGTGGACGGCCACGAGGACGGGTTCTTCTTCGGCCCGACCCTCATCGACGAGCTGCCCACGACGTCGCGCGCCTACCAGGAGGAGATCTTCGGCCCCGTGCTGCAGGTCATCCGCGTGGAGAGCTTCCAGGAGGGCGTCGACCTGATCAACTCCGGTCAGTTCGGCAACGGCACCGCGATCTTCACCAACGACGGGGGAGCGGCTCGCCGCTTCCAGCACGAGATCCAGGTCGGCATGATCGGCATCAACGTGCCGATCCCCGTGCCGGTCGCGTACCACTCGTTCGGCGGCTGGAAGGCCTCGCTCTTCGGCGACGCGAAGGCGTACGGTGTGCACGGGTTCGACTTCTTCACGCGTGAGAAGGCGATCACGAGCCGCTGGCTCGACCCCGCCACGCACGGCGGCATCAACCTGGGCTTCCCCCAGAACGACTGACGGGCTCCAGCCCCCGGACGTTGAGCTCCGGGGGCTCCAGCCCCGGACGTTGAGCTCCGGGGGCTCCAGCCCCCGGACGTTGAGCGAGCGAAGCGAGACGAAACGCCGTGAGCCGATCTCGAGACGCGGTCACCGCGTTTCGTCTCGCTCGTTCCTCGCTCGCTCAACGTCCGGCAGGGGCTCAACGTCCGACCGCGGGTAGACGACCACCAAGGAGAGACACGCACATGACCGAACAGCGCTGGTTCCACACCCGGGGCGCGCTCGCGCGCGACGGCTGGGAGACCGTCGTCGACGGGTCGATCGAGGGATGGGCCCACACCGGCCTGCGCGTCGCGCGGCTGGAGGCGGGGGAGGAGCTCGCGCTCGAGGCCGGCGTCGAGAAGCTCGTCGTGCCGCTGTCCGGCTCGTTCGCGCTCCGTGTCAGCGAGGGCGGGAGCGATGACGAGATCGCCCTCGCGGGTCGTCCGTCGGTGTTCCACGGTCCGACCGACGTGGCGTACCTCTCCAGCGCGGCCACGGCCATCCTGAGCGGCGAAGGCCGCGTGGCGGTCGCGACCTCGCCGACCGACGAGGTCTTCCCGACGCGGGTCATCCCGGCCGCGGACACCCCGGTCGAGCTGCGGGGCGCGGGGGCGTCCAGCCGTCAGGTGCACAACTTCGGCACGCCGCAGGCGCTCGACGCCGCGCGGTTCATCGTGTGCGAGGTCATCACCCCGGCGGAGAACTGGTCGTCGTACCCGCCGCACAAGCACGACGAGCACAAGCCCGGCCACGAGTCGCGTCTTGAGGAGATCTACTACTTCGAGACCGCGCCGTCCCGCGTGGGCGGCGAGAAGGGCACGCAGGAGGCGTCCTTTGGCATGTTCAGCACCTACTCGTCGCCGGCCGGCGCGATCGACATCAACGCGCAGGTGCGCACGGGCGACGTCGCCCTCGTCCCGTTCGGCTACCACGGCCCCGCCGTGGCGGCCCCCGGGTACGACCTCTACTACCTCAACGTGATGGCGGGCCCCGATGCGGAGCGCGCCTGGCTGATCAGCGACGACCCGGGACACGCCTGGGTGCGCGAGACCTGGGAGGGTCAGGAGTTCGACTCCCGCCTCCCCTACGAGAAAGGCTGACCCATGGGCGGCACCAAGCGGATGACCGTGAGCCAGGCGCTCGTCGAGTTCCTGGCGCACCAGTGGACCGTCGACGGCGACCACCGCGAGCGGACGATCCCCGGCGTCTTCGGCATCTTCGGCCACGGCAACGTCGCCGGCATCGGCCAGGCGCTCAAGCAGTTCAATCACGAGCAGCCCGAGCTCATGCCGTACTACCAGGCCCGCAACGAGCAGGCGATGGTGCACCAGGCCGTCGGCTACGCGCGCATGCACCGCCGCCTGGGCACCTACGCCTCGGCGGCCTCCGTGGGCCCGGGCGCGGCCAACATGCTCACCGGCGCGGCGCTCGCCACGGCCAACCGGCTCCCGGCGCTGCTGCTGCCGAGCGACACGTTCGCCACGCGCGTGGCGGACCCCGTGCTGCAGCAGCTCGAGCACCCGCACGACCTGGGCATCCAGGTGACCGACGCCTTCCGCCCGGTCTCGCGCTTCTTCGACCGCGTGCAGCGCCCCGAGCAGCTGTTCTCCATCGCGCTCGCCGCGATGCGCGTGCTGACCGACCCCGCCGAGACCGGCGCCGTGACGATCGCCCTCCCCGAGGACGTGCAGGCCGAGGCGCTCGACGTGCCGCTGGAGTTCCTGCAGGATCGCGAGTGGCGCATCCGCCGGCCGCGCCCGGATCGCGACGCGTTCGCCCAGGCCGTGCAGGCCATCCGCGCCGCCAAGCGCCCCTTCCTCGTCGCCGGCGGCGGCGTCCTCTACTCCGACGCGGAGCGCGAGCTGCGCGCGTTCGTCGAGGCCACGGGCATCCCGGTCGGCACCTCGCAGGCCGGCGGCGGCGTCCTCAACTGGGACCACCCGCAGAACCTCGGCGGCGTCGGCGCGACCGGCACGCTCGCCGCCAACCGCCTCGCGGCGGAAGCCGACGTCGTGATCGGCATCGGCACGCGCTACAGCGACTTCACCACGGCCTCGCGCACGGCGTTCCAGAACCCCGACGTCACGTTCGTGAACATCAACGTCGCGGCGTTCGACGCCTACAAGCACGGCACCCAGTTGCCCGTCATCGCCGACGCCCGCGAGGCGCTCGACGAGCTCATCGCCGCACTGCCCGACCTCCGCGTCGACGGCGAGTACGCCGAGCGCATCGCGCGCGAGAAGGCGGAGTGGGATGCGACGGTGGACGCGGCGTTCGCGCCGTCCGGCCTCGCCCTGCCCGGTCAGCCGGAGATCATCGGCGCCGTGCAGCAGGCGAGCGACCCGCAGGACGTCGTCGTGCAGGCCGCCGGCTCGCTTCCGGGCGACCTCCACAAGCTGTGGCGCGTCCGCGACCCGCTCGGCTACCACGTCGAATACGCGTTCTCGTGCATGGGCTACGAGATCGCCGGCGGCATCGGCGTGAAGCGCGGCGCGGTCGAGTCCGGCTCCGAGCGCGACGTCATCGTCATGGTCGGCGACGGCTCGTACCTCATGCTCAACACCGAGCTCGTCACGGCCGTGGCGGAGGGCATCAAGATCATCGTGGTCCTCATCCAGAACCACGGCTACGCCTCGATCGGCCACCTCTCCGAGACGGTCGGCTCCGAACGCTTCGGCACGAAGTACCGCGCCTACGACCCGCAGGCACGCAACTTCCAGGGCGAGGACGTGCTCCCCGTCGACCTCGCGATGAACGCGCGCAGCTACGGCCTCGACGTCATCGAGATCGAGCCGACCGAGTCCGCCGTCGACGACCTCCGCGCCGCCATGGCGCAGGCGAAGGCATCCGACCGCTCCACGGTCATCCACATCAACAGCGACCCGCAGATCTACGCTCCCGACGGAGCGGGATGGTGGGACGTGCCGGTGGCGCAGGTCTCGACGCTCGACTCCACGCAGAGCGCGCGCGTCGAGTACGAGGAGCAGGCGAAGCTGCAGAAGCCACTCCTCGGCTGAACTGCATGTATGTTTGTCAAGACAATTAGTCGATCAATGAAGAGGACACGATGAGCACCGGACTCCGCATCGGCACCGCACCCGACTCGTGGGGCGTGTGGTACCCCGAGCACCCGCGCCAGATCCCCTGGGACCGCTTCCTGGACGAGGTCCAGAAGGCCGGCTACAACTGGATCGAGCTGGGCCCGTACGGCTACCTGCCGACCGACCCGAACCAGCTGCAGGACGAGCTCGCCAAGCGCGATCTAAAGCTGTCGGCGGGGACGGTGTTCACCGGGTTCCACAAGGGCGAGGAGCAGTGGCAGCGCGCCTGGGACCAGGCCGTGCAGGTCGCCGGTCTCGCGGCGGCCGTCGGCGCCGAGCACATGGTCGTCATCCCCGACCTGTGGCGCTCCGACCTGACGGGCGAGGCGCTCGAGGCACGCACCCTCGACGCCGAGCAGTGGGACAAGCTCGCCAAGGGCCACGACCGGCTCGGCAAGGCGCTGCTCGAGGAGTACGGCGTCAAGCAGCAGTTCCACTCGCACGCCGACAGCCACGTCGGCACGCGCGGCGAGGTCGTGCGCCTGCTCGAGCTCACCGACCCGCAGTACCTCAACCTGTGCCTCGACACCGGCCACTACGCGTACTACGGCGGCGACAACCTGCGCCTCATCCAGGAGCACCCCGAGCGCATCGGGTACCTGCACCTGAAGCAGATCGACCCGGAGTACCGCTTCGAGGTGCTGAAGAACGACATCGCGTTCGCGGACTCCGCGATCGACGTCATGGTGGAGCCGCCCGCCGGCATCCCCGAGTTCGGCCCGATCATCGAGGCCGTCGCGGCCATCGACCCGGAGATCTTCGCGATCGTCGAGCAGGACATGCCCGGCGTCGACATCGACCTCCCGCTCGGCATCGCCACCCGCACCCGGCAGCACATCTTCGGCTGCACGTCCTTCGCACGCACCCGTTGACGCCCGCGTCAGAACCAGGAGACATCATGAGCCAGGACCTCCGCATCGGCGTCGTCGGCGCCGGCATGATGGGCGCAGACCACATCGCCCGCATCACCCACCGCATCAGCGGCGCCTTCGTCTCGGCGATCATCGAGCCCGACGCCGCCCGCGCGGCGGCCGCGGCCGAGAACGCGCCGGGGTCGCAGACCTTCTCGCGCATCGAGGACGCGATCGAGGCCGGCGCCGTCGACGCCGTGCTCATCGCGACGCCCGGTCAGTTCCACCAGCCGGTGCTCGAGCCCGCGCTCGCGGCCCGCCTGCCGATTTTGTGCGAGAAGCCGCTCACGCAGGACTCGACGACCTCCGCTCAGATCCTCGAGCTCGAGCAGAAGCTCGACCGCCCGCACATCCAGGTCGGCTTCATGCGCCGCTTCGACGCCGAGTACGAGCAGCTGCGTCAGCTCATCGTCTCGGGCGAGGCCGGCGAGCTGCTCATGCTCCGCGGCGTGCACCGCAACCCGAGCGTGCCCGACTCCTACTCGCAGAAGATGCTCATCACGGACTCCGTCGTGCACGAGTTCGACGTCGTGCCGTGGCTCGCGGGCTCGCCCATCAAGACCGTCGAGGTCAAGTACCCGCGCCGCAACGACCTCTCGCCCGAGCGTCTGCGCGAGCCGATCCTCGTGCTCATGGAGCTCGAGAACGGCGTGCACGTCGACGTCGAGATGAACGTGAGCGTGCAGTTTGGCTACCAGGTCGGCACGGAGGCCGTGTTCCAGCAGGGCGTGGCCCGCATCGGTCAGCCTTCGGGGCTGCAGCTGTGGCAGGCCGGTCGCGTGTCGACCGCCGAGCACCAGAGCTTCACCACGCGCTTCGCCGCGGCCTACGACAACGAGATCCAGCGCTGGGTGGACGCCGTCCGCGACGGCCGCCTCGTCGACGGCCCGAACGCCTGGGACGGCTACCTCGTCGCCCTCGCGTGCGAGGCCGGCGTGCGCGCCCTCGAGGGCGGCATCCACACGGTCGACGCCGCCGAGCGCCCGGCTTTCTACGCCTGACCCGGCCGCCGACATCCGCTGCGAAGGAGAACACCGATGGTGCGCATCGCCCTCGACCCCACGCCGTACAACGACTCCGTCCACCTGCTGGACTTCCCGGACCTCGTGGCCCGGCTGGGGTACGAGTACCTCCAGCTGACCCCGAACCCGGACTTCGGCCGCCACTTCCACCACCCCAAGGTGGACTCGGCGATGATCCGCACGCTGCGCAAGCGCGCATCGGACGCCGGCGTGACCATCACGTCGGTGCTGCCGGTGCAGCGGTTCTCGTGGCCGGAGGAGCCGCAGCGTGAGGCCGGCGTGCGCAACATGAAGCGGTACATCCGCGTGGCCGCCGAGCTCGGCGCCCCCGTGGTGAACACCGAGTTCTCGGGGCGCCCCGAGCGCGAGGAGGACTCCGAGGCCGCGTTCTACCGGTCGATGGAGGAGCTCCTCCCCGTGCTCGAGCAGGAGGGCGTGACGCTGAACATCGACCCGCACCCCGACGACTTCGTCGAGGACGGGCTCGAGGCGTGGCGCATCATCCGCGCGCTCGACACCCCCCGCGTGGGCTTCGTCTACGTCGCCGCGCACACGTTCCACTACGGCGACCGGGCAGCCACGCTGCTGCCCGAGGTGGGGGAGCGCCTCGGCGCGGTGTACGCCGCCGACTCGTTCGACCACCACCGCTCGCACGGCCTGCGGTACATCTCCAACCCTCCCGGCAACGCGGCGCGGGTGCACCAGCACCTCAACATCGGCGACGGCGACGTGGACTGGGCGGAGCTGTTCGGCACGCTGAAGCAGATCGGCTACTTCGACCGCGAGGACGCCCTCATCGTGTCGAACGTGTTCGCCGAGGACGAGAACGCCGACGCGTCGGCGCACCACCAGCTGCAGAGGCTGCGCGAGCTCGTCGGATGACCTGGGCGCGCTACCCGTACGACGGCACCCGGGTGCTCGTCACGGGAGCGGGCACCGGCATCGGCGCGGCGATCACACGCGCGTTCCTCGAGCAGGGAGCGCGGGTGGCCCTCATCGGGCGCACCCGCGCGACCCTCGAGGAGACCGCGGCGGTCGCCCCTTCGCGCGCCCTCGTGGTGGTGGCGGATGTCGCCACGCGCCAGGGTGTGGAGAGTGCGGTCGCCGAGGTGCTCGCGGCCTGGGGCGGCCTCGACGTCGTCATCGCCAACGCCGGTCTCAGCGAGCACGGGGCCATCTCCGACCTCGACGACGCGTCGTGGGAGCGGATGCGCTCGCTGAATCTCGACGGGACCCTGTTCCTCGCGCGGGCGAGCATGCCCCACCTGCGCGACGCGCGCGGCACGTTCCTCGCCATCACGTCCATCGCGGGTCTCGGCGGCGACTGGGCGCAGCCCGGCTACAGCGCGACGAAGGCCGCCGTGAACGCCCTCGTGCAGACCATGGCGATCGACGAGGGCCGCTCCGGCGTGCGCGTCAACGCCATCGCACCCGGCTTCACGCGCACCGCCCAGACCGCCGAGCGCCTCGACGACCCCGCATTCCACGCGCACCTCGTCGACCGGCTCGCGCTGGACCGCGCGGCCGAGCCCGCCGAGGTGGCGGCCGCGGCTCTGTTCCTCGCGAGCCCCGACGCGTCGTACATCACCGGGGCGATCCTCCCCGTCGACGGCGGCACCACCGCGTCCATCGGAACGCCCCGCCCACCTGCCTGACGAGACCCGATCACGACGAAGGACCATCCATGACCAAGCTCTCCATGAACGTCACGACGACCTTCTACGGCAACGTCGTCAACGACATCGCCGTCGCGAAGGCCGCCGGATACGGGGGCATCGAGCTGCAGAGCCCGAAGCTGTACCGCTACCTCGATGCCGGCTACGCCGTCGAGACGCTGCCGCCGCTGCTCGAGGGGCTCGAGGTGACCGGCATCGGCGCGGTCCTCGACCTCGAGCGGCAGGGCGACGCGCGCGCGGACTTCCTCGCCGAGGTCGAGCGGATGGCCGACATCGCCGTCGTCGTGGGTGCGCCGATCCTGCAGCTGTGCACGGGACCCGTGGACTGGGAGGTCGTGAAGGACTTCCGCGCGGGCCGGCTCTCGGCCGACGACCTGCGCTACCGGGGCACGCTGGGCCTGTCGGAGAGCGACGCCCTCGACGCGGCGGCGACGAACGTGCGCGAGGCGGCCGACATCGTCGCGGACCGCGGCCTGGACCTGTACCTCGAGCCGCTCGCGTGGTCGAACCTCAGCCGGCACCGCCACTCGCTGGAGATCATCGAGCGCGCCGGCCGCGACAACGTCGGCATCGCGCTCGACACGTGGCACTACTGGACGACGGGCGACACCCTCGAGGAAGTCGCGGCGACGCCGAAGGAGCTCATCAAGGCCGCGCACATCTCGGATGGCCTGGGTCTCGATCGCGAGAGGGACGTCCCGGATCAGAGCG
The DNA here is from genome assembly GCF_009735645.1 of Microbacterium oryzae. Taxonomy (NCBI): domain Bacteria; kingdom Bacillati; phylum Actinomycetota; class Actinomycetes; order Micrococcales; family Microbacteriaceae; genus Microbacterium; species Microbacterium oryzae. The sequence goes on along the minus strand of NZ_CP032550.1, from coordinate 1,882,727 downwards.
TGCACCGCAACGTGATGATCGGAGGCGGGGCCATCCCCCTGCAGGAGTGGATCGACGCGATCAAGTCGACCGGCTACGACGGCTGGTGGGTGTCGGAGATGTTCTCCGACAAGGCCAACGAGCACGACTTCCTCGAGGTGGCAACGACCATCCGCGGCCTGCTCCACATCCTCGTCTCCTGAAAGGCTCCCTCATGCAGCGCTTCGCTCTCATCGGCGCCGGGTTCATCGGGTCTGTCCACGCCCAGAGCCTCGCAGCCCACCCGGATGTCGACTTCCGGCTCGTCTACGACGTGGACTTCGGCCGCGCGGAGGCGCTCGCCGGGCGGCACGGCGCCCGTGCCGCCCGCACGCTCGCCGACGCGTTCGATCCCGCCGAGGTGGACGCGGTCTTCATCGCCTCCTCCACCGACACGCACGCGGAGAACCTGCGTCGTGCCGCGGACGCGGGCCTCGCCGCCCTCGTGGAGAAGCCCATCGACCTCGACCTCGCGCGCGCGGCGGAGACCGTCGCGTACGTCGAGCGGGCGGGCATCCCCGTCATGGTCGACTTCAACCGGCGCTTCGACCGCGACCACGCCGAGCTCAAGCGCCTGGTCGACGCGGGGGAGGTGGGCGACGTCGCGCTCGTGCAGCTGACCTCCCGCGGCCCCGCGCTGCCGCCGCTGGAGTACCTCAAGGTCTCGGGCGGCCAGATGCGCGACCAGACCGTGCACTTCTTCGACCTCGCGCGGTGGATCACGGGGCTCGACCCGGTCGAGGTCTTCGTCGCGGGATCCGCGCTCGCCGACCCGCGGGTGGCGGAGATCGGCGACGTCGACACGTCGGCGGCGACCCTGCGGCTCTCGAGCGGCGCGCTCGTGCAGATCGACAGCGTGCGGCACACCGGCTACGGGTACGACGAGCGCATCGAGGTGCTGGGCTCCGAGGGGATGGCCGAATCCGGCCGCATGCGCGCGGGCGGCGTCACGCGCTTCCGCGGCCCGCACGCGACGTCGGACGGCCTGCATGCCGGATGGTTCGAGCGCGTGCAGCCGACGTACGCGGCCGCGCTGGGCGCGTTCGTGTCGGCGCTGGAGACCTCGGCGCCGATGCCCGCCACGCTCCGCGACGGGCTGGCGGCGCAGGCCATCGCGGAGGCGGCGGCGCGCTCGCTCATCACCGGCCGTGCGGAGGCCATCGACCTCGCACTCTGACCGCAGACACGAGAACGGCCGCAGCTCCTCGGAGCTGCGGCCGTTCTCGTGCGGGGGATCAGCGACGACGACGGGGAGCGGTGTTCTCCTCGACCGTGCGGATGGCCTCGGTGCGGCCGCCGAACTCCTTGAGCTCGTGGCTGAGCTCGGCGAGCTCGTCGCCGCCCGCCATCTGCCGGGTGAGCTCGTCGAGGGTGACCTCGTCGCGCGTGCGGTCGAGGACCGCCTGCCCGAGCTTGAGGATGACGAAGTGGTCGCCGACGAGGTAGGCGTGGTGCGGGTTGTGCGTGATGAAGACCACGCCGAGGCCCGCGTCGCGCGCCGCGGCGACGTACTTGAGCACGACGCCCGACTGCTTGACGCCGAGGGCGGCCGTCGGCTCGTCGAGGATGAGCACCTTCGCGCCGAAGTACACGGCGCGGGCGATCGCCACGCACTGACGCTGGCCGCCGGAGAGGGTGCCGATGGGCTGGTCGAGGTCCTTCACGACGATGCCCATCTTGCGCAGCTCGGCGTCGGCGATCGCCTTCATGTCGCGGATGCGCATGCCGGCGAGCGGGAACTTCGATCCGACGAGCTCCGACCCGAGGAAGAAGTTGCGCCACACCTCCATGAGCCCGACGACCGCGAGGTCCTGGTACACGGTCGCGATGCCCTGCGCGAGCGCCTCACGCGGCGAGCTGAACGAGGCCTCCTCGCCGTTCACGATCAGACGCCCCTCCGTGTGCGGGTGGAGCCCGGCCATGATCTTAATGAGCGTCGACTTGCCGGCGCCGTTGTCGCCGAGCACGCAGGCGACCTCGCCGGCGTTGACCGTCAAGTTGATGCCCTTGAGCGCGCGGATGGCGCCGTAGCTCTTCCCGACGTCCTGCATCTGGATGAGCGGCTTGTGGGTCTGCAGGGTCTCCGACATGGCGATCAGCCCACCTTCCTGGTCGTCGAGAGCTTCTTGACGTAGAGGTTCACGAGCACGGCGAGCACGAGCATGACGCCGAGGAACGCGCGGAACCAGTTCGGGTCCCACCCGGCGTAGACGATGCCGAGCGAGGTCATGCCGAAGATGAACGCGCCGATCGCGACGCCGATCGCGTTGCCGAAGCCGCCAGTGAGGAGCGTGCCGCCCACCACCGCGGCGATGATGTAGAGGAACTCGTTGCCGACGCCGTTGCCCGCCTGCAGGGTGTTGAAGCGGTAGAGCGTGTGCATGCCGACGAACCAGCCGAGGAACGACACCGTGATGAACAGGCCGATCTTCACGCGCATGACGGGAACGCCGACCGCGCGGGCGGACGCGTCGTTGCCGCCGACGGCGTAGATCCAGTTGCCGATCCGCGTGCGCTGGAGCACCCAGGCCGCCAGGGCGACGAGGAGCAGCCAGTAGATGACGCTGTTCCAGATGGTGATCCCCCCGATGCGGAACGATCCGGCGAAGATCGTGTGCATGAGGTCGTAGCCGTCCATCTGCGAGATGTTCGGGCTCGCCACCGCTCCCGTCACGAGCTTCGTCACGCCGAGGTTCACGCCCTGAAGGATGAAGAACGAGCCGAGTGTGATGAGGAAGCTGGGGATGCCCGTGCGCATCACCAGATAGCCGTTCACGAAGCCCACGAAGAGGCAGAAGACGAGCGACACCACCGCGCCGACGATGAGGTTGATGCCGAGGTAGTACGAGAACAGGGCGTTGAAGAGCCCGGCGCTCGTGACGATGACGCCGGCGGAGAGGTCGAACTCGCCGCCGATCATCAGCAGGCCCACCGCGACGGCGACGATGCCGATCGTGGAGGCCTGGTACAGGACGGTGAAGAGCGCGTCGGGCGAGCGGAACGACGGCGCCACGACGAGGAAGAAGATGAAGATCAGCACGGCGGCGACGGCCGCGCCGACCTCCGGCCGCGCGAGGATGCGGTTGGACCAGCCGAGCTTCACGCGATTCGAGGACTCATGCGGCGCGCTGACCGGCGCCTGCGTGGTGGCCTGACTCATGAGGGACTCCTAGGGGGTAGGGGTGGGTGAGCGGGGGCGCCGAGGGCGCCCCCGCTCACCAGGTGAGAGGTCAGCGCGTGTTGTTCTCGGCGAACGGGAGGATGGTGTCGATGTTCGTCGAGTCGACGAACGAGGGACCGGTGAGGACGGGCTGGCCGCCGCCGATGTCGTTGCCGTTCTTCAGGTTCAGGTAGAGCGACGTGACCGCGAGGTAGCCCTGCACGTAGGGCTGCTGGTCGATCGAGAACTCGATCTCGCCGTCCTTGATCGCCTGCGCGGCGTCGACGTTGAGGTCGAACGTGACGAGCTTCGCCTCGCTGCCCGACTGCTCCATCGCGTCGAGCGCGTCGATGGCGATCGGGGCGCCCAGGGTCACGATGTAGTCGATCGACGGGTCCTGCTGCAGCTTGGCCTGGAGGCTCGCGACGACCGCCGAGTCGTCGGCGCCGTTGACCTGGATGTTCTCGGTGCCGGGCGCACCTTCCTTCACGCCCGCGCAGCGCGCCTCGAGCGCGACGGAGCCGGCGGCCTGGATGACGCAGAGCGGGTGCTTGCCGCCGTCCTCGGTGATGCGCTCGCCCGCCGTGCGACCGGCGAGGGTCTCGTCCGAGCCGAAGTACATCAGCGCGCCGACGTCCTTGTACTGGTCGATGCCGGAGTTGAAGCCGACGATCGGGATGCCCGCCTCGCCCGCCGCCTGGACCGACGACGCCAGCGCGTCGGGGGTCGCGAGCGTGGTCGCGATGCCGTCGACGTCGGAGTCGATGGCGGTCTGGATGAGCTGCGCCTGCTTGTCGGCTGCCGGGTCGTTCGAGTACTGCAGCTTGGCGCCGGTGTCCTTCGCGGCCTGCTCCGCGCCCGCGCGGATCTTGTCCCAGAACGTGTCGCCGGGGGTCTCGTGCGTGACCATGGCGAAGGTGTAGCCCGAGTCGCCTCCGCCGCCGCCGGAGCCGTCTCCGCCGGCCTCCGGCTGCGCCCCGCCGCCACTGCAGGCGGTGAGGGCGAACACGGCGACCAGTGCGCCGGCGCCGAGGATCTTTCGGGGGGTGGTGAGCTTCATGGTGGTCCTTCCAGGGATACGTCGAGGGCTGCTTCGCCCTGCGACCGACCGTCACCGCTTCCACGCGGTGGACATAAGAGTGACCGGAACGCTCGACGCTGTCAAGTTTTTGTCTTGACATTGTGTCAATTCCGTTACCAGGGGCTCGCCTACGATGACCGGATGGGTCGGGCACGTGAATCGCGGGCGGTCACGATGGACGATGTGGCGCGCGAGGCCGGCGTCTCGCGCGCACTGGTGTCGCTCGTCATGCGCGGGTCGCCCAAGGTCGCGGAGGCGACGCGCCGCCGCGTGCAGGAGGTCGCCGGTCGCCTCGGGTACTCGCCCAACCGTCTCGCCAGTCGGCTCGCGAGCAAGCGGACCGGCGCCGTGGGGGTGTATCTGCTCGATGTGCACAACCCGGTGTTCGCCGACATCTACGACGGCATCGCCGAGGCGGTCGCCGATGCGGGCGTGCAGCTCATGGTCTCCCTCGGCTCGTCGACATCCGCATCGACGGCGGCTTCGGAGCGCGCCGCCATCGCGTCGTTCGCCGACCTGCGCGTGGACGGGATTCTCGTGGCCGGCTACATGGGCACCGGGCGGGAGCTGCTCGCCAGTGCGGGCGAGACGCCGGCGGTCGCCCTCACCCGGCTGCTCGACGGCGTCGACTCGGTGGCGGCGGACGAGGTCCGCGGGGGCGAGCTCGCCGTCGAGCATCTCCATGCCCTCGGTCATCGCGGGATCGCGCACATCGCCGTGCCGCAGGGATCGCCCTACGGTGATCGGCGCGCCGGGTACGCGAGCGCGGCGCGCCGGCTGGGCCTGCGCGAACTCGTGGTCGAGGAGGAGATGACGGAAGCGGGCGGGCGTCGGGCGATGGAGATGCTGCTCGGCCTCTCCGAGACTCCGAGCGCGGTCTTCGCCAACAACGACCTGTCGGCGCTCGGCGCGATGAGCGCCGTGCGCGCGGCGGGCCTGCGCGTGCCCGAGGACGTGTCGGTTCTCGGCTACGACGACACCGCGCTCGCCGCGTCTGACCTCGTGCAGCTGAGCTCCATCGACCAGCACAGCCGCGAGATCGGCCGGCTCGGCGCCGCTCGGCTGCTGAGCCGGCTGGCCGGGGAGGCGCTGCCGCCCCAGGGGGCGCTCGCCCCGCGGCTCATCCCGCGCGCGAGCACGGCGCCCCCGCCAGCGCTGCACTGACCATCAGCGCAGCGGGATGCTCGCCCGATGGGCGGCCTCGCGCAGGGTCGCCGCGGCCTCCTCGACGCCGAGCCGCGGGTCGACGGCGTGGTCCTCGTGCTCGATGCTGAGGGTGCCGTCGTAGCCGGCGGCACGCAGCGCCGCCATGAACCGCGCCCAGTACTCGACATCGTGCCCGCGCCCGACGGTGACGTAGTTCCACGAGCGCTCGGCGACCGGCAGCACGGTGAGGGTCTCCACGCGCGATCGGACCGCCACGGACTCCTCGATGCGGGTGTCCTTGGCATGCACGTGGTGGATGGCGCCGGACAGCTCCTGGATCGCGGCCAGGGGGTCGGCGCCCATCCAGAAGAGATGGCTCGGGTCGAGGTTCGCGCCGACGATCGGCCCGACGGCGTCGCGCAGCCGCTGCAGGCTCGGCACGCTGAAGACCAGCTGGTTCGCGTGCATCTCGACCGCGAGCTTCGTCACGCCCTGCTCCGTCGCGAAGCGCGCGAGGTCCTCCCAGTACGGCAGTGCCACGTCCGTCCACTGGCGCTCGAGGATCTCCGTCGTCTCCGGCGGCCAGGAGGTGGTGATCCAATTCGGCGTCGCATCTCCTGGTGCGCCGGCGGGCAGGCCAGACATGAGCACCACGGTGTCGACGCCGAGGGCGCCCGCCAGCCGGATGGTGCCGCGCACGAGAGCGTCGTTGCGCTCGCCCTCGCGCGGGTGGAGCGGGTTGCCGCTGGCGTTCAGCGCGGAGAGCGCGAGGCCATGGCCATCCAGCTCGTGCTCGAGCGCGGCGCGCGCGGGTGCGGAGGCCAGCAGCTCCTCGAGGTCGAGATGCGGAGACGTCGACCAGTCGCCCGCCGCGAACTCGAGGCGGGTCGCGCCGATCGCGGCCGCTGCGTCGAGGGCGTCCTTCCTGTCGAGGTGTCCGAGGCTGTCCGTCAGCAGGCCGATCTCCATGTGCGCTCCTTCGCGTGGGGGTGAGAATCCCGAATTGTCTTGACATGGCTATTAGAACGCTCTAACTTCGCAGACGCAAGGGTGCGACGAAAGGCGAGGCGATGGTGTCGGAGACGGATGGCGGACGCACGGTCCGCGTGGGGCTGATCGGGGCGGGGATGGCCGGGCAGGCGCACGCCTTCGGCTACCGGAACGCGTCGATGGGCGACGCGCTGCGCGGCGTGACGGTGGAGCTCGCGCACGTGGTCGACGCCGTCGCCCCACTCGCCCAGGACGTCGCGGAGCGCTACGGCTTTCGCCGCTGGGGAACCTCCGTCGACGAGCTGCTGGCGGATCCATCGATCGATGCGGTGAGCGTGGCGCTGCCCAACAATCAGCACCTCGACGTGCTCGCTCGCGTGCTCGCCTCGGGCAAGCACGTGCTGACCGAGAAGCCCCTCGGGCTCGACGGCGATCAGGCAGCCAGACTCGCCGAGCTCGCCGCCGCCCCCGAACGCGCGGGGGCGGTCGACGCGGTCGGGTTCTCATACCGACGGCTGCCGGGGCTGGCGGCGCTGCGCACGGCGGTCGCAGACGGGGTGATCGGTGCGATCCGCCACTTCGAGACGACGTACTACTGCCATCACGCGGCCGACGCGGCCGACCCGTTCACGTGGCGCTTCGACCGAGCCGCCTCCGGTGGCGGGGCGCTCATCGATCTCGGGCTCCACGCGATCGATGCGGTCGAGTTCGCGGTCGGCCCCATCGCCGAGGTCGCGGCCGCCCGCTTCGCGACCGTCATCCCCGAGCGGATGGACCGTGACGGCACGCCGCATCCCGTCACCAACGACGACATGGCCGCGCTGCTGCTGGTCGCCGGCGACGGCGCGCTGGGCACGCTGCAGGCGAGCCGGGTCGCCCACTCGACGCCGAACTCGCTGTCGATCCGCGTGTTCGGCGAACGGGGGATGGCGAGCTTCAGCACCGAGGACCTCAACGCGCTCTGGCTGCACGAGGCGGGAGGCGATGCGCGCTTCGACGGGCCTCGGCGCATCATCACCGGCCCGCTGCATGGCGCCTACGCCGACGTGTCCTCCTTCCGCTCGCGGGGAGTGGGCACCGGGTACGGCGAGGCGTTCATCGCGCAGGTGCAGGCGTTCCTCGGCTGCATCCTGACGGGAACTCCGTCGGAGACGCCGTTCGCCGCGGCCGCCCGCACCATGCGCGTGCTCGACGCGGCTGGTGAGGCGGCCGCCACCGGAGCGGCCGCGCGCATCCCCGGCGAGTCCGCGGCATGACCGCGCTCCCCGCGCCGCGCATCCCCTCGCCGGTCGATGCGCCCGCACTCCGCTGGGGGATCATGGGCCCTGGCCGCATCGCCGACGTGCTCGCGCGCTCCCTGTGCGAGCACACGCGTCAGCGCCTGTCGGCGGTGGCCTCGCGGTCGGAGGAGCGGGGCGCGGAGTTCGCGCGCCGCCACGGCATCCCGCGCGTGCACGCGTCCTACGAGGCCCTGGCAGCCGATCCCGATATCGACGTGATCTACATCGCGACGCCCAACCCGTTACATGCGCGCTGCGCGCTGCTCGCCATCGAGGCGGGGAAGCACGTCGTCGTCGAGAAGCCCTTCGCCATGGACGGTCCGGAGGCGGAGCGGGTCGCCGAGGCCGCGGCACGGCGCGGCGTCTTCGCGATGGAGGCGATGTGGCCGCGGTTCCTGCCGGCGATGGACGTCGTGCGGCAGGTTCTCGCCGACGGGCTCATCGGCGAGCCGCGGGCGCTCGTCGCCGACCTGGGGGAGTACTTCCCGCCCGATCCGCAGGGGCGGCTCTTCGACCCCGCCCTGGGAGGGGGAGCGCTCTACGACCTCGGCGTCTACCTCGTGTCCTTCGCCTCGTTCGTCCTCGGCGGGCCCGACCGGGTGCTCGCGTCGGGCTCGTTCACCGATACCGGGGTGGACGCGCAGAGCAGCATCGTCCTGCGTGGACCCGGCGGACGTCAGGCCCATCTGTTCACGACCCTGGAGGGGCCGACCGGGACGGCTGCGACGATCACGGGCACCGCCGGCGTCCTGCGGCTCGCCTCGCCGTTCTACCTGCCCGGCTCGGTCGAGCTCATCGGCCATCCCGACGTCGCCGGCGCCTCCCGCTCCGCCGAGGCCCGATTCCCGCAGGCGCGGCCCGACGAGGGGCTGTGCTTCGAGGCGGCCGAGGCGGCACGGTGCATCGCATCCGGCGCGATCGGCACACCGCTCATGCCGTTGGCGGAGACGGTCGACATCGCCCACACGATGGACCGCATCCGCAACGAGCTGGTAAAGGACAGTATGTCTATTTGACGTGACAAAGTTTCGGTGGCAGGATATGGCGCAAGCGAGCGTCGGTCGGATGGCGCATCGGACGAAGGAGTCATCATGGCAAGTGCACATTCGGGGGGTTCCAGTACGAGCCTTCCTCCGCTCACCGGAGGACCGCACCGCAAGCGGCTGGGCCTCGTCGCCCTCATCGCCACCTTCGGCGGCCTGCTCTTCGGCTACGACACGGGCGTCATCAACGGCGCGCTCGTTCCCATGTCGGAGGAGCTCGGCCTCAACGCCTTCACGGAGGGCGTCGCGACCAGCTCGCTCATCTTCGCCGCCGCCATCGGCGCGATGTTCGGCGGGCGTCTCTCGGATGGCTGGGGCCGCCGGAAGACGATCATCCTGCTGGCAGTGCTCTTCTTCGCCGGCACGCTGTTCGTCGTCTTCACGCCCAACCTCGCCGTGCTCGTCGTCGGTCGCGTGATCCTCGGCCTCGCGGTGGGCGGCGCGTCCACCGTCGTGCCGGTCTTCCTCGCCGAGCTCGCGCCGTATGAGATCCGCGGTTCGCTCGCGGGCCGCAACGAGCTCATGATCGTGACCGGCCAGCTGGCCGCGTTCGTCATCAACGCCGTCATCGGCAACCTCTACGCCGGCGCGGACCACGTCTGGCGCATCATGTTCGCCATCTGCGCCATCCCCGCCATCGCGCTCTTCTTCGGCATGCTGCGCATGCCGGAGTCCCCGCGGTGGCTGCTCGAGAAGGGCCGCAACGCCGACGCGCTCGCGGTCCTCAAGACCGTCCGGTCCGAGGACCGCGCCCAGGCCGAGATCGCCGACCTCGAGCGCATCGCCGCCGAGGAGAAGGCGGAGGGTCAGCTCGGATGGCGCGCCATCCTCAGCAACAAGAACCTCTCGCGCATCCTCCTCGTCGGCATCGGGCTCGGCATCGCGCAGCAGCTCACCGGCATCAACTCGATCATGTACTTCGGCAACACGGTGCTCACCGAGTCGGGCTTCGAGGAGGGTGCGGCGCTCATCGCCAACATCGCGCCCGGCGTCATCGCCGTGGTCGGCGGCATCATCGCCCTCGCCATGATGGACCGCCTCGACCGTCGGACGACGTTCGCGATCGGCCTCACGCTCACCACGACGTGCCACCTGCTCATCGGCGTCGCCTCGATGGTCCTGCCCGCCGGCAACCCGCTCCGCCCCTGGGTCATCCTCTTCCTCGTGGTGGCGTTCGTCGGCTCGATGCAGACGTTCCTCAACATCGCGGTGTGGGTGTACCTGTCGGAGATCTTCCCGCTCCACATGCGCGGCGTGGGCATGGGCATCTCGGTCTTCATGCTGTGGATCGTCAACGGCTTCCTCTCGCTGTACTTCCTCTCGCTCGTCGAGGCCGTCGGCATCACCGGGACGTTCTTCCTGTTCGCCGCCGTCGGGGCGCTCGCGCTCATCTTCGTCATCACCCAGGTGCCGGAGACGCGCGGTCGCACCCTCGAGTCCCTCGAGGAGGACGTCACCACTGGCGCGATCTACACGGTGCGCGCGCGCTCGCCGCGCCGCTGACCCTCGCACGCAGAAGGGGCCCGATCCGGTTCATTCGCCGGATCGGGCCCCTTCTCTCGTGCTCACAGGGTGATCGAACGCCCCTCGGCATCGCTCTGCCGCGCCGCGTCCAGCACCTCGATGGTGTGGACGGCCTGCTCCAGCGTGACCGAGAACGGCGATCCGCTCTCCAGCGCGGCGTGCAGGCCGCGGTAGTAGTCGCTGTAGTCGCCCGCGGCGCTGGGAACCGGCCGATGGCCATCCGCCGTGCCCAGCACACCCCAGCGCTCCTCCGCCTCGACGCCCCACGCCTCGGACGTGAGCGGTCGGTCGCCCGCGACGACGGCCTCGTACTGCACATCGGCCATCCGGGAGGTATAGGAGCCGCCCTCGCCGTAGACGATGAGCTCGCGCTCGCCGAGCCGATTGATCTTGCTCGCGCTGACCGTGCTGAAGGTGCCGCTTCGGTGGTGCAGACCGAGCGAGAAGCCCACGTCCGCGCGCTCGCCGTCCACGTCCACCCAGTCGAGGTGCCCGTCCACGCGGGCGACCGGGCCGAAGAGGTGCGTCGCCTGGTCGACGAGGTGCGCCCCGAGGTCGCGCAGCAGGCCGCTCGCGGGGCCCGTCTCGAGCACCCCTGGTGCGTCCTGGTCCATGCGGTTCACGAAGCGCTGCACCCCGCCGAGCTCGCCGCTTGCGAGCACGGTCTCGAGGGTGCGGATGTCGGTGTCCCAGCGGCGGTTGTGGAAGACCGTGAGCGTGCGCCCCGCGGCGGTGGCAGCGGCCGCGAGCTCCCGCGCGGCGGGCGCGTCGGGAGCGAACGGCTTGTCGGCGACGACGTGCACGCCGCGCTCCAGTGCGCGGAGCACCAGCTCGCGACGCGTGTCGGCCGGCGTGGTGAGGACGACGGCGTCGACGCCGGCGTCGATGAGGTCATCGAGGCTGTCGAATGCCGCGGTTCCCGGGGCGTCGACAGCGAGCTCCGCGCGGCGCTCGGCGGAGCGCGTGACGACCCCCACGAGATCCCACTCGGTGGCTGCCTGGATATAGGGGAGGTGGAAGAGGCGTCCTCCGACGCCGAAGCCCACGAGTCCGATGCGCATGGATGCGGTCCTTTCTGACCTCTCGACTCTTCCGGCCCGACTTTGTCCTGTCAATACTTGACAGGGGCGCGGTCCCCATGACAGAATGTCCTTACAAACGAGTCACGTCGTCAGGAGCCCGCCATGCCTCTCGTCCGCATCGACCACAGCGACGCCCGCACCAATCCCACGGAGATCGCCACGGCCATCCATGACGCGATCGTCTCGGTCTACGGCATCCCGGAGCGCGATCGCTTCCAGGTGATCACGTCGCGCCCCGCCACGACGATCATCGCGGAGGACGCCGGCCTCGGCTTCGAGCGGACCGACCCGGTGATCATCCAGATCTTCACGCAGCGCGGTCGCGCGACCGATCAGAAGCAGCGCCTCTATGCCGCCATTGCCGATGCGCTGGAGCCGGTCGGTGTCGCCCCGCAGGACGTCTTCATCGGCTATGTCGAGAACGGCGCCGAGGACTGGAGCTTCGGCTTCGGGCGCGCGCAGTACCTGACGGGAGAGCTCACCGTCCCCGGCGCGTGATCGCCGCTCGCCCCGTCCTTCACCGCGCCGCTAGGGTGGGTGGGGGAGGTGCGGTGGGACGGAACGCCGATGCGATCGAGGAGGGTCTCGCGATCGCGCATGCCGCCGCACGACTCGCGGTGAAGAACAGGATCCTCGTCAGCACGATCTCGCTGGACGAGGCGTTCGACGCGACCCACTTCCTGCCGGCGGCTCGCGAGGCGATCACCTCGCTCGCGGATGAGTCGGAGCAGGCCGCGCAGGAGATCTCGCGCCTGCGCAAGGCGGCCTGGGGGCGGCACACGCAGTCGCGCGGCACGCACGACTACCGCGACCGCGATGTGCGCAACCTCCGTCGTCGCGCCAAGCAGTACGTCGGGGTCGCCAAGGCGCTGCGCGCGGAGCTCGAGGACGAGGCGAATCTCCTCGCGCTCGTCGAGCAGTCGCGCGAGGCGGCCTGGGGCGACATCGCCTCCACCCTCGACAATCGCCTCCGCGTGGAGGCCATGCGTCCCGACGAGGACCCGAACTACGCCTCGATGCGCGAGGCGCGGATGCAGGCGCTGCGGCTCGTCGACCTGCAGAAGCTCGCGGTGGAGACCAAGGAGCGCCGCAGCGAGGCCGAGTCGGCCGACACCGCCTGAGTGCGACGCGCCCGGGGTGTCCGCCCCGATTTGTGAGTGCGCTCGACCGCGTTGTATGCTCATACGGTTGCTTCGGCAGCGGAGATTGCGCCCGTAGCTCAATGGATAGAGCATCTGACTACGGATCAGAAGGTTAGGGGTTCGAGTCCCTTCGGGCGCACATCACACAGAACGGCCCCCGCTTCGGCGGGGGCCGTTCTGCTTTGCCAATGGGGTTCAGTGGCGCTCGCGCACGGCTGCGTCGCGGATGTCCGTCGCCCGTGGGACGCTCGCCGCATGAGAGCACAGGAGCTTGATGGCGCACGGAGGTCCCACCGCGAACACGGAATCGGGATGAAGAAGTTCGCGCGGATACGGGGTACCGCCACCGGGCTGACGCGAATCTATTACGTCGACGACCCCGACGACTGGGAGCGGATCAAGGACTGTGCCGCCGGACAGCTCGGGTGCCATGTCGGAGATTGCGCTGCCGTGTACAAGAAGCCCATCGAGAACAAGACCGGCACCCGCTATCTCGCAGCGATGCCGGGAAGAGGTTGCGAGCACGGTCTGGCGCGGCCCGATCTCGGTGGCGGCAGGATGTCCGACGAGCATCTCTGGATTCAGCACCGCCTCCTGAAGGTTCTGTCGATGATCGTCACCGAGGTCTTCCCTGATAGGCCGGACGAGCCGGTCCTCGAGCATCCGGCAAGTCATGCCGACGTGTACGTGGTGCAGACGAAGCTCGCGCTCGAGGTGCAGCGCTGGCCGACGGACTTCCGGGAGAGGACGGCCGCTCGGCAGCAGGACGGAGGCCAGGTCATCTGGCTCGTCACGCAGAAGCTGGCCCCCCGCGCCTGGAGAGCTGGGGTCTTCACGGATGTTCCCGCGGTCACCATCGCATATGAGGACCCTCACGACCGGGAGCGGCTGCTGACACCGTGGGCTTCGCGCGCGGACCACCGCGCTGCGCGCCTGAAGGTGTACGGAAATGTCGCACGTCTGCACCGAGGGCAGCTCGTCACCGGACGCGAAGACGCATTCATGTTCCTCCGGGAGGTGATCGAGGGGGAGCGAGTTTGGTATCCAGCGACGTCGAGGCTGATCGTGAGGGGCAAGACGGCGCACTACGGTATCTGGGCCCGGCCCGAGGACGTCTCGGGTGGCAGGTGGAAACCTGCAGTGGGGCGCATTTCACGCAGAACGGCCCCCGCTTCGGCGGGGGCCGTCCTGCGTGGGCGATGGGTTCAGCGGCGCTCGCGCACGGCCTCGCCGGCGCGCCACTCCTCCCAGCCGGGCTCGCCCGCCATGAAGCGCTCGATCTCGTCCTGGGAGGCGGTGAGCTTCGGATCGTGCTTGAGGTACGCCCGAGTCTCGCGCGCGACGAGGCCCGAGAGGATGAGCAGCCCGATGAGGTTCGGCAGCGCCATGAGGCCGTTCATCACGTCGGAGAACGCCCACACCACGCCGAGCTGCGTCGTGCAGCCGATGAACACCACGAGCGAGAAGACGATGCGGAAGGGAAGGACCGCCCGCCGCCCCAGGAGCTTCTCGATGTTGCGCTCGCCGTAGTACGACCATCCGAGGATCGTCGAGAACGCGAACATGACCAGCGCGAGCGTCACCACCCAGTGACCCCACTCGCCGGGCAGGCCGTGGGTGAACGCCTCGCCCGTCATGAGCGACGCGTCGATCTGCGCGCCGGCGTCGTCGGTGAGCCGGTAGGCGCCCGTGGTGATGATGACGAGGCCGGTCATCGAGACCACGATGATCGTGTCGATGAACGTCTGCGTCATCGACACGAGGCCCTGGCGCACCGGGTGGCTCGTCTGCGCGGCGGCGGCGGCGATCGCCGCCGAGCCCATGCCGGACTCGTTGGAGAAGATGCCGCGCGCGACGCCGAACTGGATGGCGACGATGATGACCGATCCGGCGAACCCGCCGGCGGCCGCGCTGCCGGTGAAGGCGTCGTGGAAGATCGTCGCGAAGGCCGCGGGCACGTCGGCGATGTTGGCGATGAGGATGTAGAGCGCGCCGATGACGTAGAAGACGATCATGATCGGCACGAAGCCTGCCGTCACACGTCCGATCGACTTGATGCCGCCGACGAGCACCGCGAGCGCGATGATCGTGAGCACGACGCCGGTCACCCACGTCGGGATCGAGAAGCTGCGCTCGAGGTTCGCCGCGACCGAGTTGCCCTGCGTCATGTTGCCGATGCCGAAGCACGCGAAGATCGTGAAGATCGTGAAGGCGAAGGCGAGCACCTTGCCGAATCCGTTGCGGATGCCGCGCTCGAGGTACTGCTGCGGCCCGCCGTTGCGCTCGCCGGCCGCATCGGTGGTGCGATAGCGGACGCCGAGGAACGCCTCCGAGTACTTCGACGCCATGCCGAGGAGGCCCGTCACCCACATCCAGAACAGGGCTCCGGGGCCGCCGATGCCGATGGCGGTCGCGACGCCGACGATGTTGCCCGTGCCGACCGTGGCCGCGAGCGCCGTGGTCAGCGCCTGGAACTGCGAGATGTCGCCCTCGGCGCCGCGGTCCTTCCGGCGCAGGAGCCCGAGGCTCAGCGCCGGACCGAGGCGCACGAACTGGAGGCCGCCCAATCGGATGGTGAGGTACAGCCCGGTGCCCAGAAGAAGGGGGATGAGGAGCCACGGTCCCCAGATGACGCTGCTGAGCTGTTCGAGGAACGCCTGGATCGTGTCGAGCATTCGTCTGCCTTTCCTGCCCGCGCGCCGTCGCGCACGGCTTCTCCGGCAGAGTCTATGAGCACGGCCGGGCCTCCGTGGCACAGCGGGGCGGCGCGGTCAACCTCCCGAGGTTCTCCCGGCGGTTCGGGCAGGATGGTCGAGACGCGCTCGCGACGACAGGAGACCTGCGATGTTCGGAAGGCAGCGGCCTCGCACCCAGGCCACGCAAGCGGTGACGATGAACTCCGCGCACACGCCGCGACGGCTCTGGTCCGACGGGTTCGGCACCCTGGCGACCCGGTCCATCCAGCTGATCGCCGTGGTCATCCTGGCCGCGGGCCTCGTGGTGACGTTCCGCTCGCTGTCGCTGGTGTTCATCCCGGTGCTCCTCGCGCTCATCTTCGCGTGCGCCTTCGAGCCGCTCATGGCACGGCTGCGGCCTCGACTGCGTCCGACGCTGTCGACGATCATCGTGCTGCTCGCGATCGTGCTCATTGTGGGCGGGCTCGGCTGGGCGATGGTCTCGGCGGTCCGCCACCAGTGGGACGACCTGTACGAGCAGGCGCAGGCCGGCGTGCAGCAGGTGATCGCTTGGGTGCAGACGCTGCCCTTCGCGCCCGATCAGGAGCAGATCGACGAGTGGTTCGCCACGGTCACCGACTTCATCACGAGCGCGCAGTTCGGCCAGACGGTGGGCTCCGGCGCAGTCGCCGGCGTCGGCGCGCTGGCGAACTTCGTCACCGGCTTCGTGCTGCTCGTGGTGGTGCTGTTCTTCTTCCTCAAGGACGGCCCGGAGCTGTGGCGCTTCCTCACCCGCCCGTTCGAGGGCGAGTGGTACGCCCGGGTGCGCCGTGCCGGTTCGAAGACCGTCGACACCTTCGGCGCCTACCTCCGCGGCACCGCCGCCGTCGCCGCGGTCGACGCCATCGGCATCGGCATCGGCCTCCTCGTCCTGGGGGTGCCGCTGGCGTTCCCGCTGACGATCCTCGTGTTCCTGCTCGCCTTCATCCCGATCGTCGGCGCGACCGTGGCCGGCATCCTCGCCGCGCTCGTGGCGCTGGTCGCCAACGGTCCGGTGGTGGCCCTCATCGTCATCGCCATCGTGGTGGTGGTGAACCAGCTGGAGGGCAACTTCCTGCAGCCGCTCCTGATGGGGCGCGCGCTCAAGCTGCACTCGCTCGTCGTGCTGATCGCCCTGACCGTCGGCACCGTGCTCGGCGGCATCCTCGGCGCCGTCCTCGCCGCGCCGTTCGCCGCGGTCGTCTGGGGCATCGTGCAGGTGTGGGACGGCCCGGAGACGCCCGCGCGCTGGGCTCGCGACAACAAGAAGCCCGCCGTCAGGACCTGACGGCGGGCTCCTCGGAGTCGAGCGGATGGGCTCCGAGCGGGGCGGCTCGAGCGGGATCAGCCGCCGAGCGCGGCGGTGACGACCGCGCGGGCCTCCTCCTGCACCTGGCGCAGGTGCTCCTCGCCGCGCAGGGACTCCGCGTACAGCTTGTAGACGTCCTCGGTGCCCGACGGGCGCGCGGCGAACCACGCGTGCTCGGTCTGCACCTTGAGGCCGCCGATCGCCGCGCCGTTGCCCGGCGCGTGCGAGAGCTTCGCCGTGATGGCTTCGCCCGCGAGCTCCGACGCCGAGACGTCGTCGGGGGAGAGGGCCTTCAGCGCCGCCTTCTGCTCGGTGGAGGCCGGGGCATCCACGCGCTGGTATGCGGATGAGCCGTACTCGGCTTCGAGCTCCGCGTAGCGCTGCGAGGGGGTCTTGCCGGTGACGGCGAGGATCTCCGCGGCCAGCAGGCAGAGGAGGATGCCGTCCTTGTCGGTCGTCCAGACGGTGCCGTCCATGCGGAGGAACGACGCACCGGCGGACTCCTCGCCGCCGAACGCGACGGAGCCGTCCAGCAGGCCGGGGACGAACCACTTGAAGCCGACCGGCACCTCGAGCAGGTTGCGGCCGAGGGCGGCGGTCACCTTGTCGATCATCATCGAGGAGACGAGGGTCTTCCCGACGGCTGCCTCCGGCGCCCATCCGGGCCGGTGCGAGAAGAGGTAGTCGATCGCGACGGCGAGGTAGTGGTTGGGGTTCATGAGCCCCGCATCGGGCGTGACGATGCCGTGCCGGTCGGAGTCCGCGTCGTTGCCGGTGAGGATGTCGTACTCCGCGCGCTTGGCGACGAGCGAGGCCATCGCCGAGGGGGAGGAGGGGTCCATGCGGATCTTCTCGTCCCAGTCCAGCGTCATGAAGCGCCAGGTCGGGTCGACGTCGGGGTTCACGACCGTGAGGTCGAGGCCGTGCATCTCGGCGATGAGCGCCCAGTACTCGACCGAGGCACCGCCGAGCGGGTCGGCGCCGATGCGCACGCCGGCCTTGCGAATGGCCTCGATGTCGATGATCGAGGCGAGGTCGCGCACGTAGGCCTCGCGGAAGTCGTACTGGCCGAGCGTGTCCGCGTCGAGGTCGGCGAACCGCACGCGCTTGACGGCCTCGAGGCCGTCGGCGATGAGCGCGTTCGCACGGTCGGCGATCCAGCCCGTGGCGTCGGTGTCGGCGGGGCCGCCGTGCGGCGGGTTGTACTTGAAGCCGCCGTCGGCCGGCGGGTTGTGGCTGGGGGTCACGACGATGCCGTCGGCACGACCCGGGTCGTCGATCGCGCGGCCCCGGTTGTACGCGAGGATCGCGTGGCTGAGTGCGGGGGTCGGCACCCACGAGTCGCGGGAGTCGACGCGCACGTCGATGCCGTTCGCGACGAGCACCTCGATCGCGCTGCGCTCGGCCGGCAGTGACAGGCCGTGGGTGTCGCGTCCGAGGAAGAGCGGACCGGCGATGCCCTGCTCGGTGCGGTAGTCCACGATCGCCTGCGTGGTGGCGAGGATGTGGTTCTCGTTGAAGCTCGTGTGAAGGCTCGACCCGCGATGGCCGCTCGTGCCGAACGCCACCTGCTGCGCGGGGACCGAGGGATCCGGCTGGCGGTCGTAGTAGGCGGAGATCAGCTCGTCGACATCGATGAGGTCGGATGCTTCTGCGGGGAGTCCGGCACGGCTCGTCATAGGGCAAGTCTGCCCCGTCTGCGCCCTTCGTGCACAGCACCGCGTCTCGGACGCGCCGGTGCGCCCTCTAGGCTGATCGTCATGTCGACGGATGCCCCCGAACGCCGGACGTACAGCTACCTCGGCCCCGCGGGCACCTTCACGGAGGCCGCGCTGGCCCAGGTGCCCGAGGCGCGCGGTCAGATCTGGCGCCCGGTGAGCAACGTCGGCCAGGCCCTGTCAGACGTCGTGTCGGGCCGCAGCGACGCCGCGATGATCGCCATCGAGAACTCGGTCGAGGGCGGCGTCTCCAGCGCCCAGGACGCGCTGGCGACCACCCCGAACCTCCGCATCGTGGGCGAGTACCTCGTGCCGGTGCGGTTCTGGCTCGTCGGCCACCCCGGGGCGACCCTGGACGACATCCGCGCCGAGGGCGTGGCGGGCATCGCCGCGCATCCTGTCGCCTACGCGCAGTGCCTGACGTGGCTCGGCGAGAACCTGCCGGCGCACGAGCACGTCGTGGCCTCGAGCAACGTCGCGAGCGCGATCGGCATGCTCGACGGCAGCCTGCCCGCGCACGCGGCGATCGTCGCGCCCGGCGTGGCCCTCCACCACGATGTCGAGGTGCTGGCGGAGGACATCGGCGACAACGAGCAGGCCGTCACGCGGTTCGTGCTCGTGACGAGCACGGTCGCGCCCGCCGCGCCCACCGGTGCGGACAAGACCTCGCTGGTGGCCGAGCTGCCGAAGGACGAGCCCGGCGCGCTGCTGGAGCTGCTCGAGCAGTTCTCCACGCGCGGCATCAACCTCAGCCTGCTCGAGTCCCGCCCCGTGGGCGACGAGCTCGGCCGGTACCGCTTCGTCATCGATGCGGATGGCCATGTGTTCGACGAGCGGATGGCCGACGCGCTCATGGGGTTGCGTCGCTTCAGCCCGAACGTGGTCTTCCTGGGCTCGTACCCGCGCGCCGACCGGCAGGTCGTGCACTACCCGGAGCGCTACGGCGACGAGGCCTTCGTCGAGGCGCGCGACTGGCTGCGCGCGCTTCTGGCCGGCGAGCCCGAGGCGTAGCCCCGGGGCTCACCGGCCGACCGAGGTCGGCTCAGCGGATCAGACGAGCTCGGCGGCGAGGCGCTCGATCGTCTCCACGCGGCCGGGGGCGGCGTCGAGGGGGTCGGTGTCGTACGAGCCGGCGGCGGGCGAGATCATGACCTCGTCGACGCCGTGCTGCGCACCGAAGGCCCGAAGCTCCGCCGCGACGGAGGCGGAGGTGCCGACGAACCACCGCGCGCGGCCCTGCTGCACGAGCGAGTCCTCGAGCGGGTCGGATGGCGCGGCCAGCACCTCGTCGATGGTCTCGATGGGGCGCATCGGCTTGTTCGTGCGCAGGCGCGCGAACTGCCGCAGCTGGGGGAGGGCGCGGCGCTCGGCCTCCTCCTGCGTCTCGGCGACGACCACGTTGGCGGTGATGAACGACTTCGGCGCATCGAGCCACGCGCTCGGGCGGAACTGGTTGCGGTACAGCGCCATCGCGCGCTCGAGGCCCTCGCCCGCGAAGTGGTTGGCGAACACATACGGCAGACCCATGCTCGCGGCGAGCTGCGCGGAGTAGTCGCTCGATCCGAGCAGCCACACCTCCGGGGTGCCGGTCGCGGCGGGGGTGGCATGCACCTGGTATTCGCCGCCGGACGTGAAGCGCACCGTCGCGCCCTCGGGGCTCATGATCGAGAGGATGTCGGCGACGTTGTCGGGGAAGCGCTCCGCCTCGCTCGTCGTGCCGGACCGCCGCAGCAGCTGCGTGATCACCGGGTCGCTGCCGGGGGCCCGGCCGAGGCCGAGGTCGATGCGGCCCGGGGCCAGCGCCTCGAGGGCCGCGAACTGCTCGGCGACGATGAGCGGCGAGTGGTTGGGAAGCATGACGCCGCCGGAGCCGATGCGGATGCGGGAGGTGCGCGCGGCGGCGGCCGCGATGAGGACGGGCGGCGTCGTCGACGCCACGGCCGGCATGTTGTGGTGCTCGGCGAACCAGTACCGACGCAAGCCGAGCTCGTCGGCGCGCTGGGCCATCCGGAGCGATGCGGCGATCGCCTGGGAGCTGGATTGCCCCGTGCGCACGGACACGAGATCGAGGACGGACAGGGCGGGAGCGGGTGCGTCGGACATCCCTCACGCCAACACGACGATGCGGTCGCATATTCCTCGCGCGGATAGCCTGGCAGTATGGGCGCCGAGATCTTCGTCATTCTCGTCTGTTCGGTCGCCGTGGCGGCCTTTGCGCGATGGCGGGGATGGCCGGCTCCCCTCGTCGTGACGGGCGTCGCCCTCGCCGTGTCACTGCTGCCGTTCGTGCCGTCCATCGAGATCGACGGCCACCTGCTGCTGAACCTCACGCTGCCGCCGCTGCTCTACTCCGCCGCGCTCGAGGTGTCGTTCGTGAGCTTCAAGCGCTCGCTGCCGCACATCCGCCGACTGGGGATCGGGCTGGTGCTCACCACGGCCGCAGCCGTGGGGCTCGTCGCCTGGCTGATGATGCCCGAGCTCACGGTCGCCGGCGCGCTGCTCCTCGGCGCCATCGTCGGCCCGCCCGACGCGGTGTCGGCGGCGGCCATCGCGCGCAAGCTGGGCCTCCCGCGCCGGGTGATGACCGTCATGTCGGGCGAGAGTCTCATCAACGACGCCACGTCGCTGACGCTCGTGCGCGTGTTCGCCGCGATCGTCGCGGGCGCCACCGTGACGGTCTGGGACGGCCTGACCGAGTTCGCGCTCGCCGTCGTCGTCGGCATCGCGATCGGGATGGTCTTCGGCATCGTGCTGCATCAGCTCCGGCTGCGGATCAGCGACCCCGTCGTCACCGGGACCGTCGGCCTCCTCGTGCCGTTCGGGGCCTATGCGATCGCGGAGGAGCTGCACGGCTCCGGCGTGCTGGCCGTCGTCGCGATGGGACTCTACGTCGGCTACAACGCCCCGAAGACCAGCTACGCGACGCGGCAGCAGGACGGTCCGCTGTGGTCTTCGATGGACTTCCTGCTGGAGAGCTTCGTGTTCTCCTACATCGGCCTCCAGCTTCCCGATGTCGTGGCGGAGCTCGGGGACGTCTCGGGGCCCCGCACCCTCCTGCTCGCGCTGACGGTGTTCGCAGTCGTCCTCGTCATCCGCCCGATCTTCGTCTACCTGAGCTACGAATGGGGGCAGGCCTGGCAGCGCCTGCGGCTCGTCCGCTGGAAGCACGCCGCGGAGGAGTACCGCAACAATCCCGGCAGCCGGCGTGCGCGGATGGTGCGGCGCCAGCGCGCGCGTCTCGAGAAGCGCGGCCGCCCCATCACGGAGCGGACCATCCGCCAGCGCATCATCGAACCGCAGATGTCGGTGCGCGAGCGCGCGGTCGTCTCGTGGGCGGGAATGCGCGGCGTGGTGACGCTGGCGATGGCGGCGGCCCTGCCGGATCTCACCGACGGGGGCATGTCGACGGGCAACGTCGAGGTGCTCATCGTGTGCGCGTTCATCATTACCGTGGGCACGCTGCTGCTGCAGGGGCTCACGCTCGCTCCGCTCATCCGCCTGCTGGGGGTCAACGCCGACGCGCAGCGCGCGTCCGACGCGCGTCAGCTCGAGGCCGTGCGTCGACGCAGCGCGGACGCCGGACGCGAGTACCTGCGGCAGAAGCAGCAGGAGTGGGTGGCGCTCTACGGCGAGGACTCGCTGCAGAAGTTTGACAAGGTCGCGAGGTCGCTGCTCCGCGTGGAGAAGAACGCCGACAAGGCGGAGCGCGCGCTGGACGCGGCGGAGGAGGCGAAGCCGATCGTCAAGCGGCCGAGCTACGAGAGCGTGCGCGACCTGTCGAAGGGATGGCTGGAGGTGCGTCGCCGGGTGCTGCTCGAGGAGCGCGACAAGGGCAATCTCAGCGAGGAGGTCATGCGGGAGCTCATCACGGCGATGGACGCCGAGGAGCTCGCGCTCGACACCCGCGGGAGCCTGCGTCCGCCGTCGACGGACAAGCCCGGGCGGCGCTGACGCGTCAGGCGAGCACCTTCCCGCTGATGCGGAGGGCGAGGCGGCGCGGGAGCAGGCGGACGACGCCGGCGGCGACCGCGTTGAGTCGCCCGGAGACGACGCTCGGCGGGCCGGCGGGCGCATCCACGGCGTCGAGGGCCCGCCGGACGACCTCGTCGACGCTCTGCTGCCGGCGGAACGCGGCCGCCCGCGTGCCGATCTCGTCGAAGAACTCGGTGCGCGTCGGGCCCGGGCTGATGGCCAGCACGCGCGCGCCGCTGCCGCGGGTCTCCTCGGCGATCGCCTCGGTGAAGCTGAGGACGAACGCCTTGCTCGCGCCGTAGGCGGCCATCCCCGGGCACGGCTGGTACGCCGCCGTGCTGGCGACGTTCACGAGCGCGCCGTGCGCCGTGAGGATGTCGGGGAGGAACTCGCGGGTGAGGGCTGTCAGCGCGCCGACGTTCGTCCGCACCATCGCGTCGAGGCGCTCGGGGTCGGCTTCCGCGAGGGCGCCGCGCATGCCGAAGCCGGCGTTGTTCACGAGGCCGTCGATGCGCACGCCGTCCGCCTCGAGCCGCTTCCGAAGCGTCGAGGCGGCGTCATCGGCGGCGAGGTCGAGCGGCACCACCCGCACCCGCACGCCGTGCTCGCGCTCGAGGCGGTCGGCGAGTTCGCGCAGCCGGTCCTCGCGGCGCGCGACGAGCACGAGGTCGCTGCCGCGGGCGGCGAGCTGAGCGGCGAACTCCGCGCCGAGGCCCGAGCTCGCGCCGGTGATGAGAGCGGTCTGCAGCTGTCGCGGGGAGCTGGTCATGTGCCCACCGTAGACACTCCGGGAACGACCGAGGGCGGCCATCCGATCGGATGGCCGCCCTCGAGCGGATGCGGGTCGCGTCAGCTGCGCGCGGCGACCGCTGCGGCGTCCGCGTGCTCCGCGTCCTTCGTCTCGGACTCGTCGATGAAGGGCAGGCCCTCGCGCGGCGCGTCGTAGAGGTCGCGGTCGAGGATGCCCTCGCGCTTGGCGACGATGGCGGGGATGAGCGCCTGACCGGCGACGTTGACCGCGGTGCGGCCCATGTCGAGGATCGGGTCGATCGCGAGCAGCAGGCCGACGCCTTCGAGGGGCAGGCCGAGGGTCGACAGGGTCAGCGTGAGCATGACCGTCGCACCCGTCGTGCCGGCGGTGGCGGCGGAGCCGACGACCGAGACGACGACGATCAGGACGTACTGGATGAGTGACAGCCGGATGTCGAAGAACTGAGCCACGAAGATCGCGGCGATCGCCGGGTAGATCGCGGCGCAGCCATCCATCTTCGTCGTCGAGCCGAAGGGGACGGCGAACGAC
Source organism: Microbacterium oryzae (assembly GCF_009735645.1). NCBI lineage: Bacteria > Bacillati > Actinomycetota > Actinomycetes > Micrococcales > Microbacteriaceae > Microbacterium > Microbacterium oryzae. The sequence goes on along the minus strand of NZ_CP032550.1, from coordinate 1,859,248 downwards.
GCGTACTCGCGGGGAACGCCGAAGTTGCGCTCGGCCACGCGCTGCGTGAGGGGGAGCGTCCCGATCGACGAGCGGCTGACGAAGCCGAGCTGCACGACGGGCCAGACGCCCGTGAAGAACTGCTTGATCGAGAGGCCGTGCGCCTTCACGAGGATCGGGTAGACGACGAACAGCACGAGCGCGAGGCCGATGTAGATCGCCAGTGCGAACCAGGCGAGCGAGGTGAGGCGCTCCCAGCCGTACTCGATGACCGCGTTGCCGATGAGGCCGAGCGTGCCGATCGGGGCGATGCGGATGATCCACCACACCACGCGCTGGATGACCTTCAGCAGCGACTCGGTGAAGGCGAGGAACGGCTCCGCCTTGCGGCCGGCGCGGAGGGCGGCGATGCCGACGACCGCGGCGACCACGATGATCTGCAGGATGTTGAAGTTGACGCTCGAGGAGACGCTGCCGTCATCGCCGACGTTCGTCGAGACGCCCAGGCCGAGGAAGTTCTGCGGCACGAGACCCAGCAGGAAGTCCCACCAGGAGCCGACGTGCGAGGGCTCGGAGGCCTCGAGGCCGGAACCCGCGCGGTTGCCCGGCTGCAGGACGAGACCGAGGGCGATGCCGATGCTCACCGCGATGAACGCGGTGATGGCGAACCACAGGATGGTCTGACCCGCGAGGCGGGCGGCGTTCTGCACGCGGCGGAGGTTCGAGATGCTCGCGACGATCGCGGTGAAGACGAGCGGGACGACCGCCGTCCGCAGGATCGTGACGTACGAGCTGCCGATCGTGTCGAGGGTCGCGGCGAGGCCGTTGGGCTCGCCGTCGGCGGAGGCGCCGATCGCGCGGCCGATCAGGCCGAGCACGATGCCCAGGATGAGGGCGGCGACGATCTGGAAGCCGAACGAGGTGTAGAAGGGGCGCTTCGCCTGGGCGGGGCGGGCCGTCGTAGTGCTGCTGCTCATGGTCTCCTGTGGCGGCGAGGATCTCCCACCAGGCACGAGCGTCTACTTTAGGTGCGCCGGAATAGGGGAAGGGCCGGTGATACGCAGGAAGCCCATCTGTGACGGCGCATGTCGTGGGCGGAACGGACGCGGGGTGCCGAAGCGCGGCGTGCTAGCGTGGCCGACGGTGCGATTGAATCGATTCATCCGCGCCGAGCGTCGGGGGTCGCTGAAGCCGTCTCCCGCGCGGACTTCACACCTCATCGATGGAGATCCGGTATGACACCGTCGTCCTCGCCCACTTCGGGCCTCACCCGCCGGCAGCTGCTTGCCCTGTCGGCCGCCGGGATCGCCGGCTCGCTGCTCGTCGCGCAGCACCCCGCTGCGGCGTCGGCCGCCGCCCGCTCGGTGTTCGCGAAGCCGGGATCCGGCGCTGCGGCGGAGCTCGCCGGCTTCAGCACCCCGGAGGCCGCCACCGCTCCGCGCTTCCGCTGGTGGTGGCCCAACGGCGAGGTCGAGCTCGCCGAGATCGCGGCCGAGGTGAAGCAGGCCGCCGACAACGGCTTCCGCGGCCTCGAGATCGCCAACGTGCACCACAGCGTCGACGGCGCCCTCCTCGACGTGGAGAACCACGGCTGGGGAAGCCCCCACTGGGTCGCGGCCGTGGAGACGGCACTCGAGGCCGGTGAGAAGCATGGCGTCGAGATCGACATGACGCTCGGCCCCTCCTGGCCCGCGGCCATCCCCGGCATCACGCCGCAGGACCCGTCGGCGCTCGTCGAGCTCGCGCACGGCTCGGTCGACCTCGTCGCGGGCCAGCGTTTCTCCGGCGCGCTGCCCGAGCCCGGCGTCGCTCCCTCGGCGGGGGTCGAAGGGCGCACGCTCGTGCGCGTGCAGGCGTTCCGCATCCTCTCGCGCCCCGCGCGCAACGGCATCATGCTGCAGCACTCGTCGCTCGTCGACCTCACCGACCGGGTGCAGGGCGAGCGACTCGACTGGACCGCTCCCGCCGGCGCGGCGGGCGAGGAGTGGACGATCCTCGCGTTCTGGCAGCGCGGCACCGGCCAGAAGCCCGAGGCCGGACCCCACACGAGCCCCGAGTCGTATGTCGTGGATCACTTCAGCCTCTCGGGAGCCGACGCCATCGAGCGGTACTGGGAGTCGACCACCCTCACCCCGCGCGTGCGGGAGCTGCTGGCGAAGACCGGCGGCACCTTCTTCGAGGACTCCCTCGAGGTCGAGACGCACTCGACGATCTGGGCGCGCGAGGCGGCCACGGAGTTCCGCACGCGCATCGGCTACGACCTCGAGCCCTACCTCGCCGGCATCGTCGAGGTGAAGGAGAAGTACGTCTACCAGTTCGCCGACGTCAACGCGATGCGCGTGCGCGACGACTACAACCAGGTGCTGAGCGACCTGTACTCGGAGTATCACCTCATCCCGCTCCGGGACTGGGCGCACGGATTCGGCCTGCAGTACCGGGTGCAGGCGTACGGGCTCGAGCAGGACTCGCTGCAGCAGGCGAGCATCGTCGACATCCCCGAGACCGAGTCGCTCGGCGCGAAGAACCTCGACGACTACCGCGTGCTGGCGAGCGGTCGAGACATCGGCGGCCGCACGATCCTCTCGTGCGAGGCTGCGGCGTACCTCGGCAAGGCGTACGCGGTGACGTGGAACGAGGTGCTGAACACGCTCGGCGAGACGTTCGTCGGCGGCGTGAACCAGACCGTGCTGCACGGGTTCTCGTACAAGATCGCGCCGGGGGCGGGATGGCCGGGCTTCGCCGCGTTCACGCCGTACGGCGGCGGCAAGTCGGTCGGCTACTCCGAGTCGTGGGGCCCGCGGATGCCCGTCTGGAACCACCTGCACTCGGCGGCGGACTACCTCTCCCGCACGCAGTGGGTGCTCCGTCAGGGCGTGCCGCAGTACGACATCGCGTTCTACCGCCAGAAGGGCTGGGCGCAGACCGGCATCGGCGCTCCCTGGGCGACGGCGTCGGGCATCCCCACCGGATGGACGCACGGCTTCCTCAATGAAGCGGGGCTCTTCCAGGAGCGCTCGGAGCTCGTCGACGGCGTCTTCGCGCCCGAGGGCGGCGCCTACCGCGCGTTCGTGATCGATCCCGATCGCTTCCGCGGCAACGAGCCGACCATGTCGCTGCGTGCGGCCAAGCGCCTGCGCGAGCTGGCGGGCGCCGGGTTCCCGATCGTCTTCTACGGCAACTGGGACAAGCCGGAGTCGACGGGTCTGCGCGATGCGCAGACGAACGCCGAGGTCGCGCGCATCGTCGCGGAGATCAAGGCGCTGCCGACGACGCGGATGGCCGCGGGCGACGCCGACGTGCCGGTCGCGCTGGAGGCGCTCGGCGTGCGCCCGCGCGTGACGTATACGACCTCGCATCTCAAGCACATGCACCGGGTCGACGGCGACATCGACTACTACTACCTCGCGAACGTGAAGCACAACTTCGCGAAGGACAAGCTCGTCGAGATCGACCAGACGGTCGAGCTCATGGTGACGAACCCGCGGCACGTGCCGTACCTGCTCGACGCGTGGTCGGGCTCCGTCGCGCGCCTCGCCGCATACGAGCAGAACGGCGACCGCGCCACCGTGCGCGTGCGCCTGGTCCCCGGTCAGTCGATGGTCGTGGCGTTCGGCCCGGAGGGATGGGCAGGCGCGCCCGCGCCCAAGACGTGGATCGCCAGCACCGACGTCGAGGGCGCGGAGGTCGGACCGAAGGGCGAGCTGATCGTCCACAGCACGAAGACCGGCATGGTCGAGGTGCCGCTCGCCGGCGGTCGCATCCGCAAGGTGCAGATCCACGAGCTCCCGAAGCCCGTGGAGATCGGCCGGTGGGACGTCGTCGTGAGCGACTGGAAGCCGTCCGGCGAAGGCGTCGAGACGGCGAAGATCGAGCACCGTCTCTCGCTCGACTCGCTCGTGCCGTGGTCGCAGATCCCCGAGATCACCGACGCGTCGGGCATCGGCGACTACCGCGCGGAGTTCACGCTCGACCACGGATGGAACCCCGGCAAGCCCGGCGCGATGCTGTCGCTCGGAACCGTGCGCGACACCTTCACGGTGTGGATCAACGACCAGGTGGTCGCGGAGCGCGACTTCCTCGACACGAAGATCGACGTCAGCGACTACGTGCAGGTGGGGCGCAACACCATCCGCGTCGAGGTGGCGACCCCGCTCAACAACCGCATGCGCACGGTGAATCCGGCCGTGTACGGGCAGATGGGCAAGCAGGAGTACGGGCTCATGGGCCCCGTCACGATCACCCCGTTCGGCAAGGGGCGCGTCGCGTAGGACGCGGTCGCGACGAGGGAGCGCTGCGCGGCACCGGTGGATCCGGTGCCGCGCAGCGGCGTTTCGGGGCGAGGGCGGGCGCGCTGCTGAGCGTTTCGCTAGCCGGCCTTGCGGCGGCCGTCGGTGCTCGAGACCGCGAACATCTCCGGTGTGAGGCCGTCGAGGAGGTCGCCGGGCTCGACCCCGAGAGCGGCCGAGATGCGGACGAGCGAGTGGATGTTCATCATCGACCGGCCGCTCTCGTAGCTGCGGATGTTCGACGAGTCGATCTCGCTGCGTTCGGCGAGCTGATCCTGCGTCATCGTCTGCCGCCGACGGTAGTCCGCGATGCGCTCGCCGACGTACGCGACGGCAGCAGAGGGGACGCGAGGCACCAGACAAGCGTCATCGCCACCGGTGCCGAGTGCCAGGGTGATAAAGACCGGGTACAAGTACCTTTAGAGTCGGAATGTGGCTCGAATTCATGAACTGATCAAGCAGCTGCGCACCTCCAACCCATCGCTGGGAAACGAGATCGCTCGCGAGCTCGAGGTGCTCTCGCAACGCAGAGCGTTCGGTCTCAACTTCGAGCGCCACACGCCGGAAGCCGTTGAGCTACCTGGCCGCCGCGTTCGCGTCGGCGATGTCGTGCGGATCCTGCCACCGCGAGGAGAGACGCCGAAGGCATCCGACGACAAGCTGTGGCGCGTGCGGTCCTTCGAAGGAACGGGTGACGCGCGCGTGGCGCACCTCGAGTCGGTCGCCAGGACTGACGAGGGTGAGCGAGCAAGCTCCGCAGTCGAGGACGTCGTGGTCGTCACCGAGTTCCGCGAGCCGATCTATCCCGGACTCGTGTCGACAGGGAAGGTGGAGCGCGGCGGCGACAAGCCGTTCCACGCAGTCATCAACGCCGAGAATTACCACGCTTTGCAGGCGCTTCTGTTCACGCACCGGGGCTCGGTAGACGCGATCTACATCGATCCGCCATACAACTCGGGCGCTCGGGATTGGAAGTACAACAACGACTACGTCGAGGGCGACGACATGTACCGCCATTCGAAGTGGCTGGCGTTCATGGAGCGACGTTTGCTGCTGGCGAAGGAGCTGTTGAACCCCGACGACTCCGTGCTCATCGTCACGATCGATGAGAAGGAGTACCTGCGGCTGGGGCTGTTGCTGGAGCAACTTTTTCCGACGTGCAAGATTCAGATGGTCTCTTCGGTGATCAACCCGCGAGGAGTCGTGAGAGCTAACGAGTTCTCGCGAAGCAACGAGTTCATTTTCTTCGTCTGGGCTCCTCACACGCGCTTGCACGCGCCAGGGAGAACTGATTCCAGGGGAGAAGCGGTCGCTTGGGAAACGATGCGACGTCGCAGCCTCGCTGGACGCCGTGGCAACAAGGGACCCGGTGCTTGCGGGCCTAATCAGTTTTTCGCGATCCACGTCGACCCCGTGACGGGGCATATTGTGGGACGAGGTGATCCGCTGCCGCTTAATTTTGACGTTGCTCAGTACGAGCCTCCCGCGGGGACCGTCGCTGTATTTCCGGCTCGGGACGACGGTACAGAAATGAATTGGAGCTTAACGGACACTGCGTTCGACGCGCGTTGGCAGCAGGGTTTTGTCCGCGCAGGAAAAGCGACGCTTGACAAACCTCAGAAGTACCTAATTCAGTACATCCTCGGCGGCGTGATCGAGGACATTGCTTCAGGAAAAGCCAGGGTGACCGGGCGCGCGCCCGACGGCTCCGTGCGCGCAGAGTACGTGGAGGAGAAGTCCGCAATGCCACACACGCAGTGGGACCTTCCGGCTCATAATGCCCAGGAGAATGGCACCGGCCTTCTGCGTCGTATTCTTCCGGACCGCCGTTTTCCTTACGCGAAGTCCTTATATGCGGTCGAGGACGCTCTCCGCCTCTTCATTGCGGCGAAGCCGACGGCCGTGGTGCTCGATTTCTTTTCAGGGTCAGGAAGCACGGCCCACGCAGTGATGCGCCTCAACAAGCGAGACTCCGGACACCGGGTGTCAATCAGTGTCACGAATAACGAAGTCGGCGCTGACGAACAGCAGAAGCTCAGAGCTCAAGGGCTCCGCCGCGGTGATCCAGAGTGGGAACGATGGGGGATCTGCGACTACATCACCAAACCGCGCGTCGCAGCGGCGATCACAGGCAAAACGCCTCACGGCGAGCCGATCAAGGGCGACTACAAATTCAACGATGAGTTTCCGATGGCGGATGGACTCGAGGAGAACGTCGAGTTCTTCACCCTCACCTACGAGACGCCGATGCGCGTGCAGTCGCACCGCGAGTTCGCACGGATCGCGCCACTGCTGTGGGTCCGGGCCGGTTCGCGGGGCCGCAGGATCGAGGTGTTGCCGGATGGGTGGGACGTCGCCGAGGCGTACGGAGTGCTCGACGACATCGACAAGTCCGACGAATTCGTCAGCGCGATGGCGGCCAATCCGGACGCTCGTCTCGCGTTCATCGTGACCGACGAGGACCGGTTCTTCGAGGCGATCGCGCACGCGCTTCCCGAAGAGGTCGAGCCCGTCCGGCTCTACGACGCGTACCTGCGCAACTTCGAGATCGACGCGATGCGGGGTGCCCGGTGAGATTCACGCTGAAGGACTACCAGCGCGACGCGGTGACGCAGACACTCGACAATTTGCGACGCGCGCGGACGCTCTATCACCGAGATGCGATGGAGACGTCGTTTGCCCTCACCGCGACAACGGGCGCCGGTAAGACCGTCATGGCTGCCGCTGCCATCGAGGCGCTCTTCTACGGTGACTCCGAGCTCGAGTTCGAGCCGGATCCGGGCGCGGTCGTGCTCTGGTTCTCCGATGATCCGAACCTCAACGAACAGACCAAGCGACGCCTGGTGCAGGCATCCGAGAAGCTCACGTACGACCGGCTGGTCACCATCAAGCCGCCGTTCTCGTTGCCCGCGCTCGAGAGCCAGCACGTGTACTTCCTCAACACGCAACGACTCTCGAAGACGTCCCTGCTGACGCGCGGAGCTGACCGTGCCGTGGAAGCGGAGGCGGCGGACGATGTGCTCGTGCCCGCTCCCGACGACCTCGCGTGGAACATCTGGGAGACCCTGGGTAACACGATCGACGACGAAGGGCTCACCGTCTACCTGGTGTTGGACGAAGCGCACCGCGGGTTCACAGCGCGCACGTCGCGAGACAAGTCGACGATCGTCCGGCGACTCATCAACGGAGAGATGACGGGAAGCGCGATGCCCGTCGTCTGGGGCATTTCCGCCACAATCGATCGCTTCACCGACGCCATGAAGGAAGCCGCGGTCGGAGACGGCCGCACCACGCTGCCTGCGGTGGCGGTCGATCCGGTGCGCGTTCAGCAGTCCGGCCTCATCAAAGACACCATCGCGCTCGACATTCCCGCCGAGTCTGGGAACCTCGAAACCGCTCTGACGACGCGGGCGGCGCGCAAGCTGAAGGAGTCCGCCCGGCGCTGGAACAAGTATCTGGTCGAGCAGAGAAACCTGCCCGGCGAGACATCCGCCGAGAAGGTCGTACCGCTGATGGTGCTGCAGATTCCCAACACGGAGGACCCCGACGACGTCGGACTCTGGCTCGACACCATTCAGACGGAGCTTCCCGACGTGACGTCGGCGAACGTCCGCCATGTCCTCGGCGAGCACAAGATCCACACCTTCGGTTCATGGGAGGTCGAGTGGATCGAGCCGCAGCGCGTTCAGGATGAGACCGACGTCCGGGTCCTGATCGCGAAGGACGGCATCTCGACCGGCTGGGACTGTCCGCGTGCAGAGGTACTTGTCTCCTTCCGACCGGCGAAGGACCACACGCACATCACGCAGCTTCTCGGCCGCATGGTCCGCACGCCGCTCGCACGGAGGATTCCGGGCGACGACCGGCTCAACGCGGTGGACTGCATCCTGCCGCACTTCGACCGCACGACCGCCGGCAACGTCGCGAAGTACCTCACCGGCCTCACGGACGCGATGCCGTCTACCGGCCAGAAGGTGCTCGTCGACGGTCGTGAGCTGATTGCCAATCCGGGCATCCCTGAGAGCGTCTGGGAATGCTGGGATCAGCTGCCGACCATTGCGCTTCCGCGTCGCGGAGCGCGGCCAGTCAAGCAGCTGGTGAGTCTTGCGCAGGCGCTCGCAGCCGACGGGTTGCAGGATCGCGCTGTAGCGTCCGTGCAACGAACGATGCACAACACGCTCGAGTCGTTGGCCGCCCGGTACGACGGGCAGCTCCGGACCGCGGAGATCGAGGTTCGCACGGTGCGCGGCATGACGATCGCCGGCAGGTTCGGCACCACGAAGCTCTCCTACACCGATTTCGTTGAGCAGGCGGACGAGCGCGCGATCCGTGTGGCGTTCGAAGCTGCGAAGAGAGCGTTCGGGGCTGACATCGCACAGTCGTACATCGACTTTCTCGCCGACCCCGAGGAAGACGACAGCGACGAGGCTCTGCGGGCCGCGTATGTGAAGGCTGCCGCACTCGCTACCGTTCCGAACGTGCGCGACAAGATCGACGAGGCAGCGAAGGAGATCGTCGCCGAATGGTTTGACGATCATCGTGTTGCCATCCGGGGACTCGCGGACGAACGCCGGGAGACGTACGATGAGATCCGAGCGCAGGCCGTGGAGCCCCAGGTGAGCCAGCTGATCCGGCCCAGGACGCGAATGGAGGACTTCGCCGAGATGGTGGAGGGGCAGGCGCAGGCAGCGGAGACGCTCGACAAGCACCTCATGGCGGACGAGGAAGGTCGCTTCCCGCTCACGACGCTCAACGGGTGGGAGCGGGAGGTCGCGCGCACGGAGGCGTCTCGAACGGACTGCGTGGGCTGGTACCGCAACCCGTCCGTCACGCGCCCCGACGCCATGGGCATCGCGTACCGCGATCTTCAGGGCAACTGGCGCACGCTGCATCCCGACTTCCTGATCTTCACCCTGGTGAACGGCGTGATCCGGCCGTCCATCGTCGATCCTCACGGCACGCACCTCGAGGACTCGCTCATCAAGCTGCAGGGGCTAGCCAAGTTCGCTGAGCGGCACGGCGACGCTTTCCACCGCATCGATTCGCTCGGCACGAGCGGATCATCGGGGGAACTCCGAGTACTCGACATGCTCGACCCCGCCGTGCGGGACGAGGTGCTTCACGCGGACGGTGATGCCGGCAAGCTGTTCGGCTCAGCGGGAGGAAAGTACGCATGAGCACGATGACGTTCACTCCATCACAGCAGGCAGCGATCGATGACGTCGAAAGCACGCTGCAGCTGATCGCCTGTGCCGGATCGGGCAAGACGCAGGTGCTCGCGCAGCGCATCGCGAAGATCCTTGCGCAACCAGGCGTTCGACCGGCCAACGTCATCGCGTTCACATTCACCGAGAAGGCCGCAGCTGAACTCAAAGAGCGCGTGCATTCTGTCGTGCACGAGGAGATCGGCGAAGTCGTCGGGTTGGCCGAGATGTATATCGGCACTATGCACGGGTTCTGCCTCGATCTGCTTCAGACCTACGTGCCGGACACCTTCAAGTACGGCGTCCTCACTGACGTGACTCAACAGCTGCTTATCGATCGAGAGAGCAAGAATTCGGGACTGACGACCTGCACCAAGCTCGTGCAGGGCGTGGAAACGCCGCTTAAGCGCTTCCTGGACACACGCACGTACAAGACCGCGCTGGCCATCCTGCAGGAGGACGAGGTCGACCACGAGCTCGTTCGGGAGTCGGTCGCGTCGAGCCTTGCTTCCTACCGGTCGCTTCTGAAGCAGCGACGGTACTTCGACTACACGTCGATGATGGTGGAGGCCGTCGAGTTCTTGACGAAGGTCGAGACAAGCGACGATCTCGGCACTTCGGAGCGTGCACTCCGCGATCACGTGCGCGACGAAGTCCGATACGTGATCGTGGACGAGTACCAGGACGTGAATCCGATTCAGGAGCGCCTGGTCGCCGCCCTCGTGCACTTCGGAGCGAACCTCTGCGTGGTCGGCGACGACGACCAGACGATCTATCAGTGGCGCGGGTCGGAAGTGAACAACATCATCTCGTTCGCGGACCGCCACTTCGACGTTCGCCGTATCGAGCTGGGTGAGAACTTCCGGTCTACGAAGGGCGTCGTCGAGCTCGGTCGCACGGTGGCTGAGCGGCTGGACTCCAGCGAGCGACTCCAGAAGAGGATGGTGCAGGCGTCGCATCAGGAGTGGGAACGCGGCGACATGCTCGCGCTCCAGTTCGCGGATGCGGGCGAGGAAGCCGAGTGGATTGCCCAGCGGATCGAGGACCTCCAGGGCGTGCCCTTCACGGACAAGCCGGGGGCAGCGCCCCGTGGCCTTTCCTGGTCGGACTGCGCCGTGCTCTATCGCTCAGTCAAGGACGCGGACCCGCTCGTGGCTGAGCTGAAGCGCCGGAACATCCCGTTCATCATCAAGGGCCTCGCGCGCCTCTTCGACGCTGCGGAGATCCAGGCATGCGCGGCGCTCTTCCGCTCCATGATGGGCGAGACCTCCAAGGCCGAATTGCGCGCCCTGTGGGAAGGGGCAGATCTCGTCTCCGACCCTGCCCGCTGGGACGACTTGCTGCGCGTGCTCGATGAGGGAGCGGACTTCGAGAAGAGCGACAGGTGGGGTACGTACAACATTCAGCGCCTCTACCTGAAGGCGCTCGAAGCACTCGACCTGCATGAAGAGACGATTCCTGGCGACGTCCGTCGCAGGGAGCTCGTCATGTACCTGCTCGGCAAGTTCTCGCAGGTCATCTCAGACTTCGAGACGATTCACTTCTCTTCCGAGCCGAAGCGCAAGTACGAGTCCTTCGTGGGGTTCCTCACGTATCAGGCGCCGATGGTTTATGAGGAATCCGACGAGGATGCCGGCTACGTGCGCCCGGACGCCGTCGTCATCTCGACGGTTCACCGGGCGAAGGGGCTCCAGTGGCCCGCGGTATTCCTTCCGTTCCTGCGGCAGGGACGCTTCCCGATGCGGGGCGTGGGTGGAACGCAAGCCATACCGCATCTCATCGCGCCGGAGGCTGTCAAGAACGGAGCGAGGTACAAGGGCGGCTTGTCTGATGAAACCCGGCTCTTCTATGTCGCCGTCACCCGCGCGCAGAAGTTCCTCTATGCGAGCTACGCACCCGGGGAGAAGAAAGGGCAGGGGAAGGCATCCCAGTTCTATCTCCACTGCACGTCGTCAGCCTGGGTGTCGACCACCGACGAAGGACTCACCGACGCCGCGCGCCTGACGCCGACGCCGAAGCTCGAGACGCCCAACATCGCCATCTCGTTCTCTGAGCTCAAGTACCTCTTCGACTGCCCGTACCAGTTCAAGCTCCGTTTCATGTACGGATTCAATCCGCCCATCGATGAGGCCCTCGGCTACGGGAAGGGGCTGCACGACGTGCTCGCCGAGATGCACAAGCGAGCCCTGGCTGGCGATGTGCCGTCCCGCGCGGAGGCCGAAGAGCTGGTCGAGCGGCACCTTCATACGCCGTACGCCTACCCGGCCCTGCGGCAACAGCTGCGCGGTGCGGCTGTCGACGCGATTCACCGCTACTTCGACCGTCATGGCGACGACTTGACCCGCACCATCCACTCGGAGAAGCAGATCGAGGTGGCGATCGCTCCAGGTGTATCCGTGATTGGCCGGATCGATCTCATCAAGTCGCTGGAAACGGACGAGACGGCCATCGTCGACTTCAAGTCGACCGCACGGTCGCAGGAGGAAGACGTGACACGCGATCAGCTCTCCATCTATGCGCTCGGATATGAGGAGCTCACCGGAGCATCAGCGGACCGAATCCAGATTCTGAACCTGGACGAGCAGGGCAAGAGCACCAATGACCCCGTCAACTCCTCGTTGATGTCCGAGATCAGGAGCAAGGTGGCGGCTGTCGCCGATGACATCCGTGCGAATCGGTTCGCCTGCACTCATGACCACGCGGCCGAGGCGTCGTTCGACGACCTCGCTTGGTTGACCAGAGGCGGACGAGAATGACGTTCGCTACGGCGAGATCGTGCGCACTGGCGCAAGGCGCGTTGAGCGCTGGGAAGCGCAGGGGCTCGGTGCAGCGTGCCCCTATGGACTTGTGCGAGTTCGACCGGATCGGCGAGGTCTCCACCGACTTCAAGGTGGAGGAGATCCTCGCGGATCTCACCGGCGACTCCTGATCTCACCGGTCCGCGCGCACCAGCAGATCGCCGATCTCGCAGTCGAGCGCCTGGCATACGGCGATCAGGGTCGAGAAGCGGATGGCCCGGGCTCGATCGTTCTTGAGCACCGACAGATTGACGATGCTCACGCCGACGATCTCGCTGAGCCGGGTGAGGGTCATGCCGCGCTCGGCGAGCAGCTCGTCGAGACGGCAGTGGACACCGGTCCACTCGTCTTCGGTCGCCGGCGTCACACCAGTCCGTCCGTGTCGCGCTGCAGCCGCTCGCCGAGAGCGAAGGCGCTCGCGATCGCTCCGATCCCGAAGATCACAACGAGTGGCAGGACATCGAACTCCTCCGCCGCAGTCTGGAACCTGCCCTCGCCCAACGCGTCGAGCGCTCGGAGTGTCGCGAACCGATCGAGGAGCAGTGGCAGCGCGTACCCGACGCCGACCAGGACACCGGTCGTGGTCAGCAGCTTCGTGTTGTGACGGTTGAAGGCGGTACCTCGCGACAGGTTGAGCGCGAACAGCCCGACGCACACGAGAACGACGAGCAGGCACAGCACGTGCACGACGACGCTCGTGATGAAAGCGGCATAGGGCAGTGGCGCGAGGTCACTCATCGGGATGATCGCGCGGTCCAGATGGGCCACGACGTCGGCGCCCTCCGGCCCGGCAGGCAGAGCGACATCCTCGCCGACGATCCGCACCGCGACGGGAACCGCTGTGTTGGGGATGATCGCCGTGAGGCGCGAGACGCCCTCGAACACGATCGCGCATCCTGCGATCACGCAGAGGAGGACGATGCCGAGGAAGCCCCAGCGTTCACGTTGCGGGAACAGCGCGGGGTCGGTGCGGGTGCTGCTCGTCATCACACCAGTCCTTCCGTGTCGCGCTGCAGCTGGGCGCCCCGACGGAAGGCGACGGACAGCAGGCCGACCGCCGTCGCCGCGAACCAGTACGGAGCGAACGACCAGAAGGCGATGGGATGAACCGGCTCCCGGCCATCCGTCCCGAGCGCCGCGAGGACACCGTTCGTTCCCATGTGCTGAAGCAGCAGCACTCCGAGTGCGCCGAGGAACATCGCCCAGCTGATGATGCCGAAGTCGCGCGCGGTGGCGCGGACGAAGAAGCGGCCGCGCAGGAAGCTCCAGGCGAGGTGCATCACGGCGGCGATCACGACGAGTTGGGCGAGCGCGGCGACGACGATCGCCGCGCCCAGGCAGAACGTCGAGACCGCGTTGAGGTCGGTCACGACCACCGTGAGCTCGGAGAGCGAGCCCGAGACGCGTGCCGACGTGTTCTCGAGCACGCCCTCGCCCGAGCCGCTCTCGAGCGGAACGCGTGCAGCGACGCCATCGGGACGGAAGGTGTCGAGGAAGTCCAGCACGTTCGCGATCAGCACGACGATGACGGCGGCCGCGCCGCAGAGGATGACGGTGATGGCGTCGCCCTGTTCGGAGCGCTCGCGGGTGGTCGAGAGGGTCATCACACCAGCCCTTCCGTGTCGCGCTGGATGCGGGAGCCGATCGCGAAAGCGGCGGCGACCAGCGCGAGGATGAAGCCCCATCCGATCGGCGCGAGATCCAGATCCAGCAGGAAGGGCCAGAGGATGTCCATGAGCTCGGGAGTGCGCGCGGCGAGATCCTCGACGACGAGGGCTCGACCGAACGCGCCGCACGCTTGGGACGCGATCCCGCCGACGAGGACGAGGCCCGCGATGGCGCCGAGAGCGGTCGAGATCATACGGCGGAAGGGACGCCCGCGCATGAGCGCCAGCGCGAGCACGTAGGCGACGACGCAGACTCCGATCGTCGCGAGCGCGGGCAGGGCGCCCTCGAGGAGCAGCAGCCAGCGGGCGCCGGCGGGCGGAGCGGCGAGCACGACATCCGCTGCCGCACCGCGGGCGTCGACGATGCCGGCGACGCCGTCGAGCTGCGGGATGTCGGCCCGCTGCAGCGGCAGGCGCACCTGCGGTTCGTCGGCGAAGACGGAGAGCGCGCCGCCGACGATGGCGACGACCGCGCCGACAGCGACGGAGACCGCCCCCGTGGCGATGACGCCGAGAGCGACCGCATCGCCGCGAGAGACTGGATGGCCGGGAGAGGGTGCCATGGAAGCCCTCCTTTCTTCACGAAGAACGATAACAACGAATATCGATAAGACGCGAAGCCCCACAATGCGTTCGTTATCATTTCGTTACTTCTGGGGATCGAGGACGCCTCGATCTCCCGTTCGAATGTCGGTGGTCCGCGGGATGATGAGGGCATGAGCCAACGAAGGCCACGATTCAAAGAACGCCTCACGTACGAGGCCACTCCGGAGGAGACGCGCGTGCTCGGCAACGTCGTCGAGTCGCTCCTCCACTACCGGCGCGTGATGGCCTCCATCGCGGGCGCGGAAGCTCAGGCGCTCGCCATCGCCGCGGGGATCGCGCGAGATCAGATGGGGCGCTCGGGGTCGAGCTCGGAGTACGCCTTCCCCTATCGCGCGATCGCCGCCGAGATCGGCGCGGCGCTGCACGAGCCCTCGGCGGCGATCGAGCGGCGGATGGCCGATGCCGAGGTGCTCATAAAACGGCTGCCTGCGGTGCGAGAGGCGCTCACCGAGGGGCGGATCACGCGCAAGCACGCCGAGATCATCCAGGAGTACGCCGGGTTCGTCGACGAGCAGGCGCTGCCGGAGTACACGACCCTGACCATCGCGTTCGCCGAGGATGCCACGCAGCATCAGCTGCGGATCTTCGCGAAGCAGCTGGCGGAGCGACTGGGTGTCCTGACGCGCGAGGCCCGGCAGCACGTCGCGCGGCGACAGCACGGCGTGTGGGCGCGCGATCTGCCCGACGGCAACGGCGAGCTCGTCATCCGGCACAGTGCCGAGGTCATCCGCGCGATCAAGGACCGGGCCGATGCGCAGGCGAAGGCGTTCGAGAAGAAGATCCGCCGGCAGAACCACGCCGAGCGCGTGCGAGCCGAGGCGGATGGCGTGCCTCCGCAGCTGGATGAGCGGACCCGGGACCAGATCCGAGCGGACATCCTCGCCGACGAGCTGCTCACGGCCGCTCCCACCGTCCACGTCGTGGAGCGGGAGGGGACGCCGAACCTCCTCGCCGAGATCCGGGGCATGATCGCCATCACGATCCCGGTCACCACGCTCGCCGGACTCGACGACGAGCCGGCCTTCCTGCACGGCTACGGTCCACTCGACCCCGGCATCGCCCGGCGCTTCGCGAAGCAGGCGCCGGGATGGGAGCGGGTGTTCCAGAACCCCGACACCGCGGCGCTCCTGACCGTCGATCACTACGAGCCGACCGCGGCCATCCGTCGCATGATCGACGTGCGCGACGAGGTGTGCCGCTTCCCGTCGTGCGATCAGCCCGCGCAGCACTGCGAGAAGGACCACACGATCGAGTACGCCCGGGGCGGCCCGACGAGAGCCTCGAATCTGGCGGCCCTCTGTCGACCGCACCACATGCTGCGGCACCAGACCGCCTGGCATCCGAGACAGGTGTCGCCCGGAGTGATCGAGTGGACCAGCCCGGCCGGCCGGAGGTATCGAGAGGTTCCGCTGCCGCAGCGTCGCAAGCGCATCGTCGATCAGAAGCCGCCGTTCTGAGCGCTATGCCCAGGGCGAACACGAGCACCGGGCGGGGCATCCCTGGTTACGGTGGAACCACGGCGCGCCGACCGTCCTTTGTCGACGCGTCCTCGGCCTTCGGCCCAGAGGAGTGACATGTTCGAGAGATTCACCGACCGTGCCCGTCGGGTGGTCGTCCTCGCCCAAGAAGAGGCGAAGATGCTCAACCACAACTACATCGGGACCGAGCACATCCTGCTCGGACTCATCCACGAGGGTGAGGGCGTCGCTGCAAAGGCGCTCGAATCGCTCGGGATCTCGCTCGATGCTGTGCGCGAGCAGGTTCAGGACATCATCGGCCAGGGCCAGCAGCAGCCGACGGGGCACATCCCGTTCACGCCGCGCGCCAAGAAGGTGCTCGAGCTTTCCCTGCGCGAGGCGCTGCAGCTCGGCCACAACTACATCGGCACCGAGCACATCCTGCTCGGCCTGATCCGCGAGGGCGAGGGCGTCGCCGCCCAGGTGCTCGTGAAGCTGGGCGCCGACCTCAACAAGGTGCGTCAGCAGGTCATCCAGCTGCTCTCCGGCTACCAGGGCAAGGAGCCCGTGGGCGTCGCGACGACCGGCCAGGAGTCCACACAGGGCGCCCAGGGCGGTTCGCAGGTTCTCGACCAGTTCGGTCGCAACCTCACGCAGGCCGCGCGCGAGAACAAGCTCGACCCCGTCATCGGGCGCGAGAAGGAGATCGAGCGCGTGATGCAGATCCTCTCGCGCCGCTCCAAGAACAACCCCGTCCTCATCGGCGAGCCCGGCGTCGGCAAGACCGCCGTCGTCGAGGGCCTCGCTCAGGCGATCGTCAAGGGCGATGTGCCCGAGACGCTGAAGGACAAGCAGCTCTACTCGCTCGACCTCGGCTCGCTCATCGCCGGGTCCCGCTACCGCGGCGACTTCGAGGAGCGCCTGAAGAAGGTCACCAAGGAGATCCGCACCCGCGGCGACATCATCGTCTTCATCGACGAGATCCACACCCTCGTGGGTGCCGGTGCCGCCGAAGGCGCGATCGATGCGGCCTCGATCCTCAAGCCGCTCCTCGCGCGCGGCGAGCTGCAGACCATCGGCGCCACCACGCTCGACGAGTACCGCAAGCACTTCGAGAAGGACGCGGCCCTCGAGCGCCGCTTCCAGCCCATCCAGGTCGCGGAGCCCTCGCTGCCCCACGCGATCAACATCCTCAAGGGTCTGCGCGACCGCTACGAGGCGCACCACAAGGTGCAGATCACGGATGGCGCGATCGTCGCGGCCGCGAACCTCGCCGACCGCTACGTGAGCGACCGCTTCCTGCCGGACAAGGCCATCGACCTGATCGACGAGGCCGGCGCCCGCCTGCGTCTGTCGATCCTGTCGTCGCCGCCGCAGCTGCGCGAGTTCGACGAGAAGATCGCCAAGGTCCGCGAGTCCAAGGAAGCCGCTTCCGAGGAGCAGGACTTCGAGAAGGCCGCGTCGCTGCGCGACGAGGAGAAGGCGCTCCTCGGCGAGCGTCTGCGCCTCGAGAAGCAGTGGCGCTCGGGCGACGTCGCGACCCACGCGGTCGTCGACGAGGGCCTGATCGCCGAGGTCCTCGCGCAGGCGACGGGCATCCCGGTGTTCAAGCTCACCGAGGAGGAGACCAGCCGCCTCGTCTTCATGGAGAAGGCGCTGCACCAGCGCGTCATCGGCCAGGAGGAGGCGATCGCCGCGTTGTCGAAGACCATCCGTCGTCAGCGCGCCGGCCTCAAGGACCCGAAGCGCCCCTCGGGGTCGTTCATCTTCGCCGGCCCCACCGGCGTCGGCAAGACCGAGCTCGCCAAGGCGCTCGCGGAGTTCCTCTTCGACGACGAGGCCGCGCTCATCTCGCTCGACATGTCGGAGTTCGGCGAGAAGCACACGGTCTCGCGCCTCTTCGGCGCCCCTCCCGGGTTCGTCGGCTTCGAAGAGGGCGGCCAGCTCACCGAGAAGGTGCGCCGCAAGCCGTTCTCCGTCGTGCTATTCGACGAGATCGAGAAGGCGCACCCCGACATCTTCAACTCGCTCCTCCAGATCCTGGAAGAGGGACGGCTGACGGATGGCCAGGGTCGCGTCGTCGACTTCAAGAACACGGTGATCATCATGACGACGAACCTCGGTTCGTCGGCGATCGCGGGTGGCCCCGTCGGCTTCCAGGTCGAGGGCAACACGCAGACGACCTACGAGCGGATGAAGGGCAAGGTCGACGAGGAGCTGAAGCGCCACTTCAAGCCCGAGTTCCTCAACCGCGTGGACGACATCATCGTGTTCCCGCAGCTGTCGAAGAGCGAGCTCGTGCAGATCGTGGACCTGTTCACGAAGCGCCTCGCCGAGCGCCTCCTCGACCGCGACATGACGATCGAGCTGTCGCAGGCGGCCAAGGAGCGTCTCATCGAGGTCGGGTTCGACCCCGCACTCGGCGCCCGTCCGCTCCGCCGCGCCATGCAGCGCGAGGTCGAGGACCGGCTGTCGGAGCAGCTGCTGAACGGCCAGCTCGAGGCGGGGCACCACATCAAGGTGGACCTCGTCGACGGCAAGTTCACGTTCGACAGCGCACCGCGTGGCGAGAAGGTCTCGGTCGGCGTGAACACCGGCGGCGACCTGTCCGCGACGCCGGACCTGGCGGCGCTGGGCGACTGACACCCGTCGAATCGGCAAGGGGCGGGGCCTTCGGGCTCCGCCCCTTTCGCGTGCCCGCTCGCTCGGTCGGTCGCCCGCGTCCAGGAGAGGCGGAGGTGCCCCGTCCTAGGCTGGGAGCATGACGGAGTTCACCCTGCGCCCGGCCCGAGCAGCCGACATGGAGCGGGTGCACCGGATGCTCCAGCCGCTGGTCGAACGGCGCATTCTCCTCGGCAAGGATCTCGTCGTGCTCTACGAGGCGACGCCCGAGTTCCTCGTCGCGGTGGATGGCGCGGGTCAGGTCATCGGCTGCGGCGCCCTCCACGTGATGTGGGAGGACCTGGGCGAGGTCCGCACCCTCCTCGTCGCCGACGAGTGGATCCACCACGGCGTCGGCCGCGCCATAGTCGAAGGGCTCGAGCAGAACGCGCGCGAGCTCGGCCTGTCGCGCCTGTTCTGCCTCACCTTCGAGGTCGACTTCTTCCGCCGCCGCGGCTTCGAGCCCATCGGCGAGCAGGTCGTCTCGCCCGACGTGTACTCGCAGCTCGTCCGCAGCCGCGACGAGGGCATCGCCGAGTTCCTGGATCTCGCGCACGTGAAGCCCAACACGCTCGGCAATACCCGAATGCTCAAGCACCTCTGAGAGGATGCCCGCGTGAGTCAGCGACGCCGCCCCAGTCCCGCCGTCTACCGACGTCGGCGCCTCATGGTGCTCCTGCTCGCCCTCCTCATCGTCGGCGGCCTCGTCTGGCTCGCCGTTGCGCAGCCCTGGCGCGGCGCGAGCGAGTCCACGCCCGCCACGGAGAACCCGGGCACCTCCGCGACGACGGCTCCGGCGGCGACCGAGCCCGCGCCATCCGCTGAGCCCACGCCCACCGGCGCACCCACGCCGCAACCCTGCGACCCGAAGGACCTCGAGGTCACCGGGATCGCGGACCAGAGCGAGTACGCGGCCGATCAGGACCCGCGCTTCTCGATCGAGCTCACCAACAGCGGCGACACGGAATGCCTGCTGAACGTCGGCACCACCACGCAGCGCTTCACCGTCATAAGCGGCGCCGACACGTGGTGGACGTCGACCGACTGCCAGAGCGAGCCGAGCGACATGGAGGTCACGCTCGACGCGGGGCAGACCGTCACCAGCGCGGAGCCCGTCGTGTGGGACCGCACGCGCTCCAGCGTCGACACCTGCGACAGCGACAGCCGCCCGGCGGCTCCCGCATCCGGCGCCTCGTACCACCTCCAGGTCGAGATCGGCGGCGTGAAAGCCGCCGAGACCACGCAGTTCGTCCTCAACTGACGAAGAAATACCCGACACGCCCGAAGATCGTGTCCCCCGAAGAGGGGACAGACGCTATGGGACGCGTGACGTAGAGTCTTATCAACTCCAATGCACCCAGAGCCGTCCCCAGCGGCTCGTCGCATATCGTGTCCCCAGCACGGCGGCTGCATCGGAGGGACTCGGACCCCTCGCACCTCTCGGATCACCAGAGGCGGGGGGTCCCTCATTTCCCCCGCGGGGCGCTCGCGGATCGGCCGGTCCGTAGGCTGGACGCATGGCCTCTGCGAAGCGAAAGAAGTCCGTCGCCGCGGATCCCTCGGCATTCCGCTCCGAAGCCCTCGCCCGGGCGCTCGAGAAGCAGGACATGGCGGCGGTCGCCCTGGCCCTCCGCAACGGCAACACCGTCGTGCCGCTGCTGTCCCCGGGCCCGAAGGACGACCCGCTCGACGGCGGCGAGGTGTGGACCTACCGCGACCCGAGCACCGGACAGGTCGCGCTGCTGCTCTTCAGCGACGCCCGCCACAAGCCCGGCAACCTGCCGCCGCAGGTCGGGGTGTACTCGCCCGCCTGGCTGCGCGCGTTTCTCACGCAGCACCGCACCGCGATCACGACCGTGTTCCTCGACATCGCCGGCCCGCACCCGATGCAGGCGTCGCCCGCCGACCTGCTGGCTGCGCTCGACGCCTGAGCGGCACGCTCGACGCCTGAGCGGCGCGCGCTGACCGCGGCGGGTCTTCGGTCGCTCAGAAGTCCGCGTACCCCGTGTGCTGCGGCACCAGGTGCAGGGCGCGGATGTCGTTGAGCGCCGAGGAGAGCTTGCCCGACCGGTCGTCGACCACGCGCGTGTAGCCGAGCCGCGCGGCCTCCGCGCGGCGCTGCGCCCCCTGCGTCACCGGACGCACGTCGCCGGAGAGGCTGAGCTCCCCGACCGCCGCGACGTTGCGCGCGATGGCGTGGTTCCGCACGGCGCCCGCCACGGCGATCGCGATCGCCAGGTCGGATGCAGGCTCCGTGAACCGCACGCCGCCGACGGTGGACACGTACACGTCGAGGTCGCTCGTCTTGATGCCGGCCCGGCGCTCGAGCACCGCCAGCACCATCGCCACCCGCGACGGATCCACCCCGTGCACCACCCGACGCGGGTTGTTCGCCTGCGTCGGCACGGTCAGCGCCTGCACCTCGACGGGCAGTGCGCGGCGCCCCTCGAGCGCGATGGAGATGCACGTGCCGGGCTCGGGGCTGCCGTGCGAGAGGAAGAGCGCACTCGGGTCGGGCACCTCGACGATGCCATCGCCGGCCATCTCGAAGCAGCCCACCTCGTCGGCCGCCCCGAAGCGGTTCTTCAGCGCGCGGATGAACCGCAGGCTCGTCTGCCGGTCGCCCTCGAAGTGGCATACGACGTCGACGAGGTGCTCGAGCAGCCGCGGACCGGCGACCTGCCCGTCTTTCGTGACGTGCCCGACGAGGATGACCGGCAGATCGCGCTCTTTCGCGATGCGGATGAGCGTGGAAGCCACCTCCCGCACCTGCCCCGGCATGCCGGCCGCGCCATCCGACAGGGAGGACGAGATCGTCTGCACCGAGTCGACGATGACGAGCGCCGGCTGCACCTCGTCGATGTGCCCGAGGATGCGGGCGAGGTCGGTCTCGGCGGCGAGGAACAGCTCGTCGTGCAGCGCCCCGGTCCGCTCCGCCCGCAGGCGCACCTGCCCCGGCGACTCCTCGGCGCTCACGTAGAGCACGCGCCGTCCCTCGCGCGCGGACCGCGCGGCCACCTCGAGCAGGAGCGTGGACTTGCCGACGCCCGGCTCGCCGGAGAGCAGGATGGCCGCCCCCGGCACGATGCCGCCGCCCAGCACGCGGTCGAACTCGCCCACGCCGCTCGCGCGACGCGGCGTCTCGGCCGTGTCGATCGAGGTGATCGGGCGCGCGGACGCGGTGGGGATCAGCGGCGCGACCCGGCGCGCGCCGCCCGCAGGAGCGGCCGCCTCGACGACCGTGTTCCACTGCTGGCACTCGCCGCAGCGCCCCACCCACTTGGGCGACGTCCATCCGCATTCGGAGCAGACGTACGCCGGAGCGGGAGCGCGTTTGGTGGCCATGGTTCCAGCGTAGGCGGGGGCTCCGACATCGCCCTCGGGTCAGCCGCGCAGCTGCTCCTCGATGTCGGCGAGCGCGGCGGCCGACGCCCGCAGCGACGCGAGCTCGCGCTCGTCGAACGACGTCTCGCGGATGGCGGTGGCTCCGCTCGCCGAGACGACCGACGGCACCGAGAGGGCGACTCCGTCCATCCCGTGGAAGTCGGACAGCACGGTCGAGACCGGCAGGATGGCGTGCTCGTCGCGCAGGACCGCCTCGACGATGCGCGTCGCTGACAGCCCGATCGCGTAGTTCGTCGCGCCCTTGCCCTGGATCACGGTGTACGCGGCGTTCCGCACGTCGGAGGCGATGTCCTCCAGCTCGTCGAGCGTGAGCCGGCCGCCGTCCTCCGGCTGCCAGTCGAGGATCGGGACCGGCCCGATGCGGGCGCTCGACCACAGCGGGAACTCCGAGTCCCCGTGCTCGCCCACGATGTGCGCGTGCACCGAGCTCGGCGTGACGCCCGTCCGCTGCGACAGCCGCCAGCGCAGGCGCGACGTGTCGAGCACGGTGCCCGACGCGAAGAGGCGCTGCGGCGGCAGCCCGGTCTGCGCGACCGCCAGAGAGGTCAGCACATCGCACGGGTTGGAGACGACGATGTAGACCGCATCGGGCGCGACCTCGAGCAGCTGCGGCAGCAGCGTCTCGAGGATCCGCGCGTTCGTCCCGATGAGGTCGAGCCGCGTCTGTCCGGGCCGCTGGGCGGCTCCCGCCGTGATGACGACGACCTGCGCGCCGGCGACGACCGAGATGTCGCTGCCGCCCGCGATCGTGCTGGCGCCGGTGAACAGGGCGCCGTGCGCGAGGTCGAGCACCTCGGCGTCGACCTTGGCGGTGTTCACGTCGTAGAGGGCGACCTGCCGCGCAGCGCCGCGGATGAGGAGCGCGTACGCCGTGCTCGCTCCCACCGCCCCCGCGCCGATGACGGCGACCTTCGCGTTCTCGATCGCGGACATGGAACCCCTCTCGCCGGACGGCCGATGTCCGCCCAGTCTCTTTACGTTGCATGAAGCGCGCAAGCGCCGCGAGCGCCCGCGTGTGGTGAACTCTCCTCATCGGCGCACGACGCCGGTGATCCCATCTCGTCCCAAGGAGACTCCCATGTCCCGTATCCCTCGCGCGGCGCTCGCCGCGGCCTCCGTCGTCACGGCCGCCGCTCTTCTCGCCGGCTGCTCGGGCGGGTCCTCCTCGACCGGGTCGGCGCCGTCCGGCGAGCCCCAGGAGGGCGGCACGCTCACCTACCTCGAGCCGCAGACCTGGAACACGCTCTACCCGCCCGCCGCGGGCTTCTATCCGAACGGCGGCATCGTCGACAACATCGCGGACCGCCTGCTCTACCAGAACCCCGAGACGCTCGAGCTCGAGCCGTGGATCGCCGAGGACTGGCAGGTCAACGACGACGCGACCGAGTACACCTTCACCCTCCGCGAGGGCGTCACCTACTCCGACGGCTCGCCGCTCGACGCCGAGAACGTCGTGCGCAACATCGACCTGTTCGGCAAGGGCGACCCCGACCGCGCGCTCACGGTGTCGGAGGCCATCAACAACTACGACCGCGGCGAGGTCGTCGACGACCGCACGGTGAAGTTCCACTTCTCCGCGCCGTCGCCCGGGTTCGCGCAGGCCGTCTCGACGATCAACTCCGGGCTCGTCTCCAACGAGACCCTGGAGCGCACGGGGGAGGAGTTCGGCCCCGGCAACGCGACCGAGATCATCGGCAGCGGCCCGTTCGTGATCGCGGACGAGGAGATCGGCACCGAGATCTCCCTCGAGGTCCGCGAGGACTACGACTGGGCGCCGCCCTCGCTCGAGCACCAGGGCCGTGCGTACCTCGACGGCATCGACTACCTCGTCGTCCCCGAGGACAGCGTGCGCGTCGGAACCGTCACCGCTCAGCAGGCGCACATCGCCCGCCAGGTGGAGGCGCCCGACGAGACGCAGTTCGACGCCGACGGGCTCTCGCTGCTCGCCGCCGCCACCAACGGCGTCAACAACGGCCTGAGCTTCCGCTTCCGCGACCCGATCCTCGAGGACATCGACGTGCGGAAGGCGCTCATCGCCGGCATCGACCGCGAGCAGATCGTCGAGACGCTCTTCACCGACAGTTACCCGCTGGCGACCGGCGCGCTCGCGACCACCGCGCTCGGCTACACCGACACCTCCGAGTACTACCAGTACGACCCCGACAAGGCGGCCGAGCTGCTGGATGGCGCCGGCTGGGAGATCGGGTCGGATGGCGTGCGCGAGAAGGACGGTCAGAAGCTGTCCCTGACGTTCAACGAGGCCCTGCCGCAGCCGCGCTCGGCGGAGGTCGTCACGCTCATCCAGGAGCAGCTGGGCGAGCTCGGCATCGAGGTGAACCTGCTGCCCGGCGACCAGGCCGCGCAGGATGCCGCCCGCGTCGAGGTCGGCACGCTGCAGGTGTACCACTCCATGGTCGGCCGCGCCGACTTCGACGTCCTGAAGTCGCAGTACCACTCCGCCAACCGCAACACGCTGCTGAACGGCTACCCCGACGGCAGCATCGGCGACGAGGAGCTCGACGGGCTGCTGCAGCAGGTCGCGTCCACGCCGACCGAGGAGGGGCGCGCGGAGGCGTCGGCCGCCGCGCAGCAGCGCATGGCCGAGCAGGCCTACATCCTGCCCATCTTCGAGGAGCCCCAGGTGTTCGGCTTCGTCGACGCGGTGCAGGGCTTCCGGACCGAGTCGGTGGGCCGGCCGTGGTTCTACGACACGTGGCTGGCTCAGTAGGCCCCGGATGACCTACGTCCTGCGACGCGCCGGGCAGGCGCTGCTGGTGCTCGTGCTCGCCTACACGGCGGCGTACGTGCTCCTCGCGGCCCTGCCCGGCGACGCCGTGCTCGCCCGATACGGCAACCCCGACCTCGGCCTCACGCCCGAGCAGCTCGACGAGATCCGCGCCTCCTACGGCGCCGACCAGCCGCTCGTGCTCCGCTACCTCGACTCCGCGGCGGGCTTCCTCCGCGGCGACTTCGGCTTCTCCGTGCAGAGCGGTGCGGCGGTGTCCGACCTCATCGCCGCGAACCTGCCGTCGACCCTGCTCCTCGCCGTGCTGGGCCTGGGATCGGCGATCTTCCTCGCGGTGACGATCGCCTTCACCGCGACCTACGGCAAGGGCGGATGGCTGCGCCGCGTCTTTCGCAACATCCCGCCGTTCTTCGTCTCGCTGCCGGTGTTCTGGGTGGGGATCATCCTCATCCAGGTCTTCTCGTTCCGGCTGCGGCTCATCCCCGCGATCGGGGCGAGCCCGGTCGAGTCGCTCATCCTGCCCGTGGCGACCCTGGCCATCCCCATCGCCGCCCCGCTCGCGCAGGTGCTCATGCGCAGCATCGACGAGGTGCGGCACCGCCCGTTCGTTGCCGTGGTGCGCGCGCGCGGCGCCAGCACGTCATGGCTGCTGTGGCGGAACGTCGCCCGCAACGCGCTGCTGCCCACGCTGACGATGGCGGGACTGCTGTTCGGCGAGCTCGTCGGCGGCGCGGTGGTCACCGAGACCGTCTTCGCCCGCAACGGCGTCGGGCAGCTGACCGCCCAGGCCGTCGCGAATCGCGACACCCCGGTGCTCCTCGCGGTCGTCGTCATCACGACGGTGACCTTCGTCGTCATCAACCTCGTCGTCGACCTGCTCTACCCCGTGCTCGACGCGCGGCTGCGCACATCCGGCCGCGCGACCCGCTCGGCTCGGCCCGCTCGGAAGGGAGCCCTCCGATGAGCACCCTCGCTCCGACCCGCCCCTCCCGGCCCCGACCCTCCCGGGCCCTGCTCGGCCGGGCGCTGCTGCGGCCCGGCGTCCTCATCCCGGTGATCGTGCTCCTCCTCGCGCTGGCGTGGGCGATCGCGCCGAGCCTGTTCGCCCCGCTCAGCCCCACCGAGAGCGTGGGCCGCTCGCTGCAGGCGCCGAGCGGCGCGCACTGGTTTGGCACCGACGCGACCGGGCGCGACGTCTTCACGCGCGTCGTCCACGGCGCCTCGCACTCCATCAGCGGCGCGCTCATCGCGGTGCTCGTCGGGCTCGTCGTGGGCACCGCCATCGGGGTCACCGCGGGAGCGACCGGCGGCGTCGTCGACGACGTGCTCATGCGCGCGGTCGACGTGCTCCTGGCCATCCCCGCCCTGCTGCTGTCGCTGAGCGTGGTGATCCTGCTGGGCTTCGGCACCACGAACGCGGCCATCGCCGTGGGCGTCACGTCGATCGCGGTCTTCGCGCGGCTCGCCCGCGCGGAGGTCGTGAGCGTGCGGGTGAGCGAGTTCGTCGAGGCCGCGTACGGCTCCGGCGGCACGTTCCTCAGCGTGCTGTGGCGGCACATCCTGCCGAACTCCCTCACCCCCGTCATCGCGCTGGCCGCCCTGCAGCTCGGCTCCGCCATCCTGCAGATCTCGACGCTCGGCTTCCTCGGCTACGGCGCACCGCCGCCCACCCCGGAGTGGGGACTCCTCATCGCGGAGGGGCGCGACTACGTCGCCACCGCATGGTGGCTCACCGTGCTCCCCGGCGCCGTCGTCGTGATCGTCGTGCTGGCCACCAACCGCCTGAGCCAGGCCATCCGAGGAGGGGAGCCCGCATGAGCGCGCCGCTGCTGTCCATCCGCGACCTCGCCGTGCAGTACCGCACCGGCCACGGCCCGGTCGATGCCGTGCGCGGCGTCTCGTTCGACGTGCAGGCCGGTCAGGTCACCGCGCTCGTCGGCGAGTCCGGGTCGGGCAAGACCACGGTCGCGCAGTCCGTCATCGGCCTGCTCGCCTCCAACGGGCACGTCGCCGGCGGCAGCATCCTGCTGAACGAGCGCGCGTCGGGCGAGACCGAGCTGGTCGGGCTGAACGAGCGCGGATGGCGACGGCTGCGCGGGCGGTGCATCGGCCTGATCCCGCAGGACCCGGGCAACTCGCTCAACCCCGTCGCGACGATCGAGGCCAGCGTGTCGGAGGCCCTGCGCATCCACGGCTGGCGGGATCGCCGGAAGATCCACCAGCGGGTCATCGACCTGCTCGAGCGCGTCGACATCGACGACCCCGAGACGCGGGCGCGGCAGTACCCGCACGAGCTGTCCGGTGGCATGCGCCAGCGCGTGCTCATCGCGGCGGCGCTCGCGCTCGAGCCCGAGCTGATCATCGCCGACGAGCCGACGAGCGCCCTCGACGTCACCGTGCAGCGGACCGTCCTCGACCTGCTCGACCGCCTTCGCGCGGAGACCGGCACCGGCATCCTCTTCATCACGCACGACCTCGCCGTCGCAGCGGACCGCTCCGACGACATCGTCGTGATGCGCGGGGGAGAGGTGCAGGAGGAGGGGCCGTCGGCGACCGTGCTCACGGCGCCGCAGTCGCCCTACACGCGCACGCTCCTCGCCGATGCGCCCTCGCTCGCGCAGATCGTCGAGCGCACGCCGCCGGTCGTCGAGACCGGCGCGCGTCCGCTCGTCGAGGTCACGGGGCTGCGGCAGGAGTTCTCGCGCGGTGCAGGGCGCGAGCCCCTCGTCGCGGTCGACGACGTCACATTCGCGGTGCCGCGCGGCACCACGCACGCGCTCGTGGGGGAGTCGGGGTCGGGCAAGACCACGACGGGTCGAAGCATCGCGGGGTTCAACCGCCCGACCGCCGGGACCATCCGCGTGGGCGATGTCGATGTCACCGCGCTGCGCTCGCCGCGGGGGTTCCGCCGCACCACGCAGCTCGTCTACCAGAACCCCTACGGGTCGCTGGATCCGCGGCAGACGATCGCCGACATCCTGGCCGAGCCGCTGCAGAACTACCGCATCGGCGACCGCGGAGACCGGGCCGAACGGGTCGCGCATCACCTCGAGCTCGTGTCGCTCGCCCCCGAGATCGGGCGGCGCCGACCGCGCGAGCTCTCCGGCGGGCAGCGGCAGCGCGTCGCGATCGCACGCGCGCTCATCCTCGAGCCCGAGCTCGTCGTGCTCGACGAGGCGGTGTCGGCGCTCGACGTCACGGTGCAGGCGCAGATCCTGCGTCTGCTCGCCCGCCTGCAGAGCGAGCTGGGCCTGACGTACGTCTTCATCTCGCACGACCTCGCGGTCATCCGCCAGATCGCCGACACGGTGTCGGTGCTCCAGCGCGGCCGCCAGGTCGAGTTCGGCAGCGCGCGACAGGTCTTCGACGATCCGCAGCACGCGTACACGCGGCAGCTGCTCGCGGCCATCCCCGGCACGGCCTTCACATCCTTCGGAGGACACGCATGACCCGGCTCGGATTCTTCACCCGGTTGCTGGAAGAGGCATCGGCCGCGGACCGCTACCGGTTCGCGCTCGAGCAGATCGCTCAGGCCGAGGACTCCGGCTTCGCCTCGGCCTGGGTCGCGCAGCATCACTTCGGCGAGCACGAGGGCGGGCTCCCCTCGCCGTTCGTGCTGCTCGCGGCGGCGGCCGAGCGCACCTCGCGCATCGAGCTCGGCACCGCCGTGCTCACCCTGCCCATCGACGACCCGGTGCGCGCGGCCGAAGACGCCGCCGTGCTCGATCAGCTGAGCGGCGGCCGCCTGCAGCTCGGCGTCGCCTCGGGCGGCACGCCCGCGTCGTTCGCCGCCTTCGGGCGCGACGCCAACCGGCGCCGCGAGATCTTCGCCGAGCACCTCGAGGTGTTCCTCGACGCGCTCGAGGGCCGCGGCATCCGCGGCACCGAGTCCCGCATCTACCCCGCCGCAGGCGACCTCGCGCGCCGGATCTGGCAGGCCACGTTCTCGGCCGACGGCGGTCGCCGCGCGGGCGAGCGCGGCGACGGCCTCATGCTCTCGCGCACGCAGCCACGACCGGACGGCGCTCCCGACGCACCGCTCCACGAGGTGCAGCTGCCGATCATCGCGGCCTACCGTGCCGCCCTGCCCGACGGCGCCGTCCCGCGCGTGCTGGCGTCGCGCACCGCGCTCGTCGTCGACCCCGAGAACCGCACCCGTGCGCTCGAGCTCGCGCAGGACGGCCTCGCCCGCCTCACGCAGACGATGTTCGGCGTCGATCCCGCCGGGCTGGGCATCGACGAGCTCGCGCGGCTCACCGACACGCACGTCGGCACCGTCGACGAGGTCGTGGCGTCGCTCGCCGCCGACGAGACGCTGCCCGCGGCCACCGACGTGTCGTTCCAGGTGCACTCCGTGGCAGCCACTCACGAGCTCACGCTGCGCTCGCTCGAGCTGCTGGCGACCGAGGTCGCCCCGCGCCTGGGGCTCGCGACCTCCGTGCCCGCCCCCGCATCCGTCCCCTCACTCGCCGCCGAACTCGAAACTCAAGGAGCCTCATGAGCCAGAACGCGGACATCATCGACCTGCTCGCGGGCGTCGCCCCGGGCAGCGCGCTCTCGGCCATCCGAGATCAGCGCGTGCAGGCCCGCGAGAACGCGCAGCGCAGCTTCGAGGCGCTGCTCGAGCCGGCCGACCCCGGCACCTTCCCGCACGCCGAGCGCTACGCGGTCGCCGCCTTCACTGCGCGCCTGCATGGCTTCGACGAGGCGACCGCGTTCTACGCGGACCTGCTCGGCGATGAGGCCCCCGAGCTCGTCGAGGCGATCGACGCAGCGGCCGCGGATGGCGCCACGCGCGGCCCTTATGGCGCCTACCGCGAGGAGGGGCTGCGGGGCGAGAGCACCGAGGGCCTCCGCTGGACCGCCGACGCCGCCGTGCTGGGCGAGCGCCTCGCGGCCGCGCTCACCCACACCCACCTGCTCGTCTTCCGGCCGCGCGAGGCCCGGCCCACGGCCATCCGCTCGCTCGTCGACGCGGGCTGGAGCGCAGACGACATCGTCTCGCTGTCGCAGCTCGTCTCGTTCCTCACGTTCCAGCTGCGTGCGGCGTGGGGGCTGCGGGTGCTCGCGCGCAGCACGAACGGCACGAACGCCACGCACGAAGGGACCGCAGCATGACCGAGCTCGTCACCGAGTACCCCGACCTCGCCCGGCCCGAGGCGTTCACGCAGCAGGGTCTCGGCTGGGTGCCGTGGCTGCTGCCGGTCGCCGAGGCCGACCTGACCGACGAGCAGCGCGACGCGCTCATCGAGCCCGCGCGCGCGAAGATGCCGTACTTCCGGCTGCTCGCGCGCGACCCCGAGGCGCTGCGGGCGCGGACGCTCACCGACCTCGACATCTTCTTCAACGTCACGAGCGGTGTCGGCCGGGCTGAGCGCGAGCTCGCGGCCGCGGCCACCTCCCGGTACAACGGCTGCGTCTACTGCGCGCACGTGCATGCCGCGGCGGCCACCCGCGAGTCCGGCCGCGAGGCGGATGTGCAGCGCCTGCTCGACGAGGGCGTCGGCGCCGACCTGGGCGACGAGGTCTGGAACGCCGTCGCGGCCTCGTCGGTGGCGCTCGCGGAGACACCGCTGGCGTTCGACGATGCCGACGTGCAGCGGCTGCGCGACGCGGGTCTCGATGACGCCGAGATCGTCGACGTGATCAACGGCGCGGCCTTCTTCAACTGGGCCAACCGCCTCATGCTGTCGCTGGGCGAGCCGGAGGTTCCGGCCCGGCGGCGGAGCTGACCGTGGCCATCCCGCGGCTGCTCGATCACGTCGTCATCGCCGGGCCCGACCTCGAGGAGCTCGTGCGGTGGTTCGCCGAGCGCACGGGCGTGACGGCTTCTCCGGGCGGCGTGCACCCGACGGGGACCGCGAATGCGCTCGTCGCGCTCACGGTCGGCGGGGAGCGTGGGCGGCAGTACGTCGAGCTCATCGGCCCCGATCCGGATCGCGCGGACGCGGCACTGCCGACCACGTTCGGGATCGACGCGCTCACGGCGCCGGTCGTCCGCACGTACGCCGTGCACCCGGACGACATCGACGCGACCGTGGCGGGCGCCCGCGCGCGCGGCTACGACCCGGGCGAGGTCAGCGATCTGTCGCGCCGCACGGCGGATGGCTCGCTACTGCAGTGGCGGCTGACGCAGGGGGAGGGGCGGCGGCTCGACGTGCCGTTCCTCATCGACTGGGGCTCGACCGCGCATCCGGGGCTGGGCGACATCCCCGCCGTCGAGCTCGTGGCGTTCGAGCGGGTGGAGCCGGACCCCGCGGCGCTGCAGGACGTGCTCGACGCGCTCGCCCTCGACGACGGCGTCGCGCCGGTTGTGGCCGGAACCCCCGCGGGCTACCGGCTCACGCTGCAGCCGACGGAGGGGCGGGTCACCGTCCTGTAGGACGGTGGGTGCGGGGCACCGCGCCAGCGCTCCGAGACCGCATGCACCACGTGGGGGCTCGGAGCGTGGACGCGGTGTGCGAGCGGGGATGCGGTCTCGGTCCCCGTCGGCGCCCGCGAGACCACCTCGCCGCTCTGACACAGCGTCTTCGCTCACTCTGAACGCGCGAACGCTCCGAGACAGCACGGATGGCACGTCCCGTTTCGGAGCGTACGCGCGGTCTTCGAGCGGGCGCGCGCTGTGCGAGCGAGCGCGCGGTCTTCCGCTACAGCTCGACGCTGCGGTTCGTGCCGACGTCGGGCTGACCGCCCGTCATCGCGGTCTTCACGATCTTGAACGCGGCGACGACGCCCGGGTCGTCCTGCGACCAGTACTCCGCCGACTCGGCGTGCACCTTGATGAGCGCGATGGTCGGATCGTCCTTCCCCTCGGGGAACCATGCGGCCACCATGGGCGACCAGTACTCGTCGACCTTCGCGCGGTCGTGCACGACCTCGGCCACCCCGGCGATCGAGAGGTAGCCCTTGCCGCTCTCGAACGCGACGTTGACCTGGGCGTTCCCCGCGATGTCGCGGACCTTGTCGCTCGGGTCCTGCGTGAAGAACCACAGGTCGCCGTCGAACTCCACGTCCTGCGCGGCGAGCGGACGGCTGTGCAGATGCCCCGCGTCGCTGACCGTCGTGAGCAGGCCGATCTTCGCCGCCTTCACGATGCGCTTGATGGTCTCGTGGTCCTCTTCGGTCGCATGCCGGATCTCGTTGTCCATGCTTCTCCCTTCGTGGTCCTCCGAGCCTAGGAACCCGCGCCGCGATGCGAACCGCCTTGACAGGCGCCGCTGCGCACGACACGGCACGGGGTTCAAGGCGGGCACAAGAGAGTATGTTTAGAAAGGTGACAAAGTTGGTCGGTCCAGAGGACGTATCAGAGAGCGTGGGAAGCGACGACATCGGCGAGATGTCGCCCGCCTCGCGGGCTGCCCTTCTCGAGGTGCTCATCCACGGCGAGCTGCCCCGCGCGGAGATCGCGCGCCGCCTCCATCTCTCGCGTGCCAGTCTCACTCGGATCACGCGCGGTCTCGTCGAGGCCGGGGTCCTCGCCGAGGGGCAGACGCGCCTGATGGCGCAGACCGGCCGCCCCTCCGAGATGCTGCATCTGCGCGCGGACGCCCGGCACTTCCTCGGAATCAAGCTCACCGGCGACGCGCTGTACGCGGTTGTCACCGACCTCGCTGCGGCCGCCGTCGCGAGCGTCGAGCGTCCCCTGCCCTCGCGCGAGGTGGCGGATGTCGTCGCCGAGATCGCCGACGTCGCGCGCGGCTTCGCCGAGACCTACCCGACGCTGACGTCGGTGGGGATCGCGATCGCCGGGCGCGTCAGTCAGCCCGCCGGCGGTGCGCTCGTCGAGCACTCCGCCTTCCTCGACTGGACGGACGTGCCGCTGGGCGCGCTCGTGCGCGACGCGACGGGCCTGCCCTGCGCCGTCGAGAACGACGTGCAGGCGCTCACGGCGACCGAGCACTGGTTCGGAGCGGGTGCGGGCATCGACGACATGGCCCTCATCACGGTCGGCGTCGGTATCGGCTGCGGACTCGTCGTGAACGGGCGCCCGCTCGACGGCGCCCACAGTCGCTCGGGCCTCATCAGCCATTTCATCGTCGACGAGGACGGCCCGCCCTGTGGGCTCGGGCACCGCGGGTGCGCGTCGAGCATGCTCGTCAGCGGCGCGATCGCCGAGGCGTACGACCGGCCCGGCGTGGACTACGCCGGCGTCGTCAAGGCGGCGAGGGCAGGAGACGCGAGGGCGCTCGACGTGTTCGCGGATGCCGGGCGCGCGCTCGGGATGCTCATCGCGACCGTGGCGAGCCTCGTCGACCCGCAGAAGATCGTGCTCACCGGCGACGGCATCCCCGTCGTCGAGCTCGGCGGCGACGCCATGCATCGGGCGATCGCGGACCGGGTCGACAAGGATGCGGTCGAGGTCGACCTCGACGTGCGCACGTGGGACTTCTCCGAATGGGCGCGCGCGGGAGCGGGGCTGGCCATCCGGGCCCTGCTCGCCTGATTGTTTGTTTCACGATTTGACAAACAGGGGTCACCCGCGCGAACCTGTTCGTGACGACGCCGTCGAGACGGAGGCCACCTCATGACCCACAGCCCGATGACCCTGCCGGGAGTCGACGCCGATGGCGGCGACGCTCTCGTGCCGTCGGTGACGATCTTCCGCTCCGCCGGTGCGGCCCTCGTCGTCGCATTCCGAGACGAGGGGCTGCCGGAGGTACTGCACTGGGGGAGCGACCCCGGGCCCGTGCACGCCGACGGCCTCGCCGCTCTCGATGCCGCGTCCGCGCGGCAGGTGTCGGCGAGCGCCCTCGACGTGCCGTGGCCGCTGACCATCCTGCCGACCGAGCGCGAAGGATGGCAGGGGAGGCCCGGCATCGCGGGCGCGATCGGCGGCGCCCCGCTTCTGCCCTCCTGGCGCGTCGCGGATGTCGAGGTCGACGATCTCGGCTTCTCCCTGCGCGCCGAGGCGGACGGCGTGCGCCTGCAGAGCTCGCTGCGCTTCGACGAGGCGGGCGTGCTGCGGGTGTCGCACACGCTGGTGAACACCGGCGCCGAGCCGATCGCGCTCGCGGCTCTCGAGGCCACGCTGCCCCTGGCGGAGCGGGCGACCGAGGTGCTCGACTTCAGCGGCCGATGGACCCGCGAGCGCGCGCCGCAGCGTCGTCCGATCGGGATGGGGAGCCACTCGCGCGAGTCGCGGCGCGGGCGCACCGGCCACGACGCGCCCCTCGTCACCGTGGCGGGGACGCACGGCTTCTCCGACCGGTCGGGCGAGGTGTGGGCCGTGCACCTGGCGTGGAGCGCCGACGCGGTCTACCGCACCGACCGCCTCCCCGAGGGGCGCTCGGTGCTCGGCGCGGCCGAGCTCCTGCGCGCGGGCGAGATCGTCCTCGAGCCGGGGGACTCGTTCGTCACCCCCGACGCGTGGTTCGTCTGGAGCGACGCGGGCCTGGATGGCCTCTCCTCGCGGGTGCACCGGGCCCTCCGCGCGCGGGAGCGCCATCCGCGCGGCGATCGTCCGGTGGTCCTCAACACATGGGAGGCCGTCTACTTCGCCCACGAGCTCGAGCCGCTCGTCGCCCTCGCCGACGCGGCGGCGGCGGTCGGCGTGGAGCGGTTCGTGCTGGACGACGGCTGGTTCCTCGGCCGTCGCAGCGACGACGCCGGACTCGGTGACTGGGCCGTGGACCCGGAGGTGTGGCCCGAGGGTCTGCACGCGCTGGTGGATCACGTCCGCGCCCGCGGCATGGGATTCGGCCTCTGGGTCGAACCCGAGATGGTCAATCCCGATTCAGAGCTCCACCGCAGCCATCCCGACTGGCTGCTCACGCCATCCGCTCGGTCGTGGCGCAATCAGCAGGTGCTGGATGTGGCACGGCCCGATGTCGCCGCATGGCTGCTCGAGCGCTTGGACGCCCTGCTCACCGAGTACCCGATCGAGTACCTGAAGTGGGATCAGAACCGCGACCTGCTCGAGGCGGTGCACGCGGGGCGCCCCGGTGTCGACGCGCAGACGCGCGCGGTGTACG